>NZ_HG916855.1:1200000-1566015 GCF_000577275.2 Rhizobium favelukesii
ACTTCGCCGTAAGCTCAGTGAAGGCGATGAAGATGGCACCGAAATTATGGGGCAGCAGCGTGGCGCCCGGCGCAGTGAAGGCCAGCACCTGCAAGCCATGAACGACTGGTGCCGGATGGCCGTAACGCTGCGCGTAGCCAGTATCATAATGGATGGGATGATTGTCGCACGATACCGTCTGGAAAGCCGAGGCATGCGCATCGGTCAAGGTGCGGCTGGGCGCCCTGAAGATCTCGCCGACCTTCAACTGGTCGAAACCACGAGCCGGAACGATCTGCCATGCCGTCGGATTGAAGTCGAAGCTCATCGTGGTCTCCTCAGGCGGGTTTGATCATGTCACGGGCATAGTCGAGACCAATGCCGTAGCCGCCGCCGTGGTCGACGACGATGCTTCGCGCAGCCTCGTATGTGTCGTGCCTTGTCCAGTCGCGCTGCATCTCGAGCAGAAACTGCAGCCATGAGGTCATGATCGCGCCTGCCTGCTCCAATCGCCGAAGTGCTGCGTCGTGGCTGGCAGGCGTCAGGCCGCCGCATGCGTCTGCGACGACGTAAACCTTGTAGCTGTCGGCGAGTGCCGACAGCACGGGGAAGCTGACACAGGCCTCCGTCAGCAGCCCTGCGAAGACAAGCGTCTTGCGGCCAGTGGCGACGATTGCCGCCTTGGCCGCATCGTCTTCCCAGAGATTCATATTGCGTCGCTCGATTGGGGTTACGTCGGTCAATACGGTCCGTAGCGGCGGCATGAGCGGCCCGCTGTAGACCTTGGATGCAGACGTGCTGACGACGACGGGAACCGAAAAGGCGGTTGCGGTTCGCGCCAGGGCCACGGCGTTGCTGCGCAGCAACTGCCGGTCCGCCGACCCGGCGGCAAAAGCGAGGCCCGCCTGTTCGTCGACCAGGACCAGCGCGCAATCAGCGGGAGTGAGAAGGGGAATATTGGCCATGACGGAACTCCATGAGATTGTTGAGAATGATACCGAGTGCAGGGTCGAGATCAGCACGGTCCGTGCTGCCCTTACTCTTTTGCGATCATCAGCCTTGCCGGGTTCGACCATGAAAAGCCGTCGCCGGTGGTGCTGTTTTCAAGCCGGAAAATAAGATCGGAGCTCCCGCTTCATCTTGTCGATTGCATTCGAACTTGTCGAATTGCCCTCACATCGCTCACAAAAACCTGGTTGTTAACCTGGTCTCTCGGCGGTCGGTTCGGCCGGAGGCGCAGTGGGCATTATCACCGTGGACGGAAATCCGACATGGATTCGTTCAAGCCCCAATCGTTTGTACAAGCTCGAGACAAATGAGTGGAGTACGTCTGAGCCCCACTGCTCAGTGCTGGCTCCGCCGAAGCTGGAAGCGATCGACGTTTTGCGCAACGGCGGTACGGAATGCACCAGTCCCGGCAGATGGAGAGTTCACATGAAGTCGAAGAGCTACGCGATTTACGCCAATGGCATCCGACAACACATTGTTGAGGCAGGTGAAGGTCCGCCGGTTTTCCTGCTGCATGGCTTTCCTGAAACGAATTATAGCTGGCGCTTTCAAATGCCGGTCCTCGCACAACACTATCGGGTCATCGCTCCTGATCTGCGCGGCTACGGAGAAACCGACAAACCGGCGACCGGCTACGACAAGCGCAATATGGCTCGTGATTTATGCGAACTCATGCAGGCGCTTAATATCCCGAAAATCGCCCTAGTGGGACATGACCGCGGCGCTCGCGTGGCAACCAGGTTCTCAAAAGACTACCCCGATCTAATAGACCGTTTGGTGGTCATGGATAATGTCCCGACAAGAGTGGTCGCTCGCGACATTGATGCCCGGATCGCAAAGGCTTACTGGTTCTTCCTTTTCCATCTCGTTCCTGATTTGCCCGAAGCGTTGATAGCAGGGAGAGAACATATCTGGCTGCGGCACTTCTTCTCCGATTGGTGTTATGACCCAGCCACGATCTCTGGAGAAGCATTCGACACCTATGTGCGAGCATACCAAGCGCCCGGCGCACTTCGAGGTGCCATGGCAGACTATCGCGCCAACCCGGAAGATGTTGCTCAGGATCTTGAAGATGCCGACATCAAGATCTCCTGCCCGGTCATGTCTCTCTGGGGCGCTGATTTCCACACCGTTGGAAAGTTGTTTGATATGCCCAAGGTTTGGGCCGAGACGGCAGAGGACCTGGAAGTGCATGCCATTCAGGAATGTGGGCATCTGCCCCAGGAAGAGCAACCTGAAACCGTCAATCGACTGCTGTTCGACTTCCTCGCGCCATGGCGCGGCTAACAATGGTGTCGTTCCACATCGCCGCCGTTTGCGTCGGCCTGTCGGCTCGCGTTCTCAATGGAGAGAGGCCGCTTCACATTGTCAATCCGCAGGTGCTGGGCCAATCAAGTGCAAGGCTGTGAAACCTAGCTCGCGCCAACAAGACGGCGAGCAAGACCAGATTGCCTGTCGACTGCAGCATCGTCGGCCGCAACATAAATATAAATAACGGAGGAACTCAGTTTGTCGCTTGAATCAAAATATGAGTTCCTCGTGATCCTGATAACCGCCATTCTAGTTCTGGAGCTTTTGGCGAAGCTACTACGGTTACCGCCAGCTGTCGCCCTCATCGCCGGCGGGATGGCCCTTGCGTTGGTCCCTGGCGTGCCCGAAATTGATATCGATCCAGATTTTGTGATGGTGGTCTTTTTGCCGCCTTTGCTGATGAGCAGTGCCTATTTCACTGTTTGGCGCGAGATCCGGAGACATTTTTGGGCGATTGCGTCTCTGGCATTGGGCGCGGTTGCATTCACGACACTAGGTGTCGGCTTCGTATTTCATCTTCTTCTACCGCAATTCCCTTTGGCCGTCGGATTTGCGCTCGGTGCGATTGTTTCACCACCCGATGCGGTAGCCGCTGGCGCGATCTTGGAACGACTCAATCTGCCTAATCCGATTACCGCTGTTCTTGAAGGAGAGAGTCTCTTCAATGACGCAAGCGGCCTGGTCTTTTTGCGATTTGCGGTGGCAGCGGCCTTAACGGGAAGCTTCAGCGCTTCCCAGGCGGTGGCGTCATTTGCATGGCTAGCATTGGGCGGTGTGCTCGTCGGCCTCGCGGGAGGTTGGCTAGGGCTTCTCGTCATTCGCAAGCTCCGAGACAGTGAACTGATCATTACGGCAACTCTGCTTTTGGCTGCGGTATCCTATATCAGTGCCGAGTCGGCGGGCGTTTCAGGTGTTTTGGCCACCGTGACGACCGGGTTGCTGCTTGGCTGGCATCAACACGAGGCGTTCGCGGCATCAACACGTGTGCAAAGCCAGGCTTTTTGGAAAACACTCGTGTTCTTGATGGAATCGCTTCTATTCATCCTAATCGGCTTATCGTTGCGAGGGGTCTCCGAACGTATTAGCGGGTTGCCCGAATACATCATTCCCATCGCAGGAGTTGTGCTGACTGTTGTATTCGCCCGCTTTGTCTATCTGGGAGGTTCCAACCTGTTTGTCGCCGTCGTGAGGCGGAACGGCAGGATGCCGAAAGCGAAACAATCTTTGGCGGCTACGATCGTCATGGGTTGGGCAGGTATGCGAGGTGTCGTTACCCTGGCAGCGGCGCTGTCACTTCCGGTCGGGTTTCCTGGTCGCGATATTGTATTGGTCGCCGCCTTTGCGGTCATTATATTCACGGTGTTAGTGCAGGGTATAACGCTTGCTCCACTCATTCGGTTGCTAAAAATAGCCAATCCTCAGGATGACATTCTCATCCAAGAACATGATGCGTCTGCTTGGAAGCAGGTAGCCGAAGCACAGTATCGTGCGGTTCAAATCCTCTCTCGAAGGCCTGATGGAAGCGAACAGCATCCTCGCTTGGTGGAGCAGTATGAGCATCGTGCACGGGCGGCCGCACAGTACCTCGAGGACCGGGGGACGCATGAATTGATCAAAGCCGATCACTTCGATGCGGTTCTCGCAGCGATCAGGGCCGGCCGGGCGGAAGTCATCCGGATGTATAGATCCGGCGAGATACGTGATCGCGTTATGCGCGACCTCGAACACGAACTGGACCTCCAAGAAATCGCCGCGGAAAATCGAAAGTAACCAGCCATGCGGAGTAGTGATCTTCACGGCCATTTCGGTGGCTGATTTGGAGTACCGAAAATATCACTGTTTCGTGGGCGTCCCGAAACGGTGCAGAGCCGCGACTGCAGTGCCGCCTAAGCCACTAGCTGCAATGACTGATGACGATCCGGATTTAGCCGCGGCGTTGAGGAGTCCTGTGCGCTCGACGAGGTATTGGATGGTCGCGAATGTAGGCCCTATACGACGGTATATTCTCGTCATGCGGATGGATTAGTTCTTTCCGCTGCAAGCTTTGGTAATTCTTCAAGCCAAGATTCCTATTGGAAAGGCAGCCCGGTCAGCTTTGCCCGCGTCTGGGTTCGTGTGTTCGCAAGAGGTCGAAGGCGCGTACAAGTTTCGAATGAGGTGTAGCTTTGATTTCAGCCATCATTAACGGGACTTCTGTTGATCTCGACGGTCCTCCTGACATGCCCCTCCTTTGGGCCCTGCGAGATCTCTTGGGGCTAACTGGAACCAAGTTCGGATGCGGAATCGGCCAGTGTGGGGCGTGCACTGTACAGATCGACGGTAAACCAACGCGCTCGTGCATGGTGCCGATTGGCGAGTTGAACGGCGACGTAACCACCATCGAGGCCATCGGGGCGACAGTCGAAGGCAAACGCATCCAAAACGCTTGGCTGTCGCTTGAGGTGATCCAGTGCGGGTACTGCCAGTGCGGGCAAATAATGGCCGCATCCGCGCTGCTCGCCAAAAACCCACATCCAGATGATGCTGCGATCGATGCCGCCATGTCGGGAAACATCTGCAGGTGCTGCACCTATCCCCGCATCCGCCAGGCTATCAAGCTCGACTTTGTACATTATGCAGCGAAGCAAAGTGCTTGTGTCATCCGCTTGAGGCGGCTTGGTTGAGTTTCAGGAATGTCCGGGTCTGGCGGGTGCTGTCGATAAATATCCTGATCCCACAGGATCATGCGAACCGCACCGATGGCATCGGAGAAGGTGAACTCTGTTTTCTTGTACCAGGCGGCGGCATAGGGAAGGACGCCATGACCGAGCAGATCGCATGCCCAGAGTGTGACGAGGCTGTAGAGCGCCAGCAGCGACGGGGTCGTGCGCATGATGGCTTTGTCGTTCCACTGCCGTTGGGTTTCCACGCCAAGATGCGCTCGCGTTTCGGCGAAGGTGACCTCGATCTGCCAGCGCCGAACGAAATAGGCAATGATCTGAGCGGGCTCAAGGTTGACGTTGGTGCTCATGAACGCCTGGGGTTCACGACGGCCTGATGGATCGCGAACGAGAACCCAGCGAATTGGTCTTGGGGGCGTTCCACGCCGATACCAGAGGCCGGTTCCTGATGTGACATCAAGGGTTTTGTCGGTTTGCTTGCCGTACCAGGACGATGCGACGATGCGCTGCCACTCGGTCTTTGCGTCTTTGAGGAGCGTTTTCAGTTTCGGCAATGGCCTGCCTTTTTGCGCCGGTCGCCCGAGCGTATGTTCGTGCCGTTGATCTGGTGGAGCAAAGAGACTGGCATCCAGACGCAACCGCGTGATGAGAGTGGCCGTGTCGGGAAGAGCCGCAGCCAGTGTATGAACGGCAAAGCTGCTATCGCCGACAAAGATGATTTCGCGGCCCGGCAGCCAGCGGCAAAGCTGCAAGACGCCTTGCCTTGCCCAATCAGTCAGCAGCTTGTGCTTTCGGCCCTTCTTCTGATCATGGCGCTCAGAGGGACACAGGATCGTCAGCACCGGCAGGGCTTTAATACATTTTGCCCATGGGACAGGTGAAAGAACCATGAAGCTCAACCATCTCAAGCCGCTGGCTTTGACAAAGTGGCCATGGCTGGAGCGCACCGGGTCACGATAAATTCCACGCGCGGCGATGCGTTGGCCCCAACGCCGTTCGATTGTATCATCCATGCCAATCACGACAGGGCCCTCGGGCACGAGCCGGGCAACAATGATGGACAGCAGACGGGCCGCCAACGTGCGAGGGTTCCAGCGGGCTCGGTTGAGGAGTTGATGATAGGCGGCAAAATTACTTACCTCCGCGCGTCCGGTGATGCGCAGGCAGGCCGTCACCGTTCGCTTGCCAGGCGAAAGGAGCGCACCCATCACCAGGACCAGCAGATGCTCCCAGCTTGGCGCGGTAAACCAGAAACGAAACGGCGACAGCCATTTGCGAAGGATGTGGGGGACCGCGTCTCCCGGCTCACGGCTACAATCATGTTGTTCGCTCATCCATTCGTTCGAATCCGATCAAACGAATGGCGCAAGGCCGGGACCCTGCGGCGAATTGATTCACCCAGGGCTGCTCAGATGCCCCCGAAATCACCACCGATTTTGTACAAAGTCGAGATCAAGGAGGCGAGATGAAAGGCGTAACACTCATGGGAGAGAACGATCTTCCGACCTTTACGCGCAGGCACTTTCTCTTCGGTGGCTCTCTGTTGATAGGCTTCTCGTTGTCCAATCCCGCAAAGGCTGTGGTCGCGGAAGACAAAATTGCTGCAAGCGGTGCGCTCGACGCCGCGGCAGCCGGCTTCGACGGTTTTGTTCCGGACGGATTCATAAGGATCGCCCGCGACGGACGGATCATTTTGGTCGTTCCGAGCGCTGAAATGGGGCAGGGCATCGCAACGACCGAGGCTATGTTGCTTGCCGAAGAGCTCGAGGTCGGGCTGGATCAGATCGAGGTGGCGCTCGCACCAGCGGATCCGCTGGCATACAATCAGGCTATTCTAAAAGGGCAGGTCACCGGCGGGTCAACGTCCGTTCGAGCATTCTACACGCCCTTAAGGAAGGCAGGCGCGGCTGCGCGCATGATGCTGATCAATGCTGCCGCCCAATCCTGGGGAGTAAACCCGGCGGAGTGTGTAGCGAGCCGAGCTATTGTTTCCCACCAACCCAGCGGCCGACAAGCCGTGTTCGCATCGCTCGTCGATGGTGCGCGTCAACAGAATATTCCACAGGATATTCCTTTAAAGCCACCGCGCGAATTCAAGGTCATCGGCAAGCCGCTCAAACGGGTCGATACGCCCGAGAAGGCCACCGGTGCAGCCAAATTCGGTATCGATGCGGCCGTGGAGGGAATGCGGTTTGCAGCCGTGTCCATCTGTCCCACGATAGGTGGGACCGTGAAAACAGTCGACTCAGCGGCGGCTTTGGCCTCGTGGGGCGTCATTGACGTGATTCAGATCGATGACGCAGTCGCAGTTATCGGCACCAACTATTGGGCAGCCAAGAAGGGCCTGGACCTTCTTGCGGTGGAGTGGAACGAGGGCTCAAATGCATCGCTTTCATCGGCCGAGCTGATTGACGGCCTGAAAAACGCAACAGCCACGCCTATCATCGGAAAGGCGATTGGCGATCCCGATGCCGCCTTAAAAGCGCATAAGCGGATTGATACCGTCTATCAGCTGCCATACCTGGCGCACGCCGCGCTAGAGCCAATCAATACCACCATCCACGTTCGACCGGACGCCTGTGATGTATGGGTCAGTACGCAGGTTCCGGAGATTGCACGCCAGGTCGTTTCGGAGATCGTCGGCCTTCCGCTGGAGAAGGTATCGGTTCATCCCCACTTGATCGGCGGCGGTTTCGGTCGACGCCTTGCCGTCGACACCATTCAGCACGCCGCGCGCCTAGGCAAGCTTGTGAGCTACCCTCTCAAGATAATTTGGACCCGCGAGCAGGATATCATGCACGATCGGTTCAGACCTGCATATTATGATCGGGTCTCTGCAGCCTTGGCTGAGGACGGCGCGCCTTTGGCTTTCATTCATCGGGTGACCAGTTCCACTGTGCGCCCCTACTACGACCGACAGCTTTGGCCAGCGGAAAAACTTGATCCTGATGCGCTCGTCGGCTCCGACAATATGCCATACTCCATTCCACATGCCAGATGGGAATGGGTTCGCCAGGACAGCCCCGTCGCTTTGAACTGGTGGCGCGGCGTTGGCGAGGGTCACAATGTTTTCGTTGTCGAAAGCTTTATCGATGAACTGTCCGCTTTGGCCGGAAAAGATCCGATTGCCTATCGCCAGGCGATGCTATCACAAAACCCCCGAGCTGCAGCAGTCTTGGAAAAAGCCTCGGATGCATCTGAATGGGGAAAGCCGCTCCCTTCGCGAATGGGACGTGGCGTTTCTCTGCATCAAAGTTTCGGAAGCTTTGCCGCCTTGGTGGTGGAGGTCGAAGTCAGTGAGCAAGGCGTAGTCCTTCTGCGGCGAGCAACAGCCGCTGTTGATTGTGGGGTGCCCATCAATCCGGACAGTATCGTCGCGCAAATTCAAGGCGGAACACTGTTCGGTTTGTCAGCGGCCCTCTACAACGGCATCACCTTTGCAAATGGCCGGGTTCAGCAAAGCAACTTCCACGATTACAGGCAGATCCGTATGAACGAGGTTCCGCCGTTCGAGGTCTTTGTGATGCCGAGCACAGAAAACCCGGGAGGACTGGGTGAGGTCGGAACTGTTTCCGCACCGGCTGCGCTGACGAACGCGATCTTTGCGGCAACAGGGGTCAGACTTAGATCATTGCCCATAGACCGTTCGCTCCTCGTGACAAGCCACGTCGCCGGGCAAACCGACCAGGTGTCACAATGATGCTGCGCCGTGTTCTCGCTGTTACTGCCGTGGTTGCCGGAATAGGGGTTCTGACCGCTATCTGTTTTTTCTTCTGGCCCCACCGATTGCCCACGGTCTTAGCGACCGCCTCTCAGCCTCAAGGTGAGGACCTCATTGCGCGCGGAAAATATCTTGTCACCGCATCAGACTGCGAGGCGTGTCATACCGCGCCCGGAGGCAAGCCGTTTGCCGGTGGCCTTGCCTTCAAACTGCCATTTGGGACCATTTTTTCGCCGAACCTAACGCCCGACATGCAAGCGGGTCTAGGTAGCTGGAGCGACGCGGAATTCGTTCGCGCCATGCGCTCGGGCGTGGGGAAACATGGAGAGGATCTATATCCCGCATTTCCCTACACCTCGTATGCGTTGATGTCGACCGACGACATTTTGGCAGTAAAAGCATATCTCGGGACCTTGCAGCCGCAGCGAAATCCGTCGCTGCCTGCGCAGCTTTCCTTCCCATTCAATCAGCGATGGCTCATGAGGGGTTGGAAGCTGCTATTCGTCCCTTGGCATCCGTTTGAGCGCGACGCCAATAAGGACGATCGGTGGAACAAGGGTGCATATCTGGTGGAGGCGCTCGCACATTGTGGCGAGTGTCACACACCACGCGGTCTCATGTTCGAAAAGGAGCAAGCGCGAGCACTTTCCGGCGGCGACGTCGATGGTTGGAAAGCGTGGAACATCACATCGGATCGCGAAAATGGAATCGGTGGCTGGAGCGACCAAGATCTCGTCGCATATCTTTCAAAAGGATATGTTCATAGGCATGGTCCCGCTTCCGGGTCGATGCGCCAAGCCATCGACCTTAGCCTGAGCAGGCTTCCAAAATCGGATATCGAGGCAATCGTTTCATACCTTCGCACGGTGCGTTCTCTGCCCAGCAGCTATCCCAAGGTGACGGTGAACAATCTGGTGCCAGCTATTCAGTCAGCTCAGGCTTGGTCTCCTGGACTGAACAAGCAGGACGGGCTCGGATTGCGGATCTTTGAGGGCGCTTGTGCAAGCTGCCACGGCTTTGATGGCTCTGGGCAAAACGCGCCATGGGCTTCGCTGGCCGGATCGCATAGCGTGAATGATCCCGCAGGCTCAAATCTGATCCGGCTCATTCTGCAGGGTAGTTCCGATTCAACCCACAACCCCACAACGACGATGCCAAACTTTGCCGCAGCCTATTCCGATGCTGAGATAGCTGCGGTGGCAAACTACGTGATCAATCACTTCGCAGGCCGGAACGGGAAAGTGACGCCGAGCGACGTAGCAAAAGCGCGATAAAGAACCACCTTAGTCGTCAGCTCGATCCTAGAACGGCGGGCCTTCAAAAAGGCGCTCGAATGATTTGACTGACGAGATCGCAACCGTTTTCTGGTGAGGCTGCTGACTTGTTTGGGACACGTGGGTTCCATAGATCGCCTTGCCTAAGAGAGCGCTTTGAGATCGGCGAGGTCGTTCTCGGTATGCTCTCCACTCGCAATCGCGCTCCTTTTAGACGCAACGATCAGTGCTTTCGACATGAACGGTAGTCGAAGCCCATCGACCTCGATAATTTTTCTTGTCTCAAAGATCTGGTTCAGATCCATCCCGTGAAAATCCGTCAAGATATCGAGACGCCGTCGGCCGTCCTGAGTTTTGGCACCTGCCTCTTCGAGTGCAGCAATCTTCGTATCGTTGAAACGGATCCAGTTTAGTTGCACATCGATCAAACGTGCGAGGTTAGTGCGCGTTTGACGGATGAGAATGTCGATGTCCTCTCGCGCCCGCCGATATCCGTGTGCATTGACTGCCGTGCCTCCCACGATGACGAATTCCACGTTGGCATCGATCAATGCTTGCAGCAGTTAACGTTCGCTCGCGCTGAGCAATGACATCGTAGCGTCACACATCCTTTCTGCAGCCTTTTTGTTGATTTCTAGTAGGAGCTGACCCGGCGGATCGCGATATTTCCATCAAGATTTGACCCATATCTGAAACGTCCTCCGCGGGATTTAGGAGAGGGCTCTGGAGTGATCAACGTGGCCTTACCGAGTGTAACCCGACGCTGATTTTCGAGAGCATCTATCGGTCCGGGAGATCCGCCGCCCGCCCGATCTGTCCCGGAATACCATCGCAAATAACTGCCCGGACAATCTACCGTCTGTTTCGAACGCAAACGCATGTCTGCTTTCCTGGCCACGCTTTCGGGAAGCCGCCAGTCCGCTCCCGGCCCGATGTCAGTCCTTCCGTTGAAGGCTAAGCAAATTCAGCTTACGCCAAAAAGGGAAACGATTCCCGGTTTGGCGCTACCATTCATATTGCAATGTACAAGTCTCTGTAGGTTCAGGCCCCCGCAACCAAATCCACGCTACAGTAGCCGAATACTGCGCTCCGGTGCGCTAAGGCACTACGATCGACGGCCACTTCATCCCTGTCATGCCGCTGTTACCAGATGTTCGTTTTATGATGTATCACCGAATGGGCGATACCGCGTGTCCCCTCAAGGACCGCTTGGCGGAGCAACTCAATGGGATGGGACGACTGGGGGTAGACTCGCAGTCACTTCGCCTGTCCGATCTTGTAAAGCCACCTCCCTCTCAGGGCCCGCTGCGGGGTCTCCCTGCAGATGGGGGGTGTGCGGGCGATCGCATCGCCGGCCAGGGCTTTCCCCCGCAAACACGTCTTTCTGTAAAACGGAAACACGCCGATCCAACTGTCAGGAATTCCTAGCCGCCAGCAATACCTGCATAGGGAGGAAACCCATGGTTGCAGACCTATCAAGCGGGGAGAATCAAAAATCACGCACATGCGCCATAGTCATCAAAATTCATTGCGTGTAATTGTCTTTCAGGCGATGCTCTTCCTAATGGGTCTCAGGCGCGAGCATCGAAAATCATGGAACAGGGACAGAAGAAGCCGTTTTCAGGGCCGGTCAGCGTTCTTCACGGCCGCTGGCTGCCGAAAACGGCTGTCCCGGTCGGTTATGCCGCTCTGATTGACGCCTTCGATCTGGCCGTGCCGATCCCCATCACCCTCGCTGCGATTGGCCCCCGACATAAGGTCTATCAGGCGGAGGGCTGGAAACTCTATACGCCCCGCCATGAGCCCGAAGCCAGTCTGACCGGCCACCTGACCTTTGCGTTGCGCTACGAGGGGCTGGATCTCGCTGTCCTGAAAATGCTCTTTCGCGCGACGGGTCCAGAAGCCGTTGTCGAGATCGTTCGCGCGGCCCCGACCGGGGCCTATGCGCGACGGCTCTGGTTCCTCTACGAATGGCTGCTCGATCAGCCGCTCGATCTGCCCAACGCCACCCGCGGCACCTATGCCCTTGTCGTCGATCCTGAACAGCAATGGGCATCGGAGGGTGAGACCTCTTCGCGCCATCGTGTGAAAAACAATCTGCCCGGAACACCTGCCTGGTGTCCGATGATTTTCCGCACGCCGGAGCTGGACGACTTCGTCGCCCGGAATCTGGGCGAGGAAGCCCGACGCGTGATCGCCGAGGCTCCGGCAGACCTTCTGGCCCGCACCGCCGCCTTCCTCCTGCTCAAGGACTCGCGATCCAGTTTCCAGATCGAGGGCGAAGACCCGCCCCAGGACCGTATCCAGCGTTGGGGCCAGGTTATTGGCGAGGCGGGGCGCCGCCCAGTGGACCGCATGGAACTGGAACGATTGCAGCGCATCGTCATTGGGGATGCCCGCTTCGTTCACCTCGGCCTGCGTCAGGAAGGCGGGTTCGTCGGTGAGCATGACCGCGTGAGCGGTGCTCCGATCCCCGACCATATCAGCGCCCGGCATGAGGATCTGCCGGACCTGATCGACGGGTTGGCCGCCTTCGATCAGGGGCCGGCGGCCCGGCATCTCGATCCGGTCCTTGCCGCTGCCGCGCTCGCTTTCGGATTCGTCTATATCCATCCTTTCGAGGACGGAAACGGCCGCCTGCACCGCTATCTCATCCATCATGTGCTTGCCGAGCGTGGCTTCAATCCGCCCGGGCTGGTCTTTCCTGTCTCAGCCGTCATCCTCGACCGCATCGATGAGTATCGCCGCGTACTAGAAAGCTACTCGCGGCGTTTGCTGGCCCATGTCCGCTGGAGGCCGACCGACCGGGGAAATGTCGAGGTGTTGAACGACACCGCGGATTTCTACCGCTATTTTGATGCGACGCCGCATGCGGAGTTTCTCTTCCGATGCGTGGCGCGTACGATCGATGTAGATCTGCCGGAGGAGGCCAGGTTCCTGAGAACCTATGACGGGTTCAGGGCGGGCCTGTCGCTTATGATCGACATGCCGGATCGTCTGCTCGATCTACTTTTCCGCTTCCTGCGTCAGAATGGCGGGACGCTCTCGAAGCGGGCGCGGGAGAAGGAATTCGCCGCGCTGACAGAAGACGAGATTGCAAGGATCGAGGCGCTCTACGCGGAACAGCGGCACGATTGACGCCCTCCGAACCTCCAAGAGCGGCTGTATCGCTGCTAAATGGTGAGATGCGCTCTGAAATGCGTTGATAAACAAGGGAGTTTTCGCGTCTCAAGCCTGCAACCATTATTACTTGCGGCGAGCGCAAGTAATAATTAAATCCTGCCCGCAATCAAAACAGCCGAAAACGCACACGACGCGCTTTTTGCGGGGGGCGGCAAAATCTTCGGCGCTTCAATCGAAGCGCGAAAGGAAGCTGGACACCTTTCCCAAGCAGAGCGCCTTTTCTTCGACATGCGGCATGTGACTCGAGTTTTCGAATAGCACCCACTCGCATCCCCTGATCTTGTCGACATAGGGCCTCACAACGAGCGGTGTGGCCTCGTCGTATTTGCCTGAAATCAGGAGGGTAGGGGCTTCTATGAGATGCAGACGGTCTTCGATCGTCCAGTCCTTCATCGTGCCAATGACGTGGAATTCGGTCGGCCCGTTCATGTTGCGGTAGACGGTATTGTCCTCGTCCATGATGGCGAAGGTGCGCGCGACTTCGGGAGGCCATGGCGAAACGCGGCAGACATGGCGGTCGTAGAAGACCCGCGATGCGGTGATATATTCAGGATCGGTGATCGTACCGGCCTTCTCATGCTTCAAGAGCGTGTCCTGCACATCCTGCGGCAGCCCCTTGCGCAGACGGTTTGCTTCCGCAACCCAGGTGTGCATGTTGGCCGGCGAATTGGCGATGACGAGCGCCTTCAGCCCCTTCGGCCGTCGCACGGCGTGCTCGGCGCCGAGCATGCCGCCCCAGGACTGGCCGAGGAAGGCATGGCGATCCTGAATGCCCAGGTGGTTCAGGAGCGCGTCCAATTCTTCGAGGAAAAGATCAGGGGTCCAGAAGTCCGGCCCTTTTTCCGGCATTCGGGTGGAATTGCCATTGCCGAGCTGGTCGTAGTGAATGAGCGGCCGTCCGTCGATCTCGGTGATGCCCTTGAAGCTGTCGACGTAGTCGTGCGTGCAGCCGGGACCGCCATGGGCGACAACGAGCGGCAACTTGCAGCTGTCGAGCGACCCGGTGACGCGATACCAGGTTCGGTATTCGCGAAAGGGCAGGAAGGCTTCCTTCGACGCAATTGCGTTCACGTGCTTCTCCATGTCATGGCGATCGATGGAAAAGCATAACGCGGCTGAAAGAGGCGTGGCAGCTATCACAAGTTATAGGATGGGCGGTCCTCGAGCAGCCGGTAATGAGTGGCGCGCACGACCGCCTGGGTGCGGTTCCTGGCGCCGAGTTTCTTGGCCGCAGCGTTGAGGTGCATGACGACGGTGGGAACGGAGCGGTCGATGACGCGGGAGATTTCCTTGGCCGAAAGGCCCTCGGCGGAATAGCGCAGGCATTCGCGCTCGCGCTCCGTCAGCCTTGCTTTGCCGGTGCTGAACGTCTTCGTATCGAAGAGCGAATAGGCGGCCTCATGGAAAACGTGCGCGAGGAGGTTGAAGTCGGCGATGTAGCGCAGCGCGTGCCTTTCGAATTCCCGGTCGCCGCCGAACCGCACACCGGTGACGGTTGCATAGTCGCCGCGCGGCATATGCACCGGCACGGTAACGCCGGTCGACATATCCCTTTCACTTAGATAGCGCGCGACCGGGGCTGTGTCCTCGGTCATGAAACGGCGGATCAGTGTGTCTGCCTCCGCATCGTAATTCCAGAAGAAGGGGGTGGACGTGCGCAGCGCCACCTGCTGGACCGGATCGATGCGAAAATAACCATGATTGAACCAGTAATCATGCATGTCGTCGGAAATGTTGCGTAGTTTCAGCAGCGATGGAATCATGATTTCGCCGTCGAGATCGTAGGGCACCGGCGTATAATCGTAGATCAGCGCCTCGAAACCGATAGCCTTCATCGCTTCGAAGACCTGGTCGATCCGACCGTCCAGCGTTTCATGATCGGTGAACTGTCGTCTGATCGTGCCGATTTCGTCAATCATCGCTGGCTCCACAGGCCTCGAGCCGATCCTATCACTTCTTATAGCTGGCGCCCGACATCATTTGAGGTAAAAATTAGCGGTGCCCAAATATTAAGCAAGCATTTTCTTCGTCGGAGTGGTCAATGTGGCGTGAGATCGAGCCCGATGTTCGACTTGAGATCGAAGTCGATGGCCACAAGGTGGTGGCCTACAGTTTCGGGGATGGAGCGGAGACGGTTTTCTGCCTCAATGGCGGGCCTGGACTGCCCTGCGACTATCTGCGCGAGGCGCATTCCTGTCTGATCGATCAACGCTACCGCGTCGTCGCCTTTGATCAACTCGGGACCGGCGCGTCGGATCGCCCGACCGAACCATCGCTCTGGACGATCAGCCGCTATGTCGAGGAGACCGAGACCGTGCGCAAGGCGCTTGGGCTCGGCAAGGTGCACATGCTCGGTCACTCCTGGGGTGGGTGGCTGGCGATCGATTATTCGCTCACCTATCCTGGCAACCTGCAGACGCTGATCCTTGAGGATACCGTTGCGGACATGCCGCATCTGATCCTGGAACTAGAGCGGTTGCGCGCAGCACTCGGGCCCGAAACGGTGGCGATGATGCAGAAGCACGAAGCCCGGGGCACGTACGACCACCCCGAATATCTCGCCGCCGTCACCATTCTCAATTATCGCCACGTGTGCCGCCTGATGGAATGGCCCGCACCTGTTCGCCGATCGCTCGGCGACTGGAACATGGGCCCCTACGGCACCATGCAGGGCCCGAACGAATTCCTCTATACCGGCAACCTGAAGGACTGGAGCCGCGTTCGGGATCTGCCGTCCATGACGGTTCCGACATTGATCACCTGCGGTGAGCACGACGAATTGACGCCGGCCTGCGCGCTGAAGATGAAACTCGCCATCCCGAACGCCGAACTGAAGGTGTTCGCCAACGCAAGCCACATGCCCTTCTACGAAAACCCGGCGGACTACTATCCGGCACTTCTCGATTTCCTGGCACGCAACAGGTCGAACTGATGCATAAGCTTGCAGATGACAGCATCAGTCGACGGAGGCACCGGCATCGCCATGCATCGCTATAGGTTCGTTTTCCGAAGGCCTCTCCAGTTCCTGCCGGTCATCGCCGGCATCAGCATCATCACCTTCGTGCTGGTGAGGCTGATTCCCGGCGATCCGGCGCGCGTGCTGCTCGGCACACGCGCCACGCCGACGGCCATCGCCAATATCCGCGCCCAATATGGCCTCGATGAGCCGATCTGGCTGCAGTATCTTTATTTCCTCAGAAACCTCGCCAATGGCGAGATGGGAAAGTCGATCCTCTACAAGATCGATGTGCTCAAGCTCATCGCGACGCGTATCGAGCCGACGATCGCACTCGTCATTTCGAGCATCGTGCTGTCCGTCGTGATCGCCGTGCCGCTTGCGGCAATCGCGGCGCGCAACGCGGGGCGAGCGCCAGATCATGCCGTGCGCATCATTTCGACGTTCGGCATCGGATTCCCGCCCTTCTGGCTTGGCCTAATGCTGATCATCCTGTTCAGCGTCAAGCTCGACCTGCTGCCGGTGTCCGGTTACGGATCGACGATCGCCGACAAGCTCTCTCATCTCATTCTTCCGAGCCTCACCATCGCGCTGTCGCTGTCGACCGTGCTGACACGCAGCCTCAGGACGGCAATGATCGAGGCCCTGAAATCGGATGTGGCGACGGCAGCGCGCGCTCGCGGCATGCCTGAGCGCATCGTCTTCTGGCGTCACGTAGTGCCGAACTCGTTGGTGCCGACCATCAACCTGCTCGCCGTCAACACCGGCTGGCTGATCGGCGGAACCGTCGTCATCGAGAGCGTCTTTGCGCTGCCGGGCATGGGGCAGTTGCTTGTTCGCGCCATCTTCTCGCGCGACTACATGGTGGTGCAGGGCGTCGCCATGGTCTTTGCCTGTGCAACGGTGCTCGTCAATTTCCTCGCCGACATTGCCACCGTCGCGGCCGATCCGCGGGTGAAGCTATGAGCACGATGGCCGTCTCACCCTCCGCTGCGGGCTGGCGAACGCTCCTGGGCAGGCGCACCATGCTCACCGTCGGTGCATCGATCTTGCTGTTCTTCATTCTCGTGGCAATCGCGGCGCCGCTGATCGCGCCGTACGATCCGATCCTTCAAGACGGCAATGCGCGCCTGCAATTGCCGTCTCTCCTGCATCCACTCGGTACCGACAACTTCGGTCGCGATATCCTCTCACGCATCATCTGGGGTGCACGGATCGACCTGCAGATCGCGGTGATCGGTGTCGCCTTTCCGTTCCTGATCGGCACGGTCGTCGGCACGGTCGCGGGCTTCTTCGGCGGCATCGTCGATGCGATCTTCATGCGGATCGTCGACATCATCATGGCCTTTCCCTTTCTGGTGCTGATGCTGTCGATCATCACCATCCTCGGGCCGGGCCTCGGCAGCTTCTACATCGCCATGGCTCTCGTCGGCTGGGTCTCATACGCACGGTTGATCCGAGCGCAGATCCTTGTCCTAAAAAACAGCGATTACGCCGTGGCAGCGGTCAGCCTCGGCTTCGGCCGCATGCGGATCATGTTCCGCCATCTGCTGCCGAACGCCATTGCCGGATCGATCGTATTTTCGATGTCCGATGCCGTGCTCGTCCTGCTCAGCGGCGCCGCTGTCAGCTATCTTGGGCTCGGCGTCCAGCCGCCGGTTGCCGAATGGGGCGTCATGGTCGCGGAAGGCCAGAGCTTCATCACCACAGCCTGGTGGATCACGTTGTTTCCCGGCCTTTCCATCGTCTTTCTTGCCTTCGGCTTCAGCATTTTCGGTGATGCGTTCGGTGAGTTGCTCGGAGTGCATGAATGAGCGCCTCCGTCCTTTCGGTTCGCGGCCTCACGGTCAAGGCGCATCTCGACGGTGAAACGCGCACTCTGCTCGATGCCGTATCGCTCGATCTGGCAAAGGGTGAGATACTCGGGCTGGTCGGCGAAAGCGGTTCCGGCAAGAGCCTGTTCTGCTGCTCGCTAATCCGTTTGCTTCCATCCTCCCGATTAAGGATCGAAGACGGCTCAATCCTTCTCGAAGGGCGCGATCTGACCGCCGTCAGCGATGCCGAGATGCTCGACATCCGCGGCAGCGAGATCGGCATGATCTTCCAGAACCCGACGAGCCATCTCGATCCGGTGATGAGGATCGGCGATCAGATTGCCGAGGGCATCCGTTATCATCAGGGCCTCGACGGGAGGGCAGCCCGTGCGGCCGCGATCGAGATCCTGTCGCAGGTCGGTTTTCCAGACCCGCCTCGTCAGTATGACAGTTATCCGCACGAGTTCTCCGGCGGCATGCGCCAGCGCGCCATGATCGGCGTGGCGCTGTCCTGCAATCCGAAAATCCTGATCGCAGACGAGCCGACGACCGCGCTCGACGTGACCATCCAGGCGCAGATCCTGCAGTTGCTGATCGAACTTCGCGACACGCGCGGCCTGTCGATCATCCTCATCACCCACGATCTCGGCATCGTAGCGCAAACCTGCGACCGGATCGCGGTCATGCGCAACGGCAGGCTTCTGGAGCAGGGCCCGAAGCGGCAGATCCTGTCGCACCCGCAGGACCCCTACACGATCAAGCTCATTCACAGCCACCCGTCGATGCCGGATGGCGCTCCTGTGGCAAGACGCGCCGCTCTGCCGACGACGCCGGCGGTGAAGCCGATACTGGAGATCGACGACCTGCATGTGCGCTTTCCGGTCGGCGGCAGCCTTTTCAGGGGAAGTACGGCAAAGACCGTCAGTGCCGTCTCCGGCATCAGCCTGCAGATCATGCCGGGCGAGACGGTCGGCATTGTCGGGGAATCGGGCAGCGGCAAGAGCACGCTCTCTCGCGCGATACTGGGTTTGACGCCGATCTCCTCCGGGCACATCAGTTTCGAGGGTGCCGATCTTGCCCTGCAGAAAAGCGCGAGCCTGGCGAAGCTCAGGCGCGAGGCGGCCATGGTCTTCCAGGATCCGTTCAACGCCTTGAACCCACGGATGACCATCGGCCAGACCATCGGCGAGGTGCTGGCGGTACGTGGAGAGGTCCCGAAGGCGGACATCCCCGCGCGGATCGGAGAATTGCTGGATCTCGTCGGGCTCGAGCGCGAGTTCGCCAAACGGAAGCCACGCTCGATGAGCGGCGGCCAGTGCCAGCGCGCCGGGATCGCCCGCGCACTTGCCGTCGATCCGAAGCTGATCATCGCCGACGAATGCGTGGCCGCGCTCGACGTCACGATTCAGGCGCAGATTATCGACCTGTTCCGCGAGCTGGCAGCAAGCATGAACCTGACGCTGCTGTTCATCGCCCATGACCTGGCCATCGTGCGCAATCTCTGTGCGCGCACGATCGTCATGTATCGCGGCGAGGTGGTCGAGGACGGTCCGTCGGAAGAGGTCTTCGCGCGTCCGAAACACCCTTACACCGCTCGACTGGTGGCGGCGATCCCCGACATCAACCCGGACAGGCCGCTGCTTGGCGAAATTCAAACTGCCTCTGACAACATCCTATCCATCAAGCGCATTCCATAAGAACGAAGGGAACGACATCATGAACCGGAAGTGGAAATCCATCGGGCTTGCGGCCTTTGCCGCTGCTCTCAGTCTCAGCGCCAGCTTCGCCGAAGCTGCCGGCGTGTTGAGCATCGGCCGTCGCGAGGACTCGACCACGTTCGACCCGATCAAGTCAGCCCAGAACGTCGACAACTGGGTGTTCTCCAACGTCTTCGACGTGCTCATCCGCGTCGACAAGACCGGCACCAAGCTGGAGCCGGGTCTGGCCGAGAGCTGGACCGTATCCGGAGACGGACTGACCTACACATTCAAGATCCGCGACGCGAAATTCTCCGACGGTTCGCCGATCACGGCCGAGGATGCAGCCTTCAGCCTTCTGCGTATCCGCGACAACAAGGCTTCGCTTTGGAGCGACAGCTACAAGGTCGTCGAGACCGCAGAGGCAACCGATCCGAAGACGCTCACTGTCAAGCTGAAGACGCCGTCCGCGCCTTTCCTGTCAACGCTGGCGCTTCCAAACGTTTCGGTACTGTCGAAGAAGGCCGTCGATGCTGGTGAGGACGCCTTTGCTGAATTGCCGACCGCGTCGTCGGGCGCATTCACCGTCAAGGAATGGCGGCGCGGCGACCGCGTCATTCTCCAAAAGAACCCGAACTTTTGGCAGGCGGACCGCGTGAAGCTCGACGGTGTCGAGTGGATCTCGGTGCCTGACGACAATACCCGTATGCTGAACGTGCAGGCCGGGCAGCTCGACACGGCGATTTTCGTGCCCTTCTCGCGGGTCGAGGAACTGAAGAAGGATGCCAATCTCAACGTACTGATCGACACGTCGACACGTGAGGACCATCTGCTGATCAACCACGAGCACGGCGCGCTCGCCAAGAAGGAGGTGCGTCAGGCACTCGACATGGCGATCGACAAGAAGGCGATCGTCGATACAGTCACCTTCGGCATCGGAACCGTGGCCAACTCCTATATCCCGAAGGGGTCGCTCTATCACTACGACGACAACTATCAGTATCCCTACGATCCGGAAAAGGCCAAGGCGATGCTGGCCGAGGCCGGCGCGTCCGACCTGGCGTTGAACTACGTGGTGAATGCCGGCAACGAAGTCGACGAGCAGATCGCCGTTCTTCTGCAGCAGCAGCTTTCCAAGGCCGGTGTCACCGTCAACCTGCAGAAGGTAGACCCGAGCCAGAGCTGGGACATGCTGGTTGCCGGCGACTACGACATTTCGGTCATGTACTGGACGAACGACATTCTCGACCCGGACCAGAAGACGACCTTCGTGCTCGGTCACGACACCAACATGAACTACATGACCCGCTACAAGAGCGACAAGGTGAAGGATCTGGTGGCCGCAGCCCGCCTGGAACTCGATCCGAAGAAGCGCGAGGCCATGTATGTCGAAATCCAGAAGACGGCCAAGGACGACGTCCACTGGATCGACCTCTATTACAGCCCCTACATCAACGTCTCGCGCAAGAACATCGAGAACTTCTACCAGAACCCGCTCGGCCGTTTCTTCCTCGAAGACACCGTGAAAAACTGATGAAGCAGCAGCCAGGCGCCTCGGCGTCTGGCTGGGCCATGACAGCGGGGGCAGGCAGATGTTTTCCATATGGGAGAGTTTGGGCCAGAGGACCGGGATATGAAAACCGAGGGCTACCGGTGCTCACACCTGCTGTGACTTCTCCGATTTGAGAGCGTGGCCATAGTTGAGCCTTTGGCAACCTCTTTGAGCGCTTTTCAGCTCAACAGCTTTCGTTGGGGTCGCAGTTCAAATTCCGCCCCGGAACCTGGGGCGGATATGGCCTTAACTTCCCGATTTCAATTGAAGCGGTGAGCTGATGATATAAGCAGATCTTGCCTCATGCCGTCAGTGGTTCGTCATATCTCATCATCCGGCCGGCATTGGCGAGCACCAGCATGGTGCTGAAATTGTGCAGGATCGCCGCGACGACGGCTCCCGCCGTTCCAAGAAAGCCAAATCCCGCCAATGCGACGATCGCGATGGTCCAGCCAAGGCCCATGATGACGTTGGTTTTCAAAGTCTGTCGGCATAGTCTGCTGAGGCGGATGCAAGTGCCGAGCCGTCGCAAATCGCTGCCAATCAGGATGATGTCCGAAGAGGCCAGCGCGATATCCGCTCCGCCGGCGCCCATCGCGATCCCGACGGCACCGGCCTTGAGGGCGAGCGAGTCGTTGATCCCGTCGCCGACGACAAGAGGTTTGAAGCCGTTTTTCGTCTCGCTCAAGACACGTTTCAGCTTGTCGGCAGGCAGGGCCTGAGCCACGACGTCATCAATGCCAACCTCGCGCGCCAAAGCCTGCGCGACCGACTGACGGTCGCCGGTCAGCAGAAGCTGACGGTTGAGCCCGAGCGCCCGCAACTCCGTCATTGCGTCCGCGGCTTCCGGCTTGATGGTGTCCGACAAGAGGAACCAGGCGACAAAGTCTCCGTCGATGGATATCCCGGCGAGCGGACCGTCGTGTAAAGGAACAGAGGGAGCACCGACGCAGATGTGTTCAAACAGTTCGGGGCGTCCAAGAGCGACTTCGCCAGCGCTTCCGACGGCAACCACACCCAGGCCTTGGATCTCCCTGACATTCGTTAACGGATAATATGCGTCATGGCTGATGAGCGAAGCCATGGCTCGGCTAACCGGATGGCTGCTGGCAGCGCCCAAGGATGCGGCCAAAGCCAGAACGGCGTCCCGATCCACATTCCCGGTCAGTCGGATCTCTTGCAGCCGAAGCCGGCCGAAGGTGAGGGTACCGGTCTTGTCGATGACCAGGGAGGTTAGGTCCGCCAGTTCTTCGAGAAATGCCGAGCTGCGGATGAGGATGCCGTGCCGCGCCGCGACAGCGATACCGGCAATCGCCGTTGCCGGCGCAGACAAGACCAGGGCACACGGGCAGGCCGCCACCAGGATCGCCAGCATGATCTGGTCGTTGTAGGTAAGGAACCAAGCGATGGCCGCCACCGTCAAGACGAAACCCAGATATTGCTGCGCGTAACGCTCCAGCAGCCGGGTGATCGGTGGCTTTGAGTTTTCCGCGCGCTGCATCAGGGCAATGACCTTCCCAAGGGTGGAATGCTCGCCCGTTCGGGTCACCTCGATCTCCAGGCGGCCGTCCAGATTGATCGCACCGCCGAAGACCTCCATTCCGGTAGAGACCTCGAGAGGCACGGATTCGCCGGTGATCGGAGCGATGTCGAGGCTTGCCTGTCCTTTCCGGACACGACCGTCGGCAGGGATGCGGTCTCCCGCTCTGACCTCCACCAGATCGCCCGGCTCCAGGACGATGTTATCGACCTCTCGCATCCCACCGTCCGAGGTGATCAATCGCGCATGGTTGCGGGTCAGGCGGGCTAGCGCATCCATCGCCTCTTTTGATCCGATGACGCTGCGCTCCTCCAGCACATGTCCGAAAATCATGATGATCGGGAGAAGGGCGGCGGTCAAAAGGTCGCCTGTCGCCCAGGCGGCCAGCATCGCCAAAGCGATCAACTGATCGGTGATGCCGTGAAGGCTCGGATGGCGCAGGCTGTGCCAACCGGACCGGATGACTGGAACCGCGACGATGAGCGAGGCGGCCGCGAGCAGAAGCTGGCTGACGCTCTCTTCGTTCGGTGCAAGCCAGCGCCATGCGACCCCGAGAGCGAGCAGGCTCAAAGCGATCATGGCGGCGGTAAGTTGAACGGCTGCTGCCTGTTTTTCATTGGCCGTCAGCAGGCCGGCGCTCAGCACATGGCCATGATGGTGGTGCGAGTGGCCATGGGAGCCATGCGAATGATCCGTCGCGATACTCATTTGTCGGCTCCCTGCAGAATGAGGCGCGCGTCGTCCCCGGGGTCGACCGTGACCACCGAGCCTGCCTGTGACAGGATCTTTGCAACGCGATCTCGATAGAGGCGCCAGAGAAGACCGGGATCGCTATCGGACCCTTGAGCGCTTGCAAAGCCGATGGCGGTGGCCGTATCGGTGCGCGCCTTTGCCAGCCGTTCGCTGGATTGGGCCTGCGCCACCTGCACGATCCGGTCGGCCTCCTGATCGGCGGCCTGCCTGTCTTTCTCCGCATCGTTTTGTGCTGACGCAATCGCCTGCTCTGCCTGCTGGCTTGCGGTCAGTACCTGATCGAACGCGCTGACGGCGGTTGCCGGAAGTGCGGATTGCACGTCGGCTCGGTCGATCTCGATCCCGAGGCCCATGCCCCTCGATTTCAGGGCGCTCAGACTGCTGTTGATGCTGTTTACCAGGTCGGCCCGCAAACGTTCGCGCCGCTCGGCGACGCCGTTGTCGGAGGCGACCAGCTCCGGGCGCGCGACTAGAATGCTGTCGAGGTCTCTTGAGGCGCAGATCACAACGGCACTGCGGGTGGCAAGGCGGTCCAACGCTGGAAGGACGTGCTCCTGCTGTAGAGCGTAGGCGAACGGGTCGGTCACCCTGTAGAAGACCCGGACGTCGAGCTGAACGACACTGGCATCAGCCGTCAGCAGATATCCTGACCCCGCCAGGGCGTCGCTCTGCGTCGAGACATCAGCATCGCCGATCTGAGCCGCGGGCGAGCGCAACAATCCATTGATCGGGTGTTCCAAGACGGTGGCGGACGCCGGAAGAAGCAAAACCTTTTCGAAAGGCGCGGGCAGGGCCCACAACAAACCGGATTCCTGCACTCGGTTCAAAGCGCCCAGGCGCAGGACTACAGCCCGGTTTTGTGGCGCGATCTCCCTGATATTGGATGTCGCCCAGCCGCCGGCCGCGAGCACCATGACTGCGGATAACAGCAAAGATACCAGATGAACAGCTTGGTACTGCGCCATCGAATTCCGATCCCTGGTCGTTCGCATCTCTAATGCGCCTCGCCTGTTGACGAGACCTTGGGCGGTCCATCGACCAAAGCCCGAAAAGGTGCAGCATCCGTGCGCAGGACAAGGCGTGTGTTGGAATTGACGATCGTCCCGAGCGTATCGAGGGAGCGGAGCAGTTCATAAAGCTCCGGGGCACTTTTGTAGGCAGCCCCGTAGATCTGTGCCGCTTCGACACGGGATCTGGCCTCTATGTCGGCGGCTTTCACGGTCGCGTCCGCCTGCAGAACTCTCGCGTCGCGTTCGGCTGCGGAGCGGATCTCGGCTGCCTTGCGTTTGCCGACCGCCGCGCGCTCGGTGGCGATCGTCTCGCGCTCGGCCCGCATGCGGTCGACCGTGGCATTCAACGTCACTGCGGGCAAGGTCAGGCGCTCGATGCCGATATCGACAACCTGCAAGCCGTAAGTGTCGAGCAATTGCTGTGTGATCTGGGCTTTGAGTTGCGCTTCCAGCGCATTGATCCGGAGCTTGTCGGGATCGGGATTGATCAGCGACGACAAGTCGAAATTGCTGGCGGCAGTTTCGAGCGACGATCCAAGGAACGTGCGGATTTGCGCTGCTGCCAAATCAGGTTGATTCTGGACCGAGCGAACGAAGCGCTTGATTGCATCCGGGTCCTGCGGCACCTGCCAGATCGCATAGGCCTGCGCGATGATGCGCAATCCATCCTTTGTTCCGACATCCTGAAGGCCGCTCGATGTCGATCTGGCGCGTAGATCGACATTGATGGTGTTCTCCAAGGGAATGGGAAGCCGGAACGCCAGGCCAGGATCGGTCAGAACACGCATCGGATTGCCGAATCTGGTGATGATGGTCGCGGCCCCCGATTGGACCTGCACGAGGCAGGCGGCCACCAGGATGATCGATACGATCACGATTGCGACGACCAGACGAGACCATCGGAACGGCATGGTCTCGTCGCGATCGTGAGAATGGTGATCGTGATGGTCTGAGTCCGGATGAGCATGTGCGTCGGTCATGGGCTGGTTTCTTCACTTTGGTAGGGGGTGCTGGGCTTTGCACGTGTGTCTTGGTTTGTGTCTGGATCGACCGGCAAGATCATGTTTCGAAGATCGAAGGTCGGAGCGATGCTTGCGCCGATGCGGTGATCGAGGACGAGAGCCTTCGCGCGCGATAGCCCCAGTGTCAGCTGATTGAAGTATTCCTCTGTCAAGAATGCTTGCCCCGCCAAACGGTAGGCCGACTGATCGGCTTGAAAGCGCAGCTTTGCGACTTGCGAAGCCGCTATGTTTTCTCTTGCAGCCGCTGTGGCGCTGTCCTGTCGGAGGCTGGCATTCAATTGAGCCTCATTCGTCTGTTCGGCTGCCGTTCCCCGCTCCCGGGCCACCAGCGTTTCCGCGCCGATCTGCGCCGCCTGGACCCCGTGAAAGGCGTTGGCCGCGCCGGCGGGAGGATGGATGGCCTCGATGATGACCGCCAGGATTTCGATGCCACTGTTCAGCTCATCCATATTTTTCTGGACCGCCGAGGCAACATCATTCGCCAGCGACAACCGGCCTTCGCTTAAGACGTCGTTGAGCGTCCTTTTGGCAAAGTCATGCACGAGGACGCGGTTTGCGGTGCTCTCGATCAATCCTGGCAGATCGGCAACCCGATAGGCCGCCTTCATCGCGGCCCGATCCGAAAGACCAATGCGGTAGACGAAGCGCACGTCCATGTTGACGATCTGAAAACTTTGCTTGCCACCAGTGCCGCTGGCGATGACTTGCGATTTCTCGCTGATGTGCGAGGCATCCCACAGCCGGTTGGCACTTTCTGGCGCTGGTCCCTCGGCATTCGTCGGCGGCTCGTTGCCATCCGCCGTGCTGACGGAGGTGGCCAGTTCGTGCACGCTGCCATTGTCGAGGAGAACGACGCGGCCAAACGGCCAGGGAAGGCCGATGTGAAGACCGGAATGCAGGATTGCCTCGGCCTTGCCGAACCTTTCATAGACGCCCCGGCCAGTCATGGGGATCTCGCGGACGCCGCTCAACAACCAGCCCAGAACGATCGTTCCGAGAACGATTGCGGGAGCGGCCTTGCGAATGAATGAAAAGGCCCAAATCTGGCGAAGATCGATACCGTGCCTGGTGCGTAATTCCGTCTGGATGCCAATCCAGGGCTGAGGCGGCCATTGAAGGAGGTTCGCGACAAGACTGTTGGTGATCAACGACGGCTCGCGGTTGTTGTTTTGCGGGCGGAACATCGAGACGATCGCGCGGAGTAGAAACTCGAGCCCGACAAGAGCAATAAAGCCGCCCAGCGCCGCCAGGAGCTTGACGGACAATCCCGATCCGCGGGCGCTCAGGAAGAGGCAGAAGCAAGACATGACGAGCACGAAAATCGGCACGCGTGCCAATTGTGAAATTGTGCTTGCCTCCGGCCATTCCTCGGCATCGATGGCGGCGAGCCTCCTCTCCGTCACCAGCAGAAAGAAGGCGAATGCCAGACAGGCCGCGACGATGAGGAAGGCCGGCGTTCCGATCGTTATGTCGTCCGTCGTCAAAGTCCAGTCGGAAGACACGATGAGGCATGCCAACAGCGAAAGGCCGAACACCCAGAGCGGGCGGGCGCCGATGCGCAAGAAGAGCGCCTGGCCTACGGACAATGCACTCCCGGTCCAGCGCTCAAAGCGATCAGGCTCCTCCGTGTTCGGGAACGACCACGGCGAACTCACGAAAGCGACGAACCACCGCATCGGCCTAGCGAGCGGGCGGCTGGGCAGCCCGGCTTTCTGTTGACGCCATTGGACCACGTCGTAGGCGGATCGTAGTCCAGCACCGAACAGGACAAGCGCAGCCGCGTTATTGCAGAAGAAAGCGATCCAGATTGCGTTCAGACTGAATGTGTTGGCAATCAGAGCGCCGAACAACAGCAGAGCTGCGAAAATCGACATGCTGAAGCCCTGACTTGCAAGATCATGCGCGTGAGCCGCCGCAAGTTGGAAGTCTGCGCGGTCTTTGAAGTCAGAGGGGCGCTGCGTTTCGTCGCAATTCGTTTTAGGCGTTGCCATGCTTTGTATCTGCCTCGCTAGCGCTGCGATCAATTGGCAGCGGACCCCATAAGAGACTTCAATTGTTATGTTCGAAGCGTTTGGCTCGAAATCCAGGGATACGTTATTACGTATCATCCTTCTGCCCGCAAGGTCTGACGTTAGTTGATCAAGGTCGGCGTATTGCCACGGCTCGCCGGATCAGATGGACGACATCGGGATTTCACTCGGATAAGATCCGCGCTCCGAACGACGTGCGCTATAGATGTACCAACGCCGCAAAGTTGCAGAAATGCCGCAGCGCGGTTTCAACTCGATTGATATTTCATTGAGAGACTTCAATTGCCGAAGCGGTTTCGTTATCACTTTGGTTGAAGAGCATTGGCATCCAGAGGTCGACTTTGCCCAAGTAAGCACCGGTCTCAATCCAGATTCACCCGTACGTGCGGCAGCGCAAGCCTGTCGTCGTATTGCTGTGTTCATCGGGTGGCTGCATGAGACCGGTTTGGCATCGTTTACATGTGCCATGTGCAGCTCCGCTGTCTCAGCTCTTCCCGCCCGAACAACGCCATACCGTGCCCTAGTGGTTTGATCGAGACAAAAGAGTCCGATTTAGGATTCCAATTTTTGCGCGCATATGCGACGATCTGGCATGCGCACAGGTATCACATTTGAGGTTTCCGCTGACGACCGGGTTCGTCTCAACGCAATCGTTTCGGCGGGCAGTTCGCCGCAAAAGCATGTGTGGCGGGCGAAGTTTATTTTGATGAGCGACGCGGGTCTCGGAACCGTCGCGATCATGGAGGCGACGGGCAAGTCGAAGACCTGCGTCTGGCGTTGGCAGGAGCGCTTTATGACGGAAGGCGTAGACGGCCTTTTGCGCGACAAGAGCCGGCCGCCCGGCACTGCGCCGCTTGAGCTTGACCTTGTCGACCGGGTTGTGGCCCTGACGCAGGAGCCGCCCACGCAGGAAGCCACACACTGGACTGTTCGTGCGATGGCAAAGGCTGTGGGGATTGCGGCATCCTCAGTCGTCAAGATCTGGCACGAGCATGGTCTCGCACCGCATCGGTGGCGCAGCTTCAAACTATCGAACGACAAGGCTTTCGCCGAGAAGCTTCACGATGTGGTCGGTCTCTACGTCTCGCCGCCGGCCCATGCGATTGTCCTTTCCGTCGATGAGAAAAGTCAGATCCAGGCGCTGGATAGGACGCAGCCGGGTCTTCCCATGAAGAAGGGTCGTGCCGGCACGATGACCCATGATTACAAGCGCCACGGCACCACGACACTTTTCGCTGCCCTGAATGTTCTCGACGGCTCCGTCATCGGCCGCAACATGCAGCGCCACCGGCATCAGGAGTTCATCCGCTTCCTCAACACGATTGAGGCTCAGTTGCCGAAGGACAAGGCGGTTCACGTCATCCTGGACAACTACGCCACACACAAACAGCCCAAAGTCCGGGCCTGGTTGGCGCGGCACCCACGCTGGACCTTCCACTTCGTTCCGACATCCTGTTCCTGGTTGAACGCCGTCGAGGGGTTCTTCGCTAAGCTCACCCGGCGACGACTGAAAAACGGTGTCTTCCATTCCGTTGTTGATCTTCAGGCAGCCATCAACCGCTTTATCAAAGAGCACAACGAACAGCCCAAGCCGTTCATCTGGAAGGCAGACCCTGACGACATCATCGCAGCCGTCAGACGAGGGCACCAAGTGTTGGAATCAATCGACTAGGGGCTTTATCATGCACTCATCTTGGTGGACTTCCGAACGGAAGACCAAGACGATATGTGCAACACTCTTCAGGTCCGCTGGACCATTGTGCCGAAAATCGCGCCGCAGCCTTGGATCATGTGCGGTGGATGCGGAGGTCTGAGAGCCTTCCAAAGCAGCGACAAGATCAGACTCAACGCCAATGGTCGCAAGCTTGATGCATGGCTCATCTACAAATGCACGACCTGCGACAAGACATGGAACCGTTCGATTTTCGAGCGCAAGAATGTTCGCGACATCGAACCCGCTATTCTCGAAGCCCTGCAATCCAACGACCCGCACTGGATTCGAGCCGAGACATTCAACCTGGAAGCTCTCAAGAAGAAGTCTCAACGGATCGACGAGTTTGCGAGCTTCGAAATCCGCAAGGAGTTGCTGCGAGCAGATTCCGGCTGGATACGTTTAGAAATGGAGCTTTCGGTTCCGTTTTCGGCGAGCATGCGCCTGGATCGCTTGCTCGCCTCCGAGCTACAAATTTCACGTTCTCGGTTGCGCACGCTCTATGAATCCGGACTCCTTCAAGCGAATTCAGATCGCACTGATATACTGCGGCGGCGCATCAAAGACGGTCTTCGAATAGCGATAGACCTATCCAATCTGGAGGATAGGGATCTGTTTTGGAAACCGCCGGCGATTGACGAGATCGCGGATCGATAACAAAGGACGCAAGGGACCGAGTTTGGGCCTTTATACGCAAGGACATCGCGACGGCGTCAGGTGATCTGAAGGCGTTTATTCGCACTGCCTGCGACAGCGAAGGCAAGCGCTCCTTCGCACTCTGCACGTTCTAAAGAAACGACCATGTGTGCGAGTTCGACGAGGCTTTTGGATGGTCAAGCGGCTTCGATCATTTCAAGACCGTGACCACGACCTCAAGATATTCGCTTGGAACGACCATCGTATCGTCCTCGGCTCTGTTGAAACGCGCGATCAGTTCCCGCAAATCGCTTTCGAGTTCCTGCTGTTGCGGTTCGGCCAATGCGGCGAAAGCCTTGTGGACCGGGCCATACCAGGAGCGGAAAACGTCGATCCAGTGCGAAGGCGACCGGTAGCGGAAGTTGAACACTTCTGGCGTTACAGCGATTGTGCCTCCGGAGGAAAACAGCTCGGCGAGCCGAGCCTCCGTTCCCCATAGCGAAGCTGGCTTGACGCCCGCGGCAGGCGGAATATGCTTTCCAATGATCTTGAATAATTGTCCGACAAAGCCACCGGGCGTCCAATTGGCCATTCCGATCTTGCCGCCTGGCTTGCACACCCGAAGCATCTCGGCGGCGGCAAGATCTTGGTTCGGAGTGAACATCACGCCAAAGGTCGACACGACAGCGTCAAACTCGTTGTTTGCGAACGGCAACGCTTCGGCGTCTGCGGGTTGAAACTTGACGTTCAGACCATCAGCTTGAGCTCGGGCCCGCCCACGCTCCAGGAGCGCCGGGACATAATCGGTAGACGTGACTTCGCACCATCGCCGCGCTGCCGCGAGCGTGGCGTTGCCATTTCCAGCCGCCACATCGAGCACTTTCTGTCCCGAACGGATGTCCATTGCTTCAAGCAAGGATTCCCCCACAATCTGAAGGCTGGTGCCTATGACTGCATAATCGCCGGATGCCCAAGTTGCTTGCTGTCGCGCCTTTACGGCCTCCAGCCCGGACGCCAATTCATTGGCAGCGGATATGTTCTGCATAATCTGCTCCTCCTCACGAAATCAGCCGAACTGTATCCACTCAAATCGGCATCGCCGCCAATCCCCGGGCAGGACCGCGTGAGCGTCTCCAGTCACTCCCAGTCGCCCGCGCAAACGCTTTGTTGGCGAGCCGGAAGGTTCGTCTCCGAATAAAGAAAGCGCTCGCGGTCATCCCCAGCTTAGTCGTGCGGGATGATGAGCTTCTTTCTTAGTGTGAGCAAACACTAAAATAAGGACGGGTGACGGTGATGAAGCCCGGCCCCGTCGGAGCGCGACCGCCAATTTTCGGGCGCAGACCATCGCGGGTACAAGTATAATCGCGGCCAGCATTTTCAAAATTATTGTTGAAACCCGGTCACTTCATCTGAGTTCTTATTACGATGCCTGAGAGGACGTCATGGGTGACGAAGCCGAGTTGCGCCACGAAGACGATAGAGGCAGGCCGGGTGAATCCGTCGCCTTTCCGTTCGACCGTATGTCTGTCCAGCGGTTTCGGGAAACCTTTCCGCGCGCTCGATGGAGCGACGAACGCAAAGCCTGGTTTGTGCCTGGAACGACCGCGCGCCGCAGAATAGACCGGTGGCTCGCTCGCGAAGCATCTCGCGCTGATGCCTTCGCCGATGAGAGGGGCCGCGACGCCTTTGAGTTCGAGCCGATCCTCAGTCCGTATCTGGATGTGGTAGAGGACGGCTTTCGTGTTCGCACGCCGTATTCGCGAACCATTGTCGATGAGCTCCGACAGGTCGCTTTTGCGCGCTGGGATGTCGACCTCAGGGTCTGGCATATACCCTTTGCCTCTTATGACGACCTCGTGCGCCGCTGGAAGCTCATAGAGGAAGCCGCCAAGCGCAACGAGCCCGAAGAACGTCGCAAGCGTGCCGAAGCTCGTAAAGGAACGGACGACGATAAAAGGTCGCGGCAGCGCGCATCGGAGCGGAGACGTCACCGCATTCCGGTGCCGGCAAGCGACTTGCCGCCGCTCAACAGGCCGGTGGCCACGAGGAGTTACGGCCTTATCGTGGTCAGCGAGGTGACTGGCGAACTGGTAGAAGCCGCCACCGTGGCCGATCTCTATCCCGATCTGAGCGATGAACACGTGTGGGCACTGTGGCGCTCTGCCTCTCTTGAAGAGCTGATACATACCTGGCCCGCGAAAAAGGAGCCGGGTGAATATGAGAATGGTCGTGGTTGGTGGCAACCAACGATCGAAGAATTGCGGGAGGCGCGTCGCAGGGCGAGGTCTCGGGAGCGAAGAGTGGCGCTTGGCGCTTCAATCTGAGCCGGGATTTTACGCGCTTCCTTCCCATCAAGGAGTGAGTCCCGGGCGTCTTGCCCTTTTTCGGTCGTGTCTTTGTGGCGCGTGTGCCCGTAGCCGATGATCCTTTCAAGCGCAGCCTCGCTGTCCCTCATTGGCCGGCTGCCTTCGGCAGGTCGAGTTCGACCATCAACGGAGCATGGTCGCTGGTGTGCTCCCACCCACGAGGTCGCCGCCTGACACTTGCTGAGCGCAGGCACGGAGCGACAGCAGGACTGAGCAGAACATGGTCGATCCTCAGACCCGCGTCGCGCTCGAATGAATTCCGCCAATACTTCCAGAACGTATATATTCGCTCCTCAGGGTATAAGTGCCGTACCGCATCCACCCACCCTTGCCCGACGAGCTCGGCATAGGCTGCCCGGACCTCGGGGCGAAACAGGGCATCGTCTCGCCAACGCTCCGGAGCGTAAACATCGAGATCAGTCGGCATGACATTATAGTCGCCGATCAGCAGAGCAGGCACTTCGAGCTCAAGCAGTTCGGCCGCATAGGCCTGCAGGCGTTGAAACCATCGAAGCTTGTAGTCGAACTTTGGGCCTGGAGCAGGATTGCCGTTCGGAAGATAGAGGCAGCCGATCAACAGGCCGTCCACAACAGCCTCGATATAACGACTGTGCGTGTCGTCAGGATCGCCGGGGAGGCCGCGCCGCGTCAAGAGTGGCAGCGTGCCCTTTGCCAGGATGGCAACGCCGTTCCAGCTCTTCTGGCCGTGCCATACAGCCTCATATCCAACGCGTCGAAGTTCTTTGCGCGGAAATCTCTCGTCGACGGTCTTGAGTTCCTGAAGGCAGACAATGTCGGGGCGGTCTTCCTTCAGCCACCGCAGCAGTACTGTTAGGCGGCCGTTGATACCGTTGACGTTATAAGTGGCTATTTTCACTCAATCTCCGAGGGCCTGAGGCTAGGCGACAGGTAGGGCACCTTTCTCTCCTTGACCACGACGACAGGCCGGAAAAATCGCCCAAGAAACCAACATGAACCAGCCAGATCATTTCGATCGAATTGTTGAGATGCTCGACAAAGAGACTTGAATGCCCACAGCCTGAAGGCGCGAGGGTGCCGTTGGTCCGACGTCAGCAATGGCCGGGCGAGTCCTGGTGGATTGAGCTTGCCGAGGAAATGCTCGACGAGAATTTGCAGAAATCTATCGATGGGATGAAGCAGATCCGCCGATCAAATGGCTCACCGCAGTCGATCGCTTCAAGTCGTGACGCCGGACAGTTTATCCGTTGTTTCGGGCACCAATATCACTACCGACGTCGGGGAGGCCTCGCTGCATCAACCAGTTGTCAGAGCTAGGACTGGGCTGGCCCCATGGGTCTCATCAATCGGCAGTTGACCATGGTCGCTGGACGGCGCGCTGCGAGCGCTTCAACTCCAGCGCGAGTGCAGCCCCGCGGCTGTCGTCCTGAATAGTTTGCACTCGTCTGAAGCCCGCGGCGAGCTTGAGTGCCTCTTCCCTGCTGTGAATTCAGTTCTTTCTCACGAAAGTGGTGAGGATTAGCTGGATCTTCGCGCAATTCGGCTTCCGTAATCACCCATCTAGCCCCAATTCCTCCATAGGAATTCCAAATAGACGATCAGTTAGATATCTGCGCATTGAAGAATATACAACGACAAGCCGGAAATATTGAAAATGGTTCTTGACATATTAAGTAATTTTTAAAACTATCGGTACGTTCTCTAGCTTTCTGCATGTCAATGGAGGCAGTACATCATGATGTACTGGAGATGCAGTAAGTTCCTATTAGTAATGCCCGGGAGGAGGTTTCGTCTTAATTGAGGAACTTTCATGGGAACGAAAAGGATTCGTGTTTCGGTAGTTTGCACATCCGGTGAACTATCCGAAAAAATTCGTTCAGGCGTGTGTGTTGATCATGGCATGTGTTTCGTTGACGCGAAACGCGCCAGTGAGTCTTTGCACGAATTCGTCGCCCGAACATTGCCCGCCGTCGTCATATGCGAAATTGCCACTTCCGCTGACATCGGGATTGGTAATGCCCTGCGGCGTGTTGCCAGTACGGAGGCGGAGTATCCATTCAACCTGATCTACGCTGTCAGTCACTCCAGCGTGAATCTGATCCAGGACGTCTATGTCGACGGTGTATCAAGCGTGATTTTTACCAGTGACGATGGCAAAGATATCTATACCGCGATCTCGCGCGTTGCAGCGGGACAACACCACATCAGCCCGTCGGTGTTTAGATGCCTACCAGACCTGCATATTCGCAGCTTCTACTCGCTTCTTAATGGCGCCACGCTCACGCCATCGCGTTTGCCCGAAGGCAGCCTGAGCGCGCGCGAAGAACTCGTGCTAAAACTAATCGCCTATGGGTTCAGCACGAAGGAGATTGCCGCCGAAATGCGTCTCAGCACAAAAACGGTTGAAACGTATAAATCCCGCGGCTCCGATAAGCTCAGCCTCTCCACTCGCGCGTCCATCGTTAAATACGGCGCCCTAAGGGGATGGTTTAACATATATCAGATTTAGAACTGAGTATTCTTCACACAATATAGCTATAAATTGAGCTGGCTACTTTAGCCGGCTATTTGTGTTTATATATTTTGCCGGCCTCCTTCCCATTTTCCCTACATTTGTTCTTAATTACCTGACTTTTATTCTTTATTAACCTTCGTAATCTTCCCACGTGCCTGACGGAAATAGCGGTGCGCCAGAGAACCGCGCTGTCGTGACGTCAAGCCTACTTCGAGCAAATGCAATCGTGGGGAACATGTCATGGCAAGAATTAGTATACTTGGTATCGGATACGTCGGCGTGGTTTCTGCGGCCTGCCTGGCGGAAGATGGTCACACGGTCGTGGCTGTGGACGTCGACCCGGCCAAGGTGGCCAAGCTCAATGCCGGCGAAGCACCGATTGTCGAAACAGGGCTGACGCCGCTGCTTGAGCGCAATGTCGCACGTGGACGCCTGAGCGCCACTACGGACGTCAGTTCCGCCATTGCCGAAACAGACCTGACCTTCATTTGCGTCGGCACGCCCAGCGCGTCAGATGGCGCTGTCGGTTTGAACTACGTTAAGCAGGCCTGCAAGGATGTTGCAGCGGCGATACGGCAAAAGTCGACGTTTCACTCCGTTGTGGTGCGCTCGACCATCGTTCCCGGCACCATGGAAAGCGAATGCATTCCTATCCTCGAGCAGGTGTCGGGACTGACCGCCGGCGACGGGTTCGGTGTCGGGTACTATCCCGAATTCCTCCGGGAAGGCACAGCAATCGACGACAATTACAATCCGGGCCTTATCGTGTTCGGTACCATTGATCCCGTTACGGAACAGCTGTTGCGCGACATTAACGCCGGTCTGCCGTGCGCCTGCAATGTCGTGCCGCTGGCGACAGCGGAGATGATTAAGTACACGAGCAATTCCTGGCGAGCTGTCAAGGTGACCTTCGCCAATGAGATCGGGAACATCGCCAAGGCCTGCGGGATCGACGGCCAATTGGTCCTGAAGGTGTTGTGTTCTGACGACAAGGTAAACATGTCGCCCTATTTCATGCGACCCGGGTTTGCCTTCGGTGGTTCATGCCTGCCCAAGGACGTTCGCGCCCTGCGGCATCTGGCGGGCGAACGGGAAGTCTCCACACCGCTCCTCGACTCGGTTCTGACCGCGAATGCTGGACAGATCGAGCGCGCAGAGACGATGGTCGAGAATGCGCCCGGAAAGTCGATTGGCATGGTGGGGATCAGCTTTAAGGCCGGCACCGACGATTTGCGCGAAAGCCCACTCGCTGAGCTCGCCTCGCGGCTCATTTCCAAGGGCTTTGACCTTAGGGTCTACGACCCGAGTGTCAGCGTTGCATACTCACATAACATGGGCGGCTCGGGACGCGGGAACGGAATTGTTCCTGATCTCAAGGAGCGCCTTGTCGACGAGATTGATGAATTAATCGAAGGCGCTGACATCCTGCTCGTCGGCAACCGCTACGAGGAAGCAGTTGAGCCTCTGACAGAGGCGGCATCGACCAAGAGTCTTGTCGACCTTACGCGCATCAATCCGAAGATGCGCTCCGGCGGCCTGTACGCAGGCATCTGCTGGTAGGAGCTGAACGTGCTGAGCCATATCCTTTACATCCTTGTCTTCTTAAGCGTAGCCGTTGCGGTTCCCGCTCATCGGCTCGCCGAAAACGCCAGCCTAGTGTTGACGATGGGAACACTGGGGATGTGGCGATATGGCTGGGGCGCGATCAACTTTGTCCGCGCAACGATATTCATTCACATCGTGCATCCGCGCCGGCGCGCTGCCGTGACCAGCAGATATCTGGAACGGCAGCGCCCGGCTCATTCCTTCTTCCTGGTGACGACCTACAAGGTCGACACCGCTGTCACGGCTCGGGTCTATCGCTCCCTGTTCAATGCTGCTGCCGCGTCAAGAGGAGGTGCAACGGTTGTTGCCTCAATCGTCGATACTGCTGATGAAAGGCTCATTCGACGAATCTATTCGCTGATGAAGGCCCGGACCGCTCATGTTCGGCTGATCATTGATCGAATACCGGCAACTGGCAAGCGTGATGCGCTGGCGACATCCTTGCGCATCATTGCCAGGCAATGCCCGATGCCCGACGACATCGTCGTCCTCATCGACGGTGACAGCTGCCCTCCGGAAGATCTTGTCGAGACGTGCGCTCCATTTTTTGTCGATCCTAAAATAGGTGCCGTGACAACGGATGAGGATTGCGAAATCGAAGAATCTCGTCTGTTTCGCGACTGGTTCAATCTTCGCTTTACCCAGAGACATATGATGATGTCGTCCATGGGACTTTCCGGTCGTGTGCTGACGCTAACGGGACGGCTCTCGATCTTTCGTGCATCGCTCGCCTGCGACCCAGACTTCATTGACAACGTGCAGCATGACTGGCTGGCGCATTGGCGGCTCGGGACTGTGAAATTCCTGACTGGAGACGACAAGTCGACGTGGTTCTGGCTGCTTAAGCGTGGCTATGAAATGGCCTATCTCCCGGACGTCCGATCCGTCTCGATGGAAAGCCAACCGAAGCCCGGGTTCGTCGATTCCGCCGTCGCTTTGATGCTGCGGTGGTTCGGCAACATGCTTCGAACGAACGGCAGGGCGTTGGCGCTTGGCCCCCATCGCGTCGGGTGGTTCACCTGGTGGTCGGTGCTCGATCAGCGAATATCGATGTGGACAACACTGTTCGGCCCCGCAACCGTGGTGATGTCGGCCGTGCTGATCAGCCCACTCGTCCTGCCCCTCTACCTGGCATGGGTTATGTTCACCAGGTACATCTACTGCTGCCTGTTGACGACCTTCCGGCCGGCTTTTCCGATCACATACCCGTTTCTTTTATATTTCAGCCAGATCAGCGGCGCCCTCGTCAAAACCTTCGTTCTGTTTCGTCTCGATCGGCAAAAATGGACCCGGCAGTCCACGGCACGACGTGCGAGGCGCTCCGCCTCCCTGTCGGAGCGTCTGCGAAACCTGTCGTCGACCTACGTTCACATGCTGGCAAGCGCTTGGCTCTTGTTCGCAGCCTTTATGATTTCCACCGCAAGAATGTGACCTGGAAGGATCTCTGATGACGACAATCGACCATCGCGAAAAGGAAGTGCTTTCAGTGGACAAGGATACAGGTGAGGCGCCCGATTTTGCCGACGCGAATGAACATCCGAGCCTGCGCATACCGTTCTCAGTCGCGATCGATGGACGCGCCTATGAAGGGGTTACTCTTTCAATGGTGGGAGCGCGAATTGCCGGAATTGCTGCGGCAAATTGGGCGGGCGCCAGCAAACTTGCTCTTTTTCGGTTCAATTTCAACGGATTTTCGCTGTCATTGCCAATCGACGTCGTCGTTGCATCAAGCGACAGTGAAACGGGAGCAATTGCCTTGCGCTTCCGGGACCCGACCGGCCAGCATATGCCGCAGATACGCTATCTCCTGAACTGCTGGCTAGCGGGCGACCACGTGACCTTCGATGGGTTGATTGGCGCGACGAGCGCCTGGCAGAAAGAAAAGGCACCCACTTCCGCCGCAGTCCGGCCGCCACGCAGCGCCGCGTTGGCTAGAATAGTTGGAACGCTCAGCGTTGGCCTGGCCTCGATTGCCCTCATATTGTTGACGGCCACTGCCTTGAACAACCGCCTTTATGTGACGGAAGTAAATGCGCCGGCCCTCGTCCAGCGTCAGGGTCTAACGATGAAGGCTACGGCGAGTGGCCAGGTCGACTTCATCAATCCCAGTGCTCCCAGTGGAAAACCGGCCTATTCCATCCTGGCATCCACGGGTGTTGCCGTAACGGTCAGCATGCCTTGCGACTGCGAGGTTCAAACGACCGGGATCGAGCGAGGAGCGACCGTCCTCGTGGGTCAACCGATCCTCAATGTGAACAAGCATGGGGCTCCACTTGTTGTGCAATCGAGCCTGACCGGGCCCGAGTTGCGGCGATTGGCGGGGGGCGCAACGGCGCAGATCGAGACTCGCGATGGCAGGAAGGTCGATGCCAACGTTCTTGTCGATCGCGCCGGCGCCCCCTCAGGTGATCTGCTGCCGGTAACGCTTGTTCCCATTGAATCCCTGCCAGACGTGCCACCTGGAACGCCTGTTGTGGTGCGATTGGACGGTTCGCCCGGATGGGTGAGAGCCATGACAAATAGCCTGTCCTATTTCCGGGGTACGAAATGAGCGACATTCATCCACTGATCCTATGCGGCGGGTCCGGTACTCGTCTCTGGCCACTTTCGCGCGCCCACCAGCCAAAGCAGTTCCAGCCGGTCAACGGCGAAGGCTCCTTGACGTTCTTTCAGAGTACGGTTCAACGCCATCGCGCCGATATGTTTTCTGATCCGATCGTCTGCGTGGGATCCCGCCATGTGCAGACGGTTGCGCGTCAACTCCGTGAAATCCAGAGCAAAGCGCACATTATCACGGAGCCGGTGGCGAGGAACACGGGCCCGGCGGTGCTGGCTGCATCGCTCTATCTTGCTGGCGCCAAACCTGACGCGGTGCTGGTCGTCCTGCCATCTGACCATGTCATCAAGGGCGAGCTCAATCGCCTCATTGCGCAAATGCACCGTGCAGTATTGGACGGGCTTATTGTTACCTTCGGCATCCAACCGAGCTATGCCGAAAAGGGATATGGCTACGTCATGGATGGCGGTCAATTCGATCTCTATCCCGGCCTGCACCGCGTCGAAAGTTTCATTGAGAAGCCCAGTACAGCAATTGCTCAGTCGCTCATCGACACCGGTTTTGCGTACTGGGCATCAGGCATCAGCATGTTTCGGGCGAGCAAGCTGATTGAGGAATACCGGCGTCACGATCCGTCGACATTTGCTGCCGTCAGCGCTGCTCTCCAGTCCGCCTCACCGCTTGAAACCGAGGCTGGCCTACTGCTCGACGAACGGCATTTTATCGCAGCAGACAGCCAGCCGACAGAAAAGGCGGTCTTTGAACGCTGCAAGGACATTGCCTTGGCGCCCGCTGCAATCGAATGGGACGACGTCGGTGGCTGGACCTCTGTCCATTCGATCGGAATGAAAAATGAAAGCGGCAACGTAACCTCCGGCGACGTCGTCCTGTTCGATACGCGCGGCTCGTTGGTGCGAGGCGGAGAGCGCCTGGTCGCAGTTGTCGGCATGAACGATGTGGTGGTCGTCGATACCGACGACGCACTCCTCGTCACCAACAAGTCAAGCGCCCAGGACGTGAAGAGAATTGTCGAGCACCTCGTAACGCTCAAACGTCGCGAAGCGGAAAACCACCGTAGCCAGGTTACCGAATGGGGCACCATAAAGTCGATGCAGGCCGGCCCGGGTTTCGCCATGGACCTCTTGAGTGTCGATGGCGGAAAGACCGTCACGCTTGTTGGTGAGGAAGGCGTGTCTCGGATCCTGGCCGTTATCCGCGGGGGGGTGCGGCTTATCGGCGACCAAACGCAGTCTGAGCTGACCCCCGGCCTGTCCGCCATGGTTGCGACGGGCAGACAGGCGGTCTTGGTCAATACCTCCGATACCGTTTCCGAGGTCATTGAAATCAGCTGTGGCAACGCCAGCGTCCTTGGCTTGCCGAGCCAGCCTTTTGCAACCATCCCCTACGACGTGAGGGCAGCTGATTATGCCTAGTCGTTTTGCGGCGATCGCGACACTTGTCGCCTGCCTCGCGGGCTCACCCTGGGCGACGGCGGGTCAGAAGAGCCCATACTGGCCAGGGCTGGACCGTCTCGAGCAAGATACGCAGCGCTTGGATGTATCGTCGGGCGAGATATTCAGGCGTGCCCACGAACTGGCTGGTATTGAACCGTCGCGGGCCGGAGGTCAGGCCGGCCAACTTAATTTCCCAGATACCCAGAAACGCCTTAGTCGTTCGCCGGTCGATATTCTCCTGCGCCGGATCGGCTTGCCGGCAAGCCAGGGTTTCGTGGAAGCCAGTTTAAAGGCCCAGCCGGCCCCTCAGGCTACCGCAATCGTCATCGAAAGCGGCTCATTCAGCCTCGAAGACGTCAGACAGGTCCTGCAAACGAAGGGCTTTGATGACTATCTCGAGAAGGGTCCAGAGGGGTACGTCGCCCATCGCCCCATCTTCATCTGGACTGGCGGCGCATTGAAAATCGGCCCTGGCGAAAGGTTGGCGGTCGACGGCAGCCAAGGCGCATTTGTTGTCAATACCGGGGTTTTGGAGATCGATGGCGCATACCTTGGTGTGACAGGCGCCAAGAACAGCGGATTTCGGCCGTTCCTGCTGACAACCTTCGGCGGAGCCACACTGGTAAGCCGAAGTGAAATCACCGGACTGGGCTTTCCCGGGTTCCTGGAAGGAAGCGGTGTGGCCTTCACACATCAACAGTTTTCGTCATCTGTAACGGGCTCCATACTCAAGGATAACATCTTCAAGGATGGTGCTGGTGTCGCGCTTGCCGGCGTAAGCGGGCTCGACATCGTCGGAAATCGCTTTGTCGATGGTCCTCAGACAGCGGTGCTGGTCAAGGCGGCACGCAACGTGCGTATCGCCGACAACATCGTGTCGCAACGATCCGGGACGCACGCCATCAAGGTGACCGATGGTTCAAGCCATCTCGACATTTCCCACAACATCATCATTGGCAGTCCAGGTAACGGAATTTTTGTTGACGGCGGATCGACCGAGGTCAGGATTTCCGACAATCTCGTCGGCAGATCGAGGCTGACCGGAATTAGCGTGGATGGTGCCGCCTGCGTTGCGATCGAACGCAATGTCGTGCTTGCAAATCTTTCCCGTGGCATTGCGATGCGTTCCGTCCTCAACGGCAACGTGGAGAAAAATGATCTCCTCGGAAATGCTTCCGCCGGCCTGGCGATTTCAGGTCAGTTCGAGCATTCATCGCTTCGCGTTTCGCACAACAACTTTGTGAACAATCGCTTCGGATTGAGTGGCTCGGCAGTTGGGGAAGTCAGCCTTCTGGCAAACGACTTCAGTCGACAGCTGCCGCGCGTCGCCGACGGAGACTTCGCAACGAACCTCGGCGGATTGCTGGAGTTTGCTGCATCAGACCAGCCTGGTGAATTCAAGATCAAGGCAACCGTGCCAACCGCTCCGGATGACTTCTCCCAGTTTTCCGCAGTCGATTTTTCCGCTTGCATCGCCAAGAAGGGACCCTGAAATCATGGTTTTTTCCTCCGAGGTCTTCCTTTTTCTGTTTCTTCCGACATTCCTGCTGGCCTACTACGCGACCCCGATTGCGGCGCGCTCCCTTACCATTCTGATTGCGTCCTATATTTTTTACGGGTGGTGGCGGATGGATTTCCTCGCACTCCTGTTTGCAACAACCGTGTGGGTCTATGTCTTTGCGATCGCAGTCGAGCGCAATCTAGGCCGGCCCGCAGGGAAAATCCTGCTCGCCGTTGGTATCGCCGGCTGCCTGACGGTGCTTGGAGTTTTCAAATACCTGAACTTTTTCATCGATAGTTTCGCCGCTCTCGTTGGGACGGATGCGGGCGGGCTCGGTATTCACTGGCGCCTCATCCTTCCCATTGGTATTTCCTTCTACGTCTTCCAGTCGATCAGCTATCTTGTCGACGTCTATCGCCGGGAAACGCCCGCCACGCGCAACTTCATCGATCTTGCCGCATACAAGGCTCTGTTTCCGCAGCTCATTGCTGGCCCAATCCTGCGTTTCAAGGATCTCGCCGACCAATTCAAACATCGCGATCACACCATCCAGAAGTTTAGCGACGGTACGGCCCTGTTCGTCATCGGACTTGCAAAGAAAGCACTGATTGCAGATCCGATTGCGCCGATCGCCGACAGCATCTTTTCGAGCGGTCACCCGACCCTGATTGAGGCGTGGCTTGGCGCCATCGCCTACATGATGCAACTTTACTTCGATTTTTCCGGCTATAGCGACATGGCGATAGGCCTTGGACTGATGATCGGGTTCCGCTTCGCACCGAACTTCGACATGCCCTATCTCAGCCGGAGCATCACCGAATTCTGGCGCAGATGGCACATCAGTCTGTCAAACTGGCTGAGAGACTATCTCTACATTCCGCTCGGCGGAAGCCGCCTCGGTCCTCTTCGAACCTATCTCAACCTGATTTTGGTCATGCTCCTCGGTGGGCTTTGGCATGGCGCCAACTGGACCTTCGTTCTCTGGGGCGGATGGCATGGTGGCTGGCTGGCGCTCGAACGCGCCACAGGCTGGAATAAGATAGCGACCTCGAAATGGATAGCGCTGCCACTCACCCTGCTGATCGTCTTGTTGGGATGGGTCCTCTTCCGGGCCGAGAGCGTCGGTGTCGCATTGGAGCTTTATGCCGGCATGCTTGGGCTGAATGGGTTTTGGGCGCGACCGGAATTGCTCCTCGATATCACTCACGAAGGGCTGCTCACTCTGGCCATCGGATGCGCAGTCGTTGCAAGCGAGCCTTATCTTCAGACATTCGATCGGACAGGGGTTGCCGTGCCAGGTACCGATGGAACCGCGACGCTTCGTCAATCGATCACAGTGCCGTTGATGCTGACCTTGCTTGCAACAGCAACGATCCTGAAGCTTGCCGAGGCCAACCACTCGCCGTTTCTCTATTTTCAGTTTTGAGGCGCCAATGCAGATCAACGCTAAACAAACAACTGCCAGACTGCTGCTTCCGGTGATGTTGTTCGGCTATGGGGTCTTTGCCAATGTCGACATTCGCCCCCAATTGCTCGGCGCTGTTTCGCAGCTCCCCGCAAACGTCGGCCAACTGAGCCACGGGCTGATCGGAACGACGCTCGAGGCCGTCTACAAGACCGAGTTGCCACACCGCGAGTTTGCGGTCGAATTCGTCGGCGCTGCTCGCTACGTCCTTTTCGGCGAAGGGCGTCGTGGAGTGGTCGTTGGAAAAAACGGATGGTTGTTTTCCGAGGAGGAATTTCGCGGCGCCGCGAACGCTGACAGCGGCATTTCGAGCGGCGTTCGCGAGATTTCGAAGGTCGCCGAAGCTCTACGGTCCCGAGGTCAGCGACTGATTGTCGTACCGCTGCCTGCCAAGAGCGACGTTTACCGTGAATATCTGACGGATCAGCGATATGCCTCGATCGCAGAGCGTCGATACACCGATTTCATCGATGCACTGTCTGCGGCACAGATCGACGTCGTTGATGCAAGGGAAGCACTACAGCGTGCAAAACCGCAGGATAACGTCTTTCTCAAGACTGACACGCATTGGACGCCTGCGGGAGCCAAGGCTGTCGCCGGTGCGATCGCGGCTTCCTCGCGAATTGTGGGACAGACGCATTTTGTCCTCAAGGACGAGCCAAACCGGGCGCTTGAAGGCGACCTCGTCAAATTCGTGACCGGTGCAAGATTGGCGCCGTCGATCGGATTGAAGAACGAAGTCGTCGCCCCGCAAACTGCGTCACCGGACGATGCAGGGTCAATCATCGATATCCTGGGACAGGACGAAACATTTCCCGTCGTTCTGGTCGGCACCAGCTACAGTGCCAACGATACCTGGTCCTTTTCCGCTTATCTCGAAGCTGCGCTTGGCGCCAACGTCTTGAATGTCGCCGAGATCGGCCGCGGGCCGGTCGTTCCCATGCATAAATTTCTGGAGACCAGCCAGCAGATTCAAGGACAACCGACAGTGCTTTGGGAGTTTCCGGTTCGCTATTTGACCGAGCCAGCTCTTTGGGATGCACCTCCACCCGTTGCTGAGGAGTAGACACATGCGCTTCCTTATACTGCTGGTCGCTCTGAGCATTGGCGTCAATAACGGATGCGGTGTTGCGTTTGCGGCTGCGGGCGCCGACCCGAAATCAAAGGCAGCGGATCAGCGCTATCGGCAAGGCTTCAATCAGGGCGTTACAAGAACGGATCAACTGAAGGACCCCGCCTTGCAGGCAATCCGTCGGCGGATGATTGCCCGCCAGCGTGTTTCCTACAAAGAGCTGCAGATGCTCGCCGACCGGGGCGACGGTGTAGCGGCGATCTACGTCGCCAAACGCCTTGCAGCAAATCCGAAACTGACGGCCGACGCGATCCATTATTACACCATTGCATCTAGCACCGGCCGCGCAGGAGCAGTTGCTCCGCTTTCCCGACTGCTCAGCACAACCTCAGAGACAGTCAGTGAGCCCCGCCTTGCGCAGGCTGAAAAGACGCTTCGCGACCATGCGTCCCGTGGAAATCCCGTGGCAGCCGCACAACTCGTCAAATTTTACAAGAGTGGCCGGCCTTTCGGAGCCAAGCCCGACGAGGTCTTGCGCCTTGAGCGGCAGGCGGCCGCCGGGGGTGACTCGAAGACTGCGCTCAATTTGGCGATCTCCATGATCTCCCAGGGCCTGGCGGGCGATCAGGAAAAGGAAGAGGCGAGGCACTTCCTGACGATCGCAAAAGACAGTGCTGAACCAAGCACGAGCGCGATCGCCGCCGCCGTTTTGCGCCGGTTGGAGAAAGAACCAACGAACCTTGTCGAGGTTTCGCAATGATACACTGGATTAGTCGATCGACCTTGTGTTCCCGGATCTTGGCGGCAGTCGCCATTGCGCTGGCGTCGGCAGGGACCGGCCACGCCGCGTCCTCTGCTTTCGAATGCGCAGGCCTTGAGACCAACAGACAACTTGCCGTTGTCGAGGGAGAGAAGGGATTTTTCTATCGCGTCATTGCGGACCTGCGCATGGAGCAGCAACTGTCGGAGCACACCGCCGACGAAGTGGCATTGCTCGCAGAGGCGCTTGAGGCGGGGGGAACGACGCTTGTCTTTGTTCCGATACCGACCAAAAGCCTCGTCCTGCCGCAATATCTGCCCGAAACTGCAAAAAGTGACTACGGTTTTGACTACGGCGTTGCAAAAAGAGCCTATGACGATGTCATCAAGCGATTGCGCGATCATGGCATCGCTACGGTTGATCTGCTGGAAAGGCTAAGAAAAGACGCCGGTGATGAGCCGCCATTCTTCCAGGCTGATTTTCACTGGACATCGTCGGGTGCGCGCGTGTCCGCAGAGGAAATCGCTGCAGCGATCCGGGCTCTTCCAGGTTCGGACGACCTCAAAAAAGCGAGTTTTCAGACAAAGCCGACCACGCGCTTGTCGATCATTTCCACGATGCGTCGATTGCTGCAGTCCGGCTGCAAGGATGCATTGCCCCTGCCGCAGACACAGGGGTACGAAACCTTTGAGACGGGTGGCGAAAACACCACAGCCGACATCTTTGGCAACGACGCTTCGGGCGGTACCGTCGCCCTGGTCGGCACGAGCTATTCTGATCTTCCTGCCTCAAATTTCGCGGGCTTTCTCTCGCAGGCCCTCTCAACTCCTGTGACGAACTATTCGATTTCAGGGGGCAACCAGTTCGGGTCGATCACGTCCTATCTCACATCGGAAGCCTTCCAGACGAACCGGCCCCGATTTCTGATTTGGGAGAACCCGATCTACAACAATCTCGGCAAATTCGGCGATGCGCCTTTGATCGAGCTTTCGGCCGCGGCGCGTCAAAGCTGCCGGACGATCGATAGTGAGAAAATTTCACATCCCAGCGCCAATGTGATCAGCGTTGCCATCGGTGAGGGCGAGGTCTCTGACTCGGCGGTGATTTATGCGTTTTCAGGCGATGCGCATAGTCGGCGAGCGACGCTGCGTTTTGAGCTGAGCGACGGCCACCAGTTCGAGAGCAGTATTCTGCGCGCGGACCGAATGGTCTCGACCGGCCGCTTCTATTTTCCGGTTCGCTACTTTGCCCGTGAGGCCCCGCAGCGCATCAATCTCGAATTTGACCGCCTTTCTGCCGATGCCGCGGCGGTCAGTGTCTGCAGCCCTAAAGCAAGGTGATGGAAATGATCATATCTCGCACATGTGCAGCTCTTTGCGTCGCGATGCTGGCTTTGGCCACGCCCATAACGGGATTGGCGCAAGACGCCGGGCTTTACGGCAAGCCCGTTGACCCGAACGGGTCGTTCATCCGCATTGTCGACATTAATGCCTCGTCGGCCGTCATCGCTGGTGCTCAAGTCGCAAATTTCACCGAAGGGGTGTCACCCTATGTCACCGTCAAACCTGGTGACGTCGACATGTCCATCGGCTCAGAGAGCACGAAGGTGACCGCCGACCCCGGCAAATACTACACCTATGCCAAGCTGTCAGATGGACAAGGGAAACTTTACGTCGATGGCGTCAAGGATGACCCGTCGAAGGCTCAGGTCTATCTTTACAATCTCACTGACCTGCAAACAGTCGATCTGGTCGCGCCTGCTGCGAATGCAACTGCACTCAAGGCGGTCGCCTCCGGAACCTCTCAGAGCGTATCTCTAAGAGCGCCGCTCAGTCTCGGCTTCGTTATCCAGCACGACGGCAAGACGATCGCCGAAATCGAAAAGATCGACCTGAAGAGACGGGCGGGGTTTTCCATCGTTCTCTCAGGCAGCAAGGGCGACTACCACGTCGTCGCCGCTGAAAACCACTTGAGCCAATAGGGGACAATGATGTCGTTTCATGCCTTTCGACGCATTCCTTCTTCGCTTGTCGGGACCGTTGCGGCGTGCCTATGGCTCGCAGCGACCGCCGGCCAGGTGCGGGCAGGTCCAGTCGCCATCGAATTCCTGCCGCCCAAGGTTGAGGTCAAGCCGATATGTATTCAACGGGCGCCGGACGGAGAGGTCATTGATCGATGGCTTTCCTGGGATCGCAAGTCGCTTCCGAAGATGGCACCGTGGCTGGTTCAGCGCGAGGCGCAACGACTTCGCGACATCGATCCGGAACTCTATTTTCCTGTCATCGCACGCATGATCGAACTGCTGCCCGGCCTGAACACCGACATGAAACCACAGGATTTGGAGGCGGAGAGGATCACACTCTACCTTCGGGCGGGAAAGATCGATGAGCTGAAGGACACCGGAGCGATCGAGGCTTTCGTCGCACACGCGGAAACCAGTACGCCGAAGGATCTGGACCTAGCCGCCGAGCTGATCCTGAACGGCGTTACCGATCAGAAAGACACGACAAAGGCGCTCTCCTACCTCGTCAACGCCGCCTATGGCGGAAATCCAAATGCGCTCCTGCAGCTTGCCAAACGAAACCTCGACGGACAGAGCATCGAGGGTTGGACGGTTGACCCATCGCTCGCCATAACAATGGCCTTCGGCGCGATGGTCGGAAAACTTGACAGTGGAATTTGCGACCGGGTCGCGCGCATTGCCAGAGAATATGAAAAGGGGGAAGTGGTTCAACAGAACCGCACGATCTCGGAGGCGTGGTTGCGCTTTGCAGCCGACCTCGGAGACGGCAATGCCGCCTGGAAGGTCGCTCGCTATCACATGGAAAGCTCCGATATCCGCAAGGACAACGCAGTCCTGATGCGCTACCTCAAGTTCGCGGCCGATCATGGTGTGGTTGCCGCTCAGTCCGAGCTCGGCCACGTTTACGAGATCGGGGCGATCATTCCGAAAGATCTTGAGAAATCCGAGTACTATTATCGCCAGGCTGTGGCATCAGGTCATCGCAGCAGTCTGATCAGGCTCGCAAACCTTTACTCCGACGCACCGGACGCCCGGGAGAAGTATGTTCAAGCATTGAACGAACTCGCGTCACTAAACGATGCGCCTGGTTGGGTTTTCGCCAGGCTGGCAAATCTTGCAATCGAGACGGACGGCTATTGGAAATCTCGCGACGAGGCAAGCCAGCTCTTCGCCAAAGGAGCCGAGCGTCGTGACATGACGTCCATGCACAGTCTGGCCGCCATTCGCATGGGCAGCACAGGCGAGGGGAATTTCGACGAGGGGATCAACCTTCTATTGGCGCTTCTTGACAACTTCGGCCGAACCGACACCATGAATGATTTGCGCGATGCCTACTTGTGTCACGCGCCCGACGGACCTCGCCTCGAGCAGGCGGCCTATTGGGCGAACGCCGCCCAGGGAACGCAGGGCGGCGCATGGTCAGTCGAAGACATCGAGGAGCTCGCTCATCAAGCAAACACGTCTGCGGCAGCCCTGCTTCAATCGGGTGCACTGAATGGCCAACCAAAGTTGATTGCTGCCTACCTCTGGTATCTCAAGGCAATTGGAACGGACGCTCACGCTATCAAAGAGTGGGACGAGCGCTTGTCGACGAGCCCGGACGCCGAGGCGGCATTTGCAGCCTTGATGCTGCAGGCGGTGGGCGATGATGCCCGCAAGAAACGTGCCGCGCTCGACCGACTTCTGGCTGCTGCCGATCGGGGCAGCCCGGCTGCGCGGGTCGGGGCTGGCGAGTTGATCCTGTCCTCGTTCAGGGATGACCCTACCCTTGCGGCCTCAGCCGAAAAGAACCTGCGTTTGGAAGCTGCAAACGGCAACGGAAGGGCCATGCAACTGCTTGCCGAAAAGTTTGCTGTGCCCCTTGACGTCTACAAGCAATACCTGCCGGCCATCTCCGATCGCGGGGATGCTGACGCACTGATTTTCGCGGCCCGGCAGGTGAACGATGTCAATTTGAAACAGGGTTACCTGCTGCGCGCTCAAAGCGTCATGGACTGCTCGTTCGATTCGGCACTTTCAATGGCGCATGCCTATTCGGATCTCGGTCAGCCAATAAGATCGCGCGCCTGGATGGATGTTGGCGAAGCTTTCTCGGAAGGAAAACCGTGGAGAGCACGACTGTTGGCCGAAGCCTATGCTGCAGTCGCATCGGCAGAGGCACGCAACAGCGCCATGCGCCTGTTCGAAATCGCGGCTCGTGGTGGCGACGCGAAGGCCGAGCAGCACCTCTTGAAAACCTACACCGACAAACAGAACCAACAGTTCTCGCCTGAGAAAGCAACCGAACTGATGGTCGATGTTATCGAACATGCTCCGGCCGAACGGGTTGCTAGCCGCCTGACCGGCTTGGCGCGATCGCACAAGAGCATCTACCAACTTGTTTTGGCACGCGTTGATCTTGCGTCGATCTACAAACGATCGGCAGATACGGGCGACCCTATCGGGATGCGCGAATTCGCAAAGCTGAAGCTTGCGACCAATGCCGGTGCGGAGGCCGCCACAAACGCCACGGATCTGTTTCAGAAGGCGGCGGACAAAGGCGATGCGGAGTCAATGGTGCTGCTGGCGCAGAACTACGCCTACGGAATAGGCACGCAGCCGTCGTTGCCTCAGGCGAAGGCCTGGCTGGAAAAGGCAGCGCGTCTCGGCAACAAGCAAGCAAACGAAATGCTGGCTGTCATGGCAATGAAGGTGAACTAGATGAGAAGGTATGTTTCCCGCCCGGTATGGATTAAGGGGCTTGGCAAGCTTCGTCAGGGTGCTCTTGTTTCGCCGTTGGCACTGGGGTTGCTCGCCGTTTGCGACCATCCTGCACAGGCCGAACAGAAGTGCCCGAGAGTGCCCACGCCGGTTACAAGCCTTGAGCTTGGCAGCCGTTATGAAAAGGGTGACGCGTCCCGCTCGGAGCTTGACCAGGAAAGCAACGCAGCTGTCAACAAGGCCCTACGACCCATAGATCTCTTTGTCAGGTCAGTAGCCGCACTCTCTCACGGATCGTCTGCCACCAAGCCCTCCGACATCGAGAAACGCCGGTGTCTCTATACCGCACTGGCTACATGGGCAAATGCCGGCGCGTTGTCCGATCTCGGCACGATGAATGCGAAGCTCGCCATTTCCCCGCGACTGGCCGGGATCGCAATTGCCTACAATGAAGCGAAGGCCCTAACGCCACCGCCGAGCAAGCAGAAAGTGGAAATCGAGGCGTGGTTGGCGTCCCTTGGCCGCAAGCTGGAATCCTTCTTCGACAATGACGCGCCACCGATGGCGTCGCAGAACAACCTTCGCGCCTGGGCCGGACTTGCGGTCGCGCAAATCGGTCTGGCGACAAATGACGATGAGCAGGTTGCCTGGGGTGCGAAGTCAACGGAGATGGTCGTCTGTTCGGCCGACGAGGCTGGAGCGCTTCCCTTCGAAATGAAGAGAGGAGACAAAGCCTTGCATTATCAATTGCACGCGGTGGCGCCCCTGGTCGTCAATGCAGTACTCCTGAAAGGCCACTCAGCCGATAGCTTTGCCGTGTGTGATGGAAAGCTTGCCAAGATCGTGGATTTCACGCTTTCGGCGGTCGAAAAACCGGAACTCGCAGCGGCTAAGGCCGGAACTGAGCAGTCCTTTTCCATGGGCAGCGAGACGTTGGAGCCCTTTCAGCTCGCATGGCTGGAGCCTTATCTGACATATGAAAAAGATGAGAGGGCACTGCGCCTTGCTAAGAAGTACAGGCCACTATCGAACTCCAATCTTGGGGGCAATCTGACCGAGCAATACTCTGGGGATTGAGATAGTTCGTCATCAATCACACGTCACTCGAGGAATAAGAAAGCCCACAAATGCTTAAGGTTAGATATGTGCTGGTGATCAGCCTTGCCACCTTTTTTTTCGTGCCGGCATATGTCGCCGCCCAAGGCATGGCAGCACGCCCGACAATCTCCGAGCAAACAACTCCGAAAAATCCTGACGGCAAGCTTAGCCCGAAAACTTGCGCTAAACTGCTGACGAAAGCAAAGAACTCCGGCAAGAGCATGAACATTATCATTCGCCGAAAGATGCAGCTTGCATCCCGTGGATGCATTTTTTAGGTGAGGATGCCGAGGGTGGGACAGGCGGAACATGCGTGCCGACATGACTTGTTGTCTCAAGCGAGCCAAGCCCGGATGCACTCTCGCGAACGCGAGCAGCGATACCGATTGACGCAAGCGCGTGTTCCGACAAATCGAAAGCCGGTCATCCGTTGCCGAAAACTAAACTGCCCGAACTGCGAGCAGGCGATCAACGACCTGGCGTCCTCGCCGAGATCGGATCGCAAGTCATCTGCGGTTTGGGTGCTTTTCCGGAAGAAGCGGCAACTAAATTAGGCTGCGCCTAGGATTGCGCGCTGGCTCTCGCGGATTTCCGCGAGCGGTAGGCTCCAAAAGAATGCGTCGCGACCCTCAGAACCGACTGGCAGCGCGTAGCCTTCCGGCTGCCAAACGCGACGCCGCCGCCGTGATACTCCTTCAATGTGCCCTTGGATGCGGCTCCTTAGGGTCGGCTGGGATCATGGTAGGTCATGCTATTGGAGAAGGACGGCTTCCGCGAGATTCGGGTTCCAACTGATCAGGGCCTCGCCGGACCAGATCGTTCGACACCTTCGTACAATTGGCATTCGCTCAGATTTCAGCGATCCTCCTCCTTGTCGCATGAGGCGCGCTGTTTGCAACGGCGATCTTCGCGGCTTGACGCCACGAACACCGACCTCGGCGGTATATGAGCCAAGTTTGTCCGGTTTTGCCCTTTCATTCCAATGTCGGACAACCGCGCCACCGTTATACTCCTCTCTGCGATGCGCAGATGGGCTCTTTAAGCCAGTCTGGCTTGCAGATCGCCGATCGAGACCGCGTGGTGGTCCCGCGCTGCCTGTTTCAACACTGTAGAGAGCCGCCATTCATTCACTGCCGTTTGTGCCTGGAATGATTGGAAGACAAGGAATGCTGAGATGAACCATGCGATCGATCGGCAACCAGCCAATGAAATCTTCTCGCAGACATCGTTTCTCGATAGCGTCAACGCATCCTACATCGAGAGTTTGCAAGCCCGCTATCTGGAGGATCCCAGCTCGGTCGGTGCAGAGTGGCGGGATTTTTTCAGCTCGTTGGATGATGATGCAACAGCCGTAAGACGCACCGTGGAGGGCGCCTCCTGGAAATTGGCAAATTGGCCCATTCCATTGAATGGCGACCTGGTTTCCGCCCTGGACGGGGATTGGGCGCGGGCGGACAAGGATGCTTACCGTCAAGGAAAGGCCGGAACTGGTGCCGTGTCCGAAAGCGAAATGCTCACCGTGAACCGCGATACCGCCCGCGCTTTGACGATGATCCGCGCTTACCGGATGCGTGGTCATCTCCACGCCAACCTCGACCCGTTGGGCCTAAAGGCCCCGGAGAATGATGAGGAACTGAACCCTACGTCATACGGGTTCGGTGACGATGTTCTTAATCGTGCGGTGTTCATCGACGGCGCCCTCGGGGTCGAGAGCGCTACGATCAGAGAGATAGTGGCGGCTTTGCGTAGCGCCTACTGCGGTACCATCGGCTATGAGTACATGCACATTTCCGATCCGGTTCAAAGAGGATGGATTCAAGAGCGCGTTGAAGCAAGGAACACAACTCCGGAGCTGACGCCGGACCGCAAGCGCGCAATTCTGAAGAAGCTCGTCGAGGTCACGGGGTACGAGCGCTACCTCAATAAGAAGTTCGTAGGCACGACCCGCTTCGGCATCGACGGTGCGGAAACGACAATCGTTGCGCTGGAAGAAATCCTCGAACGCGGTGCCGCGCTCGGCGTGGCCGAGGTCGTCTTCGGAATGGCACATCGCGGACGCTTAAACGTCCTTAGTCAAGTGATCCGCAAGCCTCACCGCGCACTCTTCAGCGAGTTCAAAGGTGGTTCGTTCTTCCCCGACGAGGTCGAGGGATCCGGCGATGTGAAGTATCATCTCGGCACGTCATCGGACCGGGAATTCGGCGGCAAGACGGTTCACCTGTCCTTGGTTGCAAACCCGTCCCATCTCGAGATCATCGATCCGGTGGTTCTAGGCAAGGTTCGCGCGAAGCAGGAGCAGCGCAACGATTCGGTCGAGCGAGCGACAGTTTTGCCTCTCCTCATCCACGGGGACGCGGCCTTCGCCGGGCAGGGGGTCGTGGCCGAGAGCCTTGGCCTGTCGGGTCTGAAGGGGTATCGAACCGGCGGCTCGGTTCATTTGATCATCAACAACCAGGTCGGCTTCACGACGGATCCGAGCTACTCCAGGTCGTCGCCATATCCGTCTGACGTGGCGAAGACGGTCGAAGCGCCGATCTTCCATGTGAACGGCGACGATCCTGAGGCGGTGGCTCGTGTTGCAAGGCTCGCGATCGAATATCGCCAGACATTCCACAAACCGGTCGTCATCGATCTGATTTGTTTCAGGCTCTTCGGTCACAACGAGGGCGACGAGCCATCGTTCACTCAGCCGGCGATGTACAAGGAGATCCGCTCACATAAATCCACGCTGGAAATCTATGCGGAGCGTCTCATCTTAGAAGGCCTCGTCGGGAAGAGCGAAATCGAGGACGCTAGCGCAAGGTGGTCTGAGTATCTCGACGCCGAGCTGGAAGCATCGAAATCCTACAAGCCCAAGAAGGGCGACTGGCTGGATGGAAAATGGGCCGGGCTCGGGTCGGGCAAATCGGAGAGCGATGAGGAACCCGACAGTCCGACGGGCGTCGACACGACCAGGCTGAGAACCATCGGGGAAAAGATCACGACCCTTCCCGAAGGATTCAACGTGCATCCGACAGTCGGTCGCTTCATCGAGGCGCGGCGGAAGACTATCGAGGCGGGCAAGGGTATGGATTGGGCGACGGCAGAAGCGCTCGCGCTCGGATCACTGGCCGACGACGGCTATCCTGTCCGACTGTCGGGCCAGGATAGCGAACGCGGGACGTTCTCGCAGCGCCATTCAGTGATCATCGATCAGGAGACCGGCACACGTTACATGCCGCTGAGCAGCATCCGCCCTGGACAGGCGCCCTGCGAGACGTTCAACTCGATGCTGTCGGAGGAGGCGGTTCTCGCTTTCGAGTATGGCTACTCGCTTGCCGAGCCGAGAGCCTTGGTTGTCTGGGAGGCTCAGTTTGGCGACTTCGCAAACGGGGCCCAGGTGGTGTTCGACCAGTTCCTGTCGTCTGCCGAACGCAAGTGGCTCCGGATGTCGGGTCTCGTCTGCCTTCTTCCTCATGGATATGATGGTCAGGGGCCGGAACACTCTTCGGCTCGCCTGGAACGCTACCTGCAGAGTTCGGCCGAAGGCAATTGGCAGGTAGCCAACTGTTCGACGCCAGCCAACTATTTCCACGTTCTGAGAAGGCAATTGACGCGCGATTTCCGCAAGCCGCTGATCCTCATGACCCCGAAGAGCCTCCAGCGGCACAAGCGGTGCAAATCGGATCTATCGGAATTGGACGTTGGCGCGCGGTTCCAGCGGATACTGCGTGATGACAGCGAGATGGGCGGCGAGAGCTCGACGAAGCTGGTCAAGGACGCCAAGATCCGCAAGGTGCTGCTGTGCTCGGGCAAGGTCTACTACGACCTTGAGGAGGAGCGATCCAAGCGCGCGATCAACGACGTCTATCTGTTGCGTGTCGAACAACTCTACCCCTTCCCGGCTAGAGCGCTGGCAGCGGAGCTCGCGCGGTTTCCCACCGCGAGCATCGTGTGGTGCCAGGAGGAGCCTAAGAACATGGGCGCCTGGTCGTTTGTCGAACCCTACGTCGAATGGGCCCTAAGACATGCTCGAGGAACACTGGATCGGCCCGAGTACGTCGGTCGTCCGGCGTCTGCATCGACGGCGACGGGTCAGATGTCCCGGCATCTCGCTGAGGTCGGCTTGTTCATGGACACGGCCTTCGCACCGTAAGCGTTTGAATTTCGAGGAAAGACATTTGGACGAGTTGAAAATCGTGAAGGCTCTTGCACACCCTGTACGGATGGACATCCTGAAGTGGTTGAAGGAGCCGGAGAAACACTTCGGAATTCAGGAGCATCCGGTGGGGATGGGCGTCTGCGCCAACCAGTTCCAGCGTTGTGGTTTGGCGCAGTCGACCGTGTCCGGTCATCTCGCGACACTGAGCCGAGCAGGACTCGTGACCACCAGGCGCATTGGCTAATGGATCTTCTACAAGCGCAACGAAGAAACGATCGCGGTTTTCTTAAAAGGGCTAATGCGTGATCTATAAAGCTGTGCGTCCCGTGCCGGCGGCAGGCGGGGCGCAGGCTAGACTTGAGCGACGTCAATGACGACGCGACCGCGAATTTTCCCCGCAATAATGTCCTCGGCGAGTTGCGGAAGCTTTGACATTGGTTCGACCGTTGTCATCTTGTTGAGCTTCTCTTTATCGAGATCGCGTGCCAGGCGTTTCCATGCCGCTAGGCGCTGCTCGAGCGGAGCCACAACGGAATCCATGCCGATCAGCGTCACGCTCCGAAGTATATGGGGCATTACTGTGCCATTGAGATCTGCACCCCCAGCAAGTCCACAAGCGACGATCGCGCCGCCACGAACCGTCTGAGCAAGCGCATTGACCAAGGTGTCCGAACCGACGCTGTCGATGCCGCCCGTCCAACGTTCCTTTTGAAGAGGCGGGCCCTTTTCCTGAAGCGTTGCTCTGTCAATAAACCCTGTCGCGCCGAGCATGGCGAGATACTCGTGGGTCTGCGGACGACCAGTCGACGCAGTAACATTGTAGCCTTGCGCGCAAAGCAGCGCGATCGCCACGGAGCCGACCCCGCCGGCCGCTCCCGTGACCAGCACTTCACCCTCTCCAGGCTTTATCGAACCCCATTTCTCGAGTGCATCGACGCAAAGGGCCGACGTATAGCCGGCCGTCCCAATCGCCATGGCCTCCTGCATTGAAAAAGCCTCGGGCAGGGGGATCAGCCACTCCGCCTTGACGCGCTGATACCGGGCGTAGGCTCCCCATTCGGTTTCAGAAAGCCCCCAGCCGTTCAAGATGACCTTGTCACCCGGCTGCCATTTCGGGGATCTGCTTTCCAGGACCGTCCCAGCAAGGTCAATGCCGCCAATCATGGGCATTCGTCGAGCTATCCGACCTTTGCCGGTGATCGCCAAGCCGTCTTTGTAGTTGAGCGCCGAGTAGGCGATTTCAACGAGGACGTCGTAGTCGGGCAGATCACCAATGGAGAGGTCCTTGAAGAGACCTTTTGGTTTACCGTCCACGGTATCGATCACCATCGCCGTGAAGCTTCTGTCCATAATAACCTCCTGCTCCGATAACTTTCAGTGACAGAGGAACTGGCATCGTCACGGCGTCGTCAAGCTGCGGCGACCGTCTCGGCCGGACGAAAGCGCTGGCGATATTCAATCGGCGTAACGTTGATCCGCCGCATGAATGCCCGGCGCAGGCCACTTTGATCTGCAAACCCGCACATGCTTGGCACTCTTTTCAAAGGTGTATCGCTCTCTTCAAGCATTCTTCGCGCGGCTTCGACCCTGGCTGCCTCGACGTAGTCTCCAGGCGTCATGTGCGTCTCACGCTTGAATGTCCGCGCGAAATTGCGACTGCTCATCGCGAGGCGCGCCGCCAGCGTTTCGACCGACAGATCATTGGCAATGTTATCGACGATCCACTGAGCGATATCGCGAATCGGGCCGATTTCTGCGACCTGCGCTTCAAGATGTACGCTGAACTGAGATTGGCCGCCGGGTCGCTGCAGAAAAAGAATGAGTTCCTTTGCTACCCGCAGAGCAATGCTGCGACCGAAGTCTTCCTCGACAAGGGCAAGCGCAAGATCCATGCTCGCAGTGACGCCAGCGCTTGTGTAGATGGGCCCGTCTTTGACGAATATGGTATTCGGTTCCAGTCTAACCTTGGGAAACATTTCTGCGAGCCGGGACGTCGAATTCCAATGCGTCGTCGCCCGCCGGCCATTCAAGAGCCCGGCCTTCCCCAAGAGAAAGGCGCCGGTGCATATCGAGGCCAGCCTTCGGACGTGACGCGACTCCCGGATGATCCACTCGACCAACTCGCGATGGTCCTCATATTTGCGGACGCCGGGGCTTCCCGCGATCACGAGCGTATCGAAGCCCTCAAGGGTCTCCTCGATCGACATGTCCGGCAAAAATCGAGTGCCGTTGAGGGCTGTCACCGGTTCCATGGACAACGCCACGATCTTGATGGTGTATCCGGACCGCCCCTTCAGCAGCGTGGTGGCCTCGGAAAACACATCCATCGGGCCAGCCACGTCGAGCATTTGAACCCCTGGAATGGCAAGAATGGCGATACGCATGGTGCGCCCCTGGCTGTTTCGAGTGCCCCGGACATATGTGCCGGGCCATATTTTGATCGCTGTCCGGCTCGGTTCATTGTCGGCGAAGGCGGCTCATGCATCAATCGGGGCGTCTGTGCGCCCATTCACGCTTCCGGATCCTGCCGAATGGAAGCTAGATCTTAGGTCAAGGTAGTGCTCGGTCAAACGATCTAAGCTGAACGCTCTGTTGAGACCACTCGGATTCGGCAGCACCCAGGTATTTGCCCCCGCAAACACCTCGCTTTGCTTACCCCAGTCGCAATCCCGTCGAGCACTGATCGCTGCGAACGCTGCCTTCCCGAGAAATGCCAGATTGGCTGGTGCAAACTTTCGCATTCTGACTTCCAATGCGGGCGCGGCCTTCAGGTAGTCGTTCAACGTCAGTTCGTTCGCGCTTTTGGTTGCGCGCGACACTGCGGCTGTGATGCCGCACCCATGCTGCAACAACACGCGCTCTTCCTCCGCCCGTAGCAACCGCGACGTAAATCCGGCGAGGTGCAATACCCGCCAGAAGCGATTGCTCGGCGCCGAAAAATTGTGTCCGTCGAGAACCGCCGAGAGAGCCGGATTCAGTCCGCAGAAAACAACTGAAAGGCCGGGCGCGAGCACGTCCGACAGCCCGGTAGCCTGCGTCAATTGATCTCCATTGCGATCGGTATCCGCCGACATGGCTTTCTCACGCCTTTCGAGGTCAATCAAACCAAAGCACGGCCCTCGGCCGTGATCACCGAGCCCATATCCACCACCTCGTCAGACAGGATCATCTCATTGTGAGGCTTCCCCGACGGGATCATTGGCAAGCAGTTTTCAGTCTTCTCGACGCGGCAGTCAAAAATGACCGCCCGAGGCGTATCCAACATCTCAATGATCTTGCCGTCCAGCTCGTCGGGCGTCTCGGCACGGATGCCGACAGCTCCATACGCCTCCGCCAGCTTGACGAAGTCCGGCAGGCTTTCGGAATACGAGTGGCTGTACCGCTCGTCGTGCAGCAGTTCCTGCCACTGACGGATCATCCCCATGTATTCGTTGTTGAGGATGAAGATCTTCACAGGCAGCTTGTACTGCGCCGCTGTCGACATCTCCTGCATGTTCATCAGTATCGACGCCTCGCCGGCTATGTCTATGACGAGACTATCTGGATGTGCGAGTTGAACGCCAATGGCTGCCGGCAGCCCGTAGCCCATCGTTCCCAATCCTCCAGATGTCATCCAGCGGTTCGGCTCGTTCAGATGGAAGAACTGCGCCGCCCACATCTGGTGCTGGCCCACCTCCGTCGTCACATAGACGTCTCGTTCACGCGTCAGGGCTCGCAAGCGCTCCAGGGCGTATTGCGGCTTGATGACGGTGGACGAGTTGCGGTACCTGAAGGCTCTGCGTGCCCGCCCGCCAGTTATTGATCTGAAGCCACCAGGGCGCAAGCTTTTCGTTTCTTTTCTCTTGGCCATCGCGGGGCCATGCCGCGATCAGGTCTTCCAGGACCGAGGAGGCATCTCCGATAATGCCGACATCCACCGGGACCGTCTTTCCAATCGAAGACGGATCGATATCGACGTGGATCTTCCTCGAACCCGGCGAAAAGGCGTCAAGACGGCCGGTAACGCGATCGTCGAACCGGGCACCGATGCAGAGCATGACATCGCAGTCGTGCATCGCATGATTGGCTTCGTATGCACCATGCATGCCAGGCATCCCCAACCATGAAGGATCCGAGGCAGGGAAAGCTCCGAGGCCCATCAGCGTCGACGTGACAGGCGCCCCGACCAGCGCCGCAAATTCCCTCAGCCGTCGGCTCGCCCTTGGACCCGAGTTGATGATGCCGCCACCTGTATAGAAAATGGGCCGTCGCGCTTCGGACAGCAGTCGCACTGCCTCCGCCACGCTTGCCGGATTGCCCTTTGTCTGTGGTTCGTAAACGTGCAAGGGCTTGGAATCCCGAGGACCGATGTATCGACCCCGCGCGACTTGAACATCTTTTGGGATGTCGATGACGACCGGCCCCGGCCTGCCGGTCGTCGCAATGCGATATGCCTCATGCATGACACGGGGAAGGTCCTCGATGTTCCTGACGAGGTAACTGTGCTTGGTGCACGACCTCGTGATACCGATCGTATCGGCCTCCTGGAACGCATCCGTGCCGATCAGGTGCGTTGGCACCTGGCCGGTGATGACGATCAGTGGGATTGAATCCATCAGCGCGTCGACGATCCCCACGACCGTATTGATCGCGCCTGGCCCGCTTGTGACGAGAACGACGCCGGGCTTTCCGCTCGAACGCGCATAGCCTTCAGCCGCGTGAGCAGCGCCTTGCTCGTGGCGAACGAGAATATGGCGCAGCCGAGGCTCGCCGAGCAGGGCATCATAGATAGGCAGAACGGCGCCACCTGGATAACCGAACAGGACTTCGACGCCCTGATCGACCAATGCCCGCACCACCATCTCTGCGCCTGTCATTTCCTCGTCGTGCGCGGACAAAGTTGTCGAAGTTGAAAGATTAGATGTCATGCCTCATTCCAATCGCCAGTGCAGAAGCCTTCCGCTTCAGTATGACCCACTATAGGCGAGTGGGATTTGTCCGGAATCTCAATGTGACGGCAAAAACGGACAACTACACGTCGTTTGCAGCCAGTCGTGCTGACCATGCCGGTCGCCGTGACACTGGGGAGGCCTTGCGGTCAATCGCGGACCAGCGTTACGGCTGAGGATGGCTCGAGATGCCCGCGATCTGCATCATCACAGAGTGAATGGTGTCTTCCTGATGGAGTTCGCCGATCAGCAGTTTGAACCAGCTAAATCCCACCCAGAGCGCGACCTTGTCGTCGACCTCCTCGGGGCGCAATTCGCCGCGGGCCACAGCATGCGTCAACATTCGTCTTACATCGGCCGTGCGGTCGGGAAGAAATCTGTCCCGCAATGCGCTTAATGCATCTGCCGTACCCTGCGCCTCGGCAATCAGTCCTCGCAGGGCGGCACCGGCTGGGTGGGACGCCCAAAACCGCCATAAGCTCGTCGTATATTGCACCAGCTCCTCGACCAGGTTGCCTGTGTCCGGGACCGGCACAAACGTCGATCGTTCGGTGGTATAGATCGCGATGAACAGATCGGCTTTGGTCGGATACCATCTGTAGATGGTCGTCTTTCCAGCCCCGGCTCGACGGGCGACTTCATCGACAGAAAATCCGGCGTAGCCCTTTTCCGAAATCAGTTCCCTCGCGGCAGCAAGGACAGCGGCCTCTGCCTCCGGATTGCGACGCGATCCAATCGAAGTGCGTTTTCTTAAGTGGGCGGGCTTTAGCTTCGTGGTCATGGATCAGGCCTAGCTCAAGTCGATGCCGCCGATCAACAACGAATGAGGCAGGTGTCCCCATTGTTTAAGCCCAGGCGATCGTCGCGGGCGGCAAAGGATGGCGTCGGATCATCGCCCTGGAGAGAGGGCCTCGATCTCACCGACTGCCTTGCCCTGAACCGGCCCGTGGAATGAAGCCCGGCACCCCGGTTTCGACCACACTGTTAAACCGTATGTTCGTCCCGATGTGGTCTCGAATCTGCTGCATCGCGTCGTCAGGCAAGGGGGAAATGTCGAAATTTTCCTCAATCCGGCTGGGTCTAACCGAAGTGGTCAGGAAAGCGGTGCCGCGCTGTGCGGCCCAAGCCAATGCCACCTGCGCCGGTGTCTTGTTGACGCGATCGGCGATGCCAGTAATGACCGGATCGTCCAGCAAGTTCGGCTCCATTCCATGTCCGAGGGCTGCAAATGCGAGCAGGACAATCCCGTGCTCTCGACAAAAATCGAGCAGCTCCCACTCAGGCAGGTAAGGATGCGCCTCCACTTGCACCACCGCAGGCTTGATCCGCGCAACCGCGACGATCTCCTTCAGCTTTTCCAGCGTAACGTCCGACAGGCCGATCGACCTGCACTGGCCGCTATCGACAAGCTGCTCGAGTGCGCGCCACGTCTCTATCAATTTGACCTCGGAATCGTAGATGACCTGACCGCGGTCATCTCTCGGATCCTGCTCGTCGCCGGGTAGAAACGCGAAGGGCGTATGGATGAGATAGCAGTCGACGTAATCGACCTGCAGGCGTTGGCAACTTGCCTGAAAAGCGGGTTGCACCCGTTCCGGACGATGATTGGTGTTCCACAACTTCGTTGTAACAAAGACGTCTTCCCGGCGAACCGTTCCCGCAGCAAACGCTTCGCGCATCGCATCTCCGACCGCTTCCTCGTTGCGATATCGTTCCGCGCAATCCAGATGTCGGAATCCGACTGCAAGGGCTGCCTTCACCGCCTGCTTGGTCACACTTGCATCGGGGATAAGCGTGCCAAATCCAACGGCTGGGATCGCCCCGGCGCCGTCTGCAAGTGGAATCCTTTTATAGCGAAGCATGTCGGGAGCTTCCATGAGCGAACTCCTTCGATTTAGAGCAAAAAGATGCACGGGCGCGACCGTTCCTTGGCGCGCACAAGCCAAACCAACTGCGTTGACGTCATAGTATCCTTCCTTTTTAAAACAGGATGCTGTCCCGGCCTATTGTACCTTGGTGTCACGTCGTCAGCGGATGCGCCGGAGAGGGGGCCATGAGCGAGACGACAATCAACCCGGCAATCGCCGCTACGAACGTGATCCAGAAACCATCGATGTAAGCCTGTACGTTCGCTTCCCTTTGCACGATGCCCGCCAGCACGCCGATGCCCCGCTTCAGCGTGTCCGCCTGCGACCCGCCAGCCGTCGAACCCGAGCCCAGTTGGCCCAGGATCGAATTCCATCCCGGCGTCGCGCCGGTGACATGCAGGCCGATGAGGTATGAATGCAGTTGTTCGCGCTGACGTATCCACGTCGCCATCGTGGTCGCGACGGTTTCCGAGCATATCAGCCGCATGACCTGTACGTAGGCGGTCAGCGATATCGCACGAGCCGGGTTTACATTGCTGAACAATGTTGCGACGGCTGCCAGGAACACGATTTCCTCGCCGAAGGTTTGCAAGATCACGATCAGCCTGAACTCCGGCAGCGACCACACGCTGGTCAACTGCGTGCCAAGCCACGCCGACAGAGCAAAACAGCTGAAACCTATCGTCAACGTGGCCCGCTGCTTGACCGTCCGGACAAGGGCGACGGCAGTGACGGTCGCGCCTACGAGCAGGAGGATCGCGTAAGGGGCACCGAAGTCGCCGATCTGCTCCGGACGCAGGCGTGCCACCGAAATCAGGAAGTTCGGCTCCAGCAGGGAGCTTCCGAGACTTGCGGTCATGAAGCAGCCAATGGCGGCGAAACCCAACGCGATGTTTCTCGAGAACAGTATCGAAATGTGCGCCCAGGGCTCTTTGACGCGAAACTCGTGCCACAAAAAGACGCATACGAGAAACCCTGTCGCGCCAAGGAGCGACACGACGAGGCCGGAGCGAAACCAATCCAGACGATTGCCCTGATCCAGCGCGAAATAAAGCGTCGTCAAAGCCACGCCAAAGATGGCCATTCCGCCCCAATCGGCGCGCTTGAGCAGCTCCCGATCGACCCCCGTCGGTTTGCCGCCGCACCAGAAGAGAACGCCGATTACCGGCGCAACGATGGCGCCCTGCCAGTACAGCCATTGCCACCCTATCGTCTGGGTGTAGCTCCCGGCGGTGTACAGACCGAGATTCTGCGCGAACGGGATTCTCAAGACGTAGAAGGCAAGCGCGAAGATCCAGTATTTCCGGTCGAGGTTGCGAAAGGCCGTCATAAGCGTTGCTCCGACGAATAGACCCAGCAACACCGCTCTGACCGCGTGCAGCGCAACCAAGGATTCGAAGTTGCTAAAGAATGGAATGAGGATGGATATCGCCGAATAGAGGATAGTCGGCCCGATCATCACTCTCTTCACGCCAAAGACGGCGATCAACCAACCGACGCATGGAGCAGCAAGAATCTGTGGCGCCGTGGCGAAGGTGCTCAACCACGCGCCCTCGTCGAAGCTCAAGCCGAAGGCTCCGCGCAGATCCGCCAGCCCAATGCTAGCGGTGCGGACGTCAAAGGCGGTCAATATGGAGGCCATGACTACGGCGACTGCGACGAACCCCTGACGGGGACGGTCGCTCGGATGAACCATCTTAGGCATGATGCTCGGCCTTTGTGGTGATATGGGTTATGACCGACATGCCAGGGCGCAAACGATCAAAGTTCGGTTGGTTGGGTTCGAGTTCGATGCGCACCGTCAAACGTTGAGCGACCTTGGTGAAGTTTCCGCTCGCATTGTCAGGTGGCAGCAGCGCGAACGTCGACCCGCTCGCGGGCGAGATATTGGCAACCGTCCCATGAAGGCTCTCTCCAGGCAGCAGATCGACGGAAATGTCGACCGGTTGTCCTTCGCGAACCGAGGCCAACTGGTTTTCCTTGTAGTTCGCCAGGATGTACACCCGAGGAAGCGGGACGATCGAGATCAGGCTCGTGCCTGCGCTGACGTAGTTCCCAAGCTGTACGTTCCGTTTGGCAACGACGCCGTCGACTGGCGCGCGTACATTTGCGTAACTCAGCTCAAGTTCGCGCGCGGCTACGTCTGCGGCGGCCGTGTCGACATTTGCCTTCAGGACATCCCGCTGCTTGGAGAGCACGTCGAGTTTCACGCGCTGAGCAACGACCGTCGCTTCCGTCATCTTTGAATTGGCCAGTGCCCGCTCGTGAGCCGCCGTGGCCTTTTCAAGGGTTTGGATCGAGCTCGCTCTACCGTCGAGACCAAGTCTGGTCTGGCGCTCCAACTCCTTGCTTGCCTGGATCTCGTCGGCGGCGGAAGCCAGCTGCTGAGCGGCCGCCACATCGATCTGGGTAAGTTGGAACGTGCGCTGGCTGTCGTTGTCCTCCAGTTGAGCCCGAGCAGCCTCGATCTTCGCTTTTGCGGCTCGAAGCGCAACTTCGTATGGCTTGCGATCGATCGAGAACAGCAGGTCACCTGCCTTGACGTGGGCGTAATCGTGAACCGAGACCAGGTCGATGGTACCGCTTACGCGGGCACTGATGGAGGAAACGTCCGCATACACCGCGGCATCGTCCGTCGACTGGACCGTTCGGCTGGCGACCCACGAATTCCAGTTCGCCCCGGCTCCAACCACCGCTGCAAGCGCGACGGCAATTGCAGACACCGGCGCTATGAATGACGCCGCTGACGCCCTATTTGGCAAAACCGCGGGGGAGGGAGCAGGCGCGGCCACGTTTTCCTTGGCGCCCGGCACCAAAGCCGTAACGTTGGTTCCAGATTGTTCGTTTACTTGGTTCTTGTTTCGCAACCAGGCCATTTTCTTCATCCGTTTCATAGGACCCGAGGTCCGCTGTTCAACGAATCGTCCACGGGCTGCTTCGCTCACATGGCGGGCTGCGCAGGCTTTCAGGATTACGCAGCAGATGCGGCTCGCCAGTTCGTTGCTTCGTGATTTGGACAGAGCGAAGCCGTCCGACCCGCCTCCGCATCTTTCCGCCAGGAGGATCAGCTCACCGATCACCCGGTGGCCTCAAAGTGGCGGGAGTGGAAATCCCACAAAACCGTCTCAACCGGTCCATCAAGGTTGTTGCAGCTCATATAAACGATACGTATCGTTCTATCAAGAGGTGTTTGTAAAAAAACGGAGTTGTCCAGGTCCTCAGCATCCCGCGACCTGGGAGTTGGCAAGCAGATGAAATCAGCATCGGAGGGGCGAAGGCACCCCACCGAAAGTATCGGCGACACCATCGTATAATGGATCGAAAGCGGCTTCAGTTGTTCTGTATTCCAAGAACGCGGTCTGGATGGAGGCGGAATGGCTGTTGAAAGCTGGCCCGTCGACCCAAGGATCGTGACTATCCTTTCGCAACGACGTCTCCATATCCATTGAGGCGTCGCGAAGAGCTTCGGAGAGCGTGTGATGGTTCGTCTACTTTCGGTCAATGTTGGCCTGCCGCGCGACGTCGAATGGCAGGGCAGGACCGTGAACACCGCCATTTGGAAAAGTCCGGTGGATGGTCCCCGCATGGTTCGTCGACTGAACATAGACGGCGACGGGCAGGCGGACCTCGCTGGACATGGCGGCGAGCACCGCGCGGTGTTCGTCTACCAGATTGATTCCTACCGGTATTGGGAAAGCCACCTCGGCCGGAGCGACTTCGTTTGTGGGCAGTTCGGGGAAAATTTTACCGTGGACGGCTTGCCGGACGCGGAGGTCTGCATCGGAGACCGTTATCGCATCGGCGGCGCCCTCTTCGAGGTGACCCAACCCCGCGTCACCTGCTACCGGCTGGGGATAAGGATGGGCGTCCCTGAGATGGCGGCGCTGCTGGTCGCACACGGAAGACCAGGCTTCTATCTCCGCGTGTTGGAGGAAGGAGCGGTCCAGGCGGGCGATGACGTCATACAGACGGCGTCCGGGAAGGAGGGCATGACCGTGTCCGAAATCAATGCCCTGCTTTACAAGCCAGGCCATCCCCGTGATCGACTGAAGCGTGCACTCGCGATCCCGGCGTTGAGCGCAGGCTGGCGCAGCTCATTCGAAGCGCTGTTATTGCAATCGGGTGAGGATGGGCCGTCGACGGGAAATGCCGGATTGACCGGGCTGTCCCGCCCCGGTCCGGCGTGGCATGGCTTTCGTCCGTTTCGCGTGTTGCGCAAGGCGCCCGAGAGCGATCGCGTCATGTCTCTTGAACTCGAACCGACGGATGGAAAGCCGCTTGCCGATTTCTTGCCGGGGCAGTTTGTCGTGCTGGAGCTGAAGCCGCCGTCTGCCGCACGTCTTCTGCGCAGCTATTCGCTATCGGGTGAGCCCAAGGCCAGACACTACCGAGTAAGCATCAAGCGCGAGCTTCATGGCGCGGCCAGCAGTTACGTCAGCGAAGAACTGAACGTTGGCGACATCGTGCAGGCAAGTGCCCCGCGCGGCAGCTTCACATTATTGCCGGGTGAAACGCCCGTTGTCATGCTAAGCGCCGGGATCGGAGTGACGCCGGTACTCTCCATGCTTCATGCCTTGGCGGACGAACAGTCGAAGAGAAAAACCTGGTGGCTTTACGGAGCCCGTAACAGTCGGGAACATCCGTTCGCAGAAGAGGTGCGAGGGCTTCTTAGATCGCTGCCGAATGCTCGAAGCCAGATATGTTACAGCTCACCCGATGCATCCGATCGGCCAGGTATCGATTTCGACGCCCACTGCCGTTTGGATGTGGCAACGCTGGAGAAGCTGGACTTTCCACGCGACGGCGACTTCTATCTCTGCGGACCGTCAAAATTCATGAGCGGTCTCACCGCCGGCCTTGTGAGGCTGGGGGTCGAGCCGAGCCGCATCCATACCGAAATGTTCGGTGCGGGTTCGTCCATCACGCCGGGCATTGCAGCTTCGCCGCGCCGACCGCCGCATGCACCGGAGGGCACGGCGGGCTCGGGGGTGTTGGTTTCGTTTGCCCGCAGCGGCCTCAATGTCCGATGGAACTTGAAGTACCACAGCCTGCTTGAACTGGCGGAGGCATGTGACGTGCCGGCGCGGTGGTCGTGTCGGACCGGCGTCTGTCACACCTGTGAAACCGGAATTGTTTCCGGATCAGTCTCCTATGAGCCAAGCCCAATCGATGCCGCAGCAGATGGCAACGTGCTGCTCTGCTGCTCGCAGCCCACAGGTGACATCGTGATCGATTTGTAGCGGCCTGCGACGGCCATCAGAGCGCAAGAAACGGAGGACTTCAAATGAGATCGGACATCGTACCAGGGGCCGTCTTTCCAGATTACGAGCTGAGCGATCATGCCGGCAAACGTCGAAAGCTCTCCGACCTTCAGGGATGGCAGCCAATGGTGCTGGTCCTTAGCCGCGGCAGTTTCTGTCCAAAGGACCGTCGCCAGGCCGAAGGTCTGCTGCAACTCCATCGGGAAATGGAAGTGGCGTATTGCAGATTGGTCACGATCAGCACCGACACCATCGCTGAGACGCACGAGTTTCGCAGCGGTGTTGGGGCGCATTGGCCATTTCTGTCCGATCCGAGGCGCACGGTACAGAAGGACCTGGACATCGCGGAGTATACCGATCCGGTACACAATCCCATGATCCCCCATGTCATCGTCCTGGAACCGCGACTCGTCGTCTACAAGATCTACAACGGGTACTGGTTCTTCGGTCGGCCAACTGTGGAAGATCTCCGGCAGGATCTGCGTGCCGTCTGCAAGAAATGCATGCCGGACTGGGACATTACGCAGCCAGAGCTGCGGTCTGCGTGGCAACAGGGACACAAGGAGCTCTTCTTCCCATACGGCAAAACCTTCTCAGAAACGCTCGGAGAGGAGATCTGATATGGGCGCAGCGGCAGGCTGGGCTGGAGATTGGACATCGACTTCCAGGGCGACGACTATCGTGTGATCCAGTTCACGCCGCCGGGACCCGAGTTCTCCGTGACGTTCGGGAATAACGTCACGGTGGCCAGACCTGGATCGACCTAGCGCCTGCATCTTGTGTCGGATACCGAAGCGCGCACGTGTTCCGACCTGATCCACCACTAAGCCGGGACGCCGGTAGTCCCTTCTGTTGGCCCCTAGCGGCAGCGGACATTCTTGCTTGAAGGCACATTTCGTGCGGCGTAACCTTACCGAATGCCGGACGATGACGACCAAATCTTGGTTTCTGCCGGACCCGAGAGGAAGCTGGCAGTGATACTTGCGGCTGATGTCGCAGGTTACAGTCGCTTGATGGAGCGGGACGAGGAGGGAACTCACGCGCGGTTGCAACTGGTCTTGCGGGACGTCGTTCGGCCAGCGGTGGGAATACACAAAGGACGCATAGTCAAGACAGCAGGCGACGGGCTCCTGGCGGAATTTGCCAGCGCCATCGAAGCGGTTCGTTGCGCCGTCGATTTCCAGCAGGCGATAGCGGATCGGAACGAAGGTGTCGCCGATGATTTACGACCGGCTTTTCGCGCTGGCATCAATCTCGGTGACATCCTGACTGACTATGAGGACGTGTTCGGGGACTGCGTCAATATTGCGGCACGACTGGAGGCCATGGCCGAACCGGGAAGCGTCCTCATCAGCCATACGGTCCATGAGCATGTCGACCAAGGCAGGGTTGCCAAAATGAGCGACAAGCCTACAGCGCGAACAGGCACGCTGCCCTGCGCTGCCCGTTGAGAAATAGCTTGCTTCAGGGGTACGGCGTCATATGCCGAACGTCGCTAACGAGGTCAGCCTAGACCGAGCGCCAACTTCACGGCCTGGTGCAGCGCATCGTCGCTGAAGGGCTTGAACAAGCAGTCAACCGCGCCTTGCTGCATAAGTCGGACGCGTGCCGCTTCGTCTTCGACCCCCGTGATAAACACGATGGGAATGGACTTGCCGCTCGCCGCCAATTCGTGCTGGAGCTCGGGGCCGGTCATGCCCGGCATCGCGATGTCGAGAACGAGGCATCGGGTATCCCGCAGCCGCGTAGAACGAAGAAACATCTCCGCGGACGCGAACGCATCCACGTCGTAGCCAAATGACTTCAAAAGGTCTGGAAGCGACTCGCGTACCGATTCGTCGTCATCGACAACCGATATCAACGGGCGTCCGTCTGCCATGGATGCCTCCGAGGTGTTCAGATTTCCAAAACGCAATCCTTCGCAATAACGAAAGACTCTGGCGGCCCGCTATCGTCGCACGAGGAGTCATCCAAACGGATCGGTGCTCGGTCTCGCCGCGTGGGTCATCTCCTCGCCGGCAGTATAAACGAGCGACAACCTCAGGTATATTATGCGAAGGTGTTGTTTTTGAAGGGTGTCTTGAATTGCACTCTGTCGTAGACGGTTTCGCCGACGGCAGTTTGCACCGCGAGGATATGGATACTCTACATCGGCAGCGGCGCGCCCGTCTGTTCGGCGACCATGCAAACCGCGTACCGATGCGACCAGGCAGTCTGGTGGGACTTCCCGAAAAAGCCAACGGCGATAACTTCGTCCAATAGAGTTCGAGCCTTCCGCGTCCGATCCCTATGACCATTCCAATCGGTTCAACGGTACGACACCGATGTACGGGCTTGCGGTGCCGTCATTCCTGAACCACGCTTTGGCCAGATCCTCATCCGACATCGTTCGTGTCGGCGATCGGAATGGAAAACGAGAACGAGGCGCCCGGTCCTTCGTGGGTGTCGACGAAAAGCCTTCCATTGTGGCGTTCGAGGATCGACCGGCTGACAGAAAGGCCAATCCCCATGCCATCGGGCTTGGTTGTGTAGAAGGCGTCGAATATTTTCTCGATGTCCGTCGGTTCCACGCCCTGGCCCGTGTCGCTGACCGTCAGTCGAACTCGCCCGGCGACGTCCTGCGACGTCCTCAACTGGATCCTGCGGGGCCGCTCCTTGACAGGAACCAGTGCGTCTGCCGCATTCAGGATCAGGTTGAGTACGACCTGGAGGAGTTGAACTCGATCGCCCAAGATCGGCTTCAGATCGATGTCGAAGCTCGACTGCGCGACGATCCCCCGCCGCTGCAGTTCCGGCGCGGCGAGGGCCAGGACCTCTCGCGATAGCTCGTTGAGATCGACGTGTTCGACGGCGCGATCCTTCTTCTGCACCAGGCCGCGCAGACGGGTGATAACCTCCGACGCGCGATTACCGTCCCGCAACGAGCGGCGAGCGGTTTCTCTTGCACCTTCGATATCCGGTGGATTGGCGGCGAGCATGCGCAGGCATGTGCTGGCGTTGGTGACGATCCCGGATAGCGGCTGGTTGACCTCGTGCGCGATTGCGGCCGTCAATGCGCCCAGGCTCATCACGCGCGTCACGTGCGTCAGTTCGGCGCGGGCATTGGCGAGCGCATCCTCGGCGGTTCGACGCCGGGTTACGTCTTGAACTGCTCCAATGCACTCAAGTCCGCCGTCTGGATGTTGGAAGACGCTGGCGAACGCATGTGTGAATTTGATGCGCCCGTCCGGCATCACGAGACGAACTTCGAACTCGATATCAGTGCAACCTCTCCTGATCTGCGCAATCTGCTCGTTCAGGACACACTCGTCATCCGGATGAATTCGCTTTCGAACGTTGTCGGCGGTGATGTCCGCATCGTCGTTCAATTCGTAGATATGTCGAAGCTGGTCCGAGAATTCGATCTTGTCGGTGTTCATGTCCCAGGTGAACGAACCAGTCAGGCTCGTTCGCTCGCCTGCCTTGAGGTAGTGTTCCCTTCGGCGCAGTTCGTCTTCAGCCCGAAGGCGTTCAATGGCGATGCTGGCGATGTTCGTCGCTCTGCTTATGACGTCCTGATGGTGCCCCGAAGGGCGGCTGGACTGCCGCTGAACGATGCACAACGTCCCCAAGACCACGCCGTCCTTGGAACATATCGGCGTGCTCCAGACGGCTCGCAGTCCGTGTCTCAGGACGTGGATGCGAACTGGAGAGTGGTACCAGCGAGGGTCCGACTCCATGTCTTCCGCTATGACCTGCGCCTTCTGGCTGACCGCGATGCCGCAGGGAAGCTTGGTGCCGTCCAGCGGAGTGCCGGCGATCGGGTCTGTGTAGCTGTGAGGTAGCGACGGAGCGACGCTGTATTCGATCAGGCTCTTCGTCAAGTCGATCGCATGAATATCGCAATAGCATTCCGGCGCAGCTTCCTCGACGACTTTGCAGAGCGCTTCCAGGACGTCCCTTAGCGGCCGCCCCCAGGCGATCATCTCAAGGAGCCGCCGCTCTCCCGCTAGAAGCCGCGTGGCGCATTTTCGGTCCTCAATGTCGATGTTGATCCCGTACCATCGAACGACGGCACCGGAGTTGTCGAGAAGCGGATTGGTGCGGAAGGAGAACCATCGGTACTGTCCATCGTGGCGGAGAAGTCGCGCCTCGATCTCGCCGTCCGACTGCGCCGCCGACAAGCTCTTCCAGGCCGCATCGACAACTTCGAGATCGTCGGGGTGGACGACGCTTTTCCATTGCCGGTCACGCATCTGGACCGGTGAAAGGCCCACATAATCCAAGTAATGGCTATTGAAGAAGTCGACAGTGCCGTCGGGCAGCGCCGACCAGGCAAGAGCAGGGATCGAATCTATCATGAGCTGCAGATCGCGCTCTGCGTTCGTGAGCGTGCGCTCAGCCGGCGCTCGGTCGTCAGCGGCAGCATCTTCGCGCATGTGTCACTCCCTACAAGCAGGACTGCGTCATTGAAAGACGGCGCTCAACACGTTGTCAGTTTGGCGGATGTTCCTCTCCGAGACCTCTTGTCAGCGATCGAAGAAAAGGCGTCCGCGCGACCTGCCGAGGATGCGCGCGGGCGCACCGCCATGGCCTAGTTCTTGGCCAAGGTCTGCGTGTAATGGCCCAGTCTCGCTTCGATGTCGGTGTTTGTCTGCAGGCCCATTTTCATCAGCTTTCCCATGTTTTCCTGCGCGACGGGCCGCTGTACGGCAGTGATGAAAGCGTCCCACCCGGCTCCGATCTCGGGATCGGACGGCAAGCTTGCGAAGTCGACCAGCCGCTTCGTGTCGGCGATTGCCTGGCGGTCGAAGCCGGAGATCCGGGTAGCAAGGGCGTCGACGAACGCGTCGAGCTTGGCGTCAGGAAACGAACGATTGACGTAGCCGTACTCTTCCGCCAGATCGCCGTTGATGTCGTCGGATCCGAGCAGCACTTCGAGGGCACGACCGCGTCCCATCAGCCTCGGAAGCCGGGCCATCGGACCGCCGCCCGGAACGAAGCCGGCGCCGACCTCCCATTGCGACAGGATAGCCTTCTCGCGGCTCGCGAACCGCATGTCGCTCGCCAGGGCAAGCTCGCTACCGACGCCTGTCGCCCGGCCCCGAATCAGAGCGATGGACACAACCGGCGCCTTGCTGATGCGCACCAACATGTCAGGAAGGGGATGAAGCCCCGTTCGCCCCGAAGGGAGGCTGGTGGACTCGGAGAGCGGTGGCGTGAAGTTGTAGTGGGTCAGGAAGAAGCCGGGCACGGCGCTGTCGAACACGACGACCTTGAGGTTGGGATCGGTTTCGATGTCGGCGACCACCTTTTCCATCTGAGGAATGGTTTCCGGCCCGAAAATGTTGAAAGGTGGATTGTCGAAGGTGACGCGCCAGTAGGCGGGCGTCCTTTTCTGAACCCTGATCTGCGCATGCTCGCTTCCAGGCTGGGACTTCGTTTCGGCCGGGCGGTCGGCCTTGTCTGCAACCGCCGTCTGGCCGGAAAGAGCAAGCGCCGGGAGCATCAGCAAAGCCGCCGCGCTCAGAAACGTCGAGGAAGCGGCAACGACGCCGAGTTCATCATGTCTGATCTTCATGACTGCCTCCATCTTGAGGGTTGGGAGCGAATGTTCGCTAGGGTTCGATCTCGAGGACGAGTTCGATCTCGACAGGCATCCCCAGCGGTATGCTGGAGACGCCGAGGACGACGCGTGGTGGGACCCTTTCTGCACCGAAGACATCGCGGAGCAGTTCGGACGCACCATCCGCGACCTTCGGATGTTCGCGGAAGTCACCGGGCGCTGCGATGTAGACGCCGAGCTTGGCGATGGACCGTATCCTGTTCAGCGAGCCGAGATGCGACCTGGCGGCCGCCAGACCACTGAGGCAAGCCGTACGCGCAGCATCGTAGCCTTGGAGCACCGCCAGCTCCTCGCCGACCCGCCCCAAAAAGATCGGATCGTGTCCGACTACCGGCAGCATGCCACTTAAGAAAAGCAGCGAGCCGCATTGGATAGCCTCCACATATGCGCCGAACGGTGTCGGGGGAGGCGGGAGGACGATCGCCAGCTCCTGCAGGCGCGCCTCCGCGTTTCGGGCTACCATTTTCCGAGATGTGCTCCGTTGTCGACGTGCAGCACCTCCCCGGTGATATTTGCGGCCTCGGTCAGATACACGACGCCGTCGACGATTTCCTGGACGGCCGTGATCGTTCCCATCGGAGAAAGGGATTTGAGATAGTCTCTGGGGTTCTTCGCATGCAGCGGGGTGTCGACGACGCCGGGCGACACTGCATTCACGCGGATGTTGTCCTTGGCAAATTCCAGCGCCAGGCTCTTGGTGATCGCGTTGAGGCCGCCCTTCGTGATCATGGGCAACGATGCCGTCACGCCGGTGATCGGGTGGTCCGTCAGCGACGACGTGATGGTGACAACGCTTCCACCGGACCTCTGACGCAGCATCTGCCTGACGGCGTGTTGGGTGAAGTGAATGAATCCTTCGACGTTCGTCGCGGAAAGGCGCCGGAACTCATCGATCGTGTAGTCGAGGAACGGCTTCGTGACGAAGACCCCAGCGTTGTTGACGAGCGCATCGATCGAACCGAACTGCTCGACGGCCCGCTGTGCGACGCGCTCGGCGGTATCGGGGTCGCCGACGTCGCCATCTATCAGTTCCAGCCGACTTGTGCGGTCGAAAAGCGTCGTCTCGCTGATGCGCCGCGATGTCCCCACGACGTTGTAACCCTTGTCGAGAAAGGTCTTGACGAGGCCGGCGCCGATCCCTTGGGAGGCACCTGTAATCACGACTGTCTTATGCATGCTCATTGCCGCCTCCGTTCTCACGGGCGCGATAGCTCGTCACCGACGGCTATGGTCGCGGGCGCCGTTTCAATCGCGACGTTTCTATGGTGGTGCCGGCCCTTGGCCGGGAAACAGGCGACGTTTCCATCCTCCGTTCCGCCGAAACCATCGCGCGAAACGCCGTTCGCGGCTATTGTACGAAGGTGTCGCCGATACCTTTGGATCGGCGGGCAAGGCAACCAAGGTGCAATAGACCCGAGAGGTCTGCGGATGTAAGACGGTCGCCCATCATGCATGAAAGGGATACCGATATGGCACGCTGGCCCGACCGACGTATTCTCGACCTGTTCGGCATCAAGCTTCCCATCATCCAGGCGCCCATGGCCGGCGCGACGACGGTCGAGATGGTCGTTGCCGCTGCGCAGGCCGGCGGGCTGGGTTCGCTCCCGAGCGCGCAACTGAGTGTCGATCAACTGAAGGAGGCGTTGACCGGGATTCGCGCGTCGACAAAGGCGCCGGTGAACGTGAACTTTTTCGCGCACGTCACGCCATCGGCCGATCCGGTCGCTCAGATGCGATGGAGGGCGTCGCTTGCACCATACCATGTCGAGTTCGATCTCGATCCCGCAGCTCCCGTCGCAGGGGCAGGACGCGCTCCCTTTGACGCCGCCTTCTGCGAGGTGGTGGAGGAGTTCAGGCCAGAGGTCGTCAGCTTCCATTTCGGGCTGCCCGAGAAGACGCTCGTCGAGCGTGTGAAGGCGACCGGCGCGAAGATTGTATCCTCCGCGACCACCGTCGCGGAAGCCGTCTGGCTGGAGGCGAACGGCGCCGACGCGGTCATTGCGATGGGCTTCGAGGCTGGCGGGCACCGCGGCAACTTCCTGACGCATGACATGTCGAGGCAGGTCGGAACGTTGGCGCTTGTTCCCCAGGTCGTCGACGCCTTGAATATCCCCGTCATTGCCGCGGGCGGCATCGCCGACGGGCGAGGGGTGGCGGCTGCCCTCATGCTCGGAGCCTCTGCCGTCCAGGTCGGGACGGCCTACCTGTTCTGCCCAGAATCAAAGATCCCCGCGGTTCATGCGGAGGCGCTCGCAAGCGCGGGGGACGACAGCACCGCGATCACGAACGTTTTCACCGGCCGACCCGCCAGAGGGGTCGTCAACCGCATCATGCGCGATCTCGGCCCGATGTTGGACAGCGCCCCTGCATTTCCGACTGCTGGGGCCGCCCTTGCGCCTCTCCGGGCCAAGGCCGAGGCGGTGTCCCGGAACGACTTTACGAATCTATGGTCGGGACAGGCCGCCAGGCTGGCGCCAAGGATGGGCGCGGCCGACCTGACCCGGACGCTTTACGAGGATGCTCTCGCCGTCATCGAGGGTCGAAAGACAGCTTGATCCGCGAACGCGATCATTGTGCCGACTTGCGGTGGAGACCCTCCACAAGTCGATCGCTTCCATCGGGACTGCTCACCGTCGTCGTCAGGTCTGATCTTGAACCACGTCGTCAGCGCGAACGCAGGCTTCGATCCGGCGCTTGGCATTGCGAGCACCCTCGTCGTCGGGGCAGCGATATAAGGGGCCATGGTCGCAATGTTTCCAGCCGCAGGAAGCCGAAAATCGGCGTCGAAGCTCCGGGAGAAGGGCGCACGGGCGTGCCTAGTGCAGCCCGCTCCTTTCCCCGAGGCCGAGGAGGGCGGCCATCTTCACGAGATCCGGTAGAGTTCGGGCGTTCATCTTCCTCATCACCTGTCCGCGGTGAGCCTTCACCGTGATCTCGCTGATATCCAATTCGTACGCCACCTGCTTGTTGAGCAGTCCCGTTACGACGCGGACCATGACCTCCCGCTCGCGTCGGCTTAGAGCTCCGTAGCATAGCTGCAGCCGTGTCAGCTCCTCGTCCTCGCGCCGGATGATTTTGCTCCGGGCAACGGCGGACCGGATCGCATCGAGCAGCGCCACGCTATCGATGGGTTTCGTCAGGAAATCGCAAGCTCCTCCCTTCAAAGCCTTCACCGTCATCGGCACGTCTCCAAAACCGGAGACGAATATGATCGGCATCCTGTTGCCGCCCGAGGTGAGCATGCGTTGAAGATCGAGACCGCCGAGGCCTGGCAGGTTGACGTCCAGGACCATGCAACTTGGGCCATCATCGTGCCACCTGGACAGAAAGTCCCTGGCGGAGGCGAAGAGCATCGGCTCGAAACCTGCGGAACGAATAAGAAGTTCAAGAGATTCGCGAATCGAAACATCATCGTCGACAACGTAGACGATGGGCATGTCGGCGACGGAAGCCGCTGAGCTCGACGTTCTGCCATTTGTGGCTGAAATCAGACTATACATTGCATCCTCCTTCTTCCTTCGACCATCGGTTTGCGGTTCTTCTTGAAAGGCTGGATCGAGCACACGCCACAGCGCGGCGTCGCTAACCGGTTTGAAGAGGCACTCTATTGCGCCTCGCGCATCGACACGTCGTCGTCAATCACGGCCACGTAGCGCTTCATCGAACCTGTACTCCTTCGAAACGTCGGAACGACTCTTTGTCTCGGGCCTGGTATCCGTCAGCTCTGCTTCTCGGCTCGACGCATGTCTTGGAATCGAAAAGCCAAAGGAGGCGCCGGGACCTTCGTGCCTTCCTTCGGCCCAGATACGTCCTCTGTGGCTCTCGAGGATCGAGCGGCTTACCGACAGCCCGATGCCCATGCCCTCCGGTTTCGTTGAATGAAAGGCCTGAAACAGCATGTCGATGTTCTCAGGATCGACACCTCGGCCGGTGTCCTGAACGGTCAAGCGAACAGCGCCATCAGCCTCTTGACCAGTGCGAAGCACTATCTCCCTGACCTCGCTTCCTCCTTCGTCGATGGCGTCCGCCGCATTGCGAAGCAAATTCAGAACGACCTGTTGTAGCTGTACCCGGTCGCCCTCGATCAAGGGAAGGTCGCCGTCCATCTCGGTGCGTACTACGATCTTCCTTCGCTGGAAGTCCGCTCCGACAAGCGTGATCACCTGCTTGGCCGCTTCGTTCAAATCGAGAGGCTCGCAAACTGTTGCTGTTTTCTTGAATAGCGCGCGAAGCCGCGCAATGACGTCCGCCGCGCGCTGGCTATCGCGAAGGGTGCGCTGAACGGCCTTAAGGGCGACAGGTAGATTGGGGGGATCAGCAGATAGAAGTCTCAGGCAAGTATTCGTATTGGTCATGATTCCCGACAGGGGCTGGTTGACCTCGTGAGCGATGGAAGCCGCCATCTCTCCAAGGCTCATCGACCGCGTTACATGGAATAGGTCTGACCGGCCCTTGTCCCTGGCGTCTTCCGCGAGTTGTCTCAGCGTCACGTCCTGGGTCGCACCGATACACTCTATGCGTCCGTCCTTGTGCTCGACCATCCGGCTGATGCCGCGGACATGCTTGATCGCCCCATTTTCGAAGAGGAGCCTGATTTGATATTCGGAATTGTCGAGACCATCTCTCGCCGCCTGGATTTTCTCCCTCAACAGCGGCAGGTCGGCCGGATGGATTCTGCTCGCGATCCTTTCCAAGGTCGTTGGTGATCCTGGTTCGAATTCGAAAATCCGATAAAACTCTTCCGAACCGCTCACATTGTCATTGTCGAGCCACCATGAGAACGTGCCGGTCTGGCTCATCTTCTGTCCGGCAAGCAGAAGCATTTCGCTGTGACGCAGCTTGTCCTCGGCGATTTTGCGCTCCGTAATATCGGTTATCGCGCCGAATATCTCGGCGTCTCCCGCCTCGCTTCCCACGTTTTGAAGGACGGCGTGCAAATGCTTGATGCGACCGTCTTCCATGCGTAGGCGGTATTCGAAATCGGCAGGCGATCCCACGGTATTGAGTTGTGCGACGGTCGATTGAAGTTGCCCGACGTCCTCGGGATGGCACCGAGAGAGCATCAGCTCGATCGTTGGTTTTTCATCGAGGCGGTATTCAAAAAGACGGAACGCCTCCGTCGACCAGAACATATCGTCCGTCAAAGGCCGCCACCAGATGCTTCCAGTCATCGTCAGCCGCTGGCCCTGAGCGAGAAAGGCTTCGCTTCGGCGAAGGTCCTGGTTCGCCTCGCTGCTGTCATGGATGTCCGTGTTGGTGCCGTACCACTTCATCAGGCGGCCATCTTGCGCGAACAATGGATTGAAGCGCACAAGAAACCACCGGAAAGATCCATCCTGGCACTTGAGCCGCGCCTCCACCTGACCAGGAACCTGCGATGACATCAGCTCGCGCCAGACAGCCCCCAGGCTTTCGACGTCCTCAGGATGGACGGCATGGAACCAGTCCCAGCCCTTTGCCGCTCCCGGCGGCACTTCAACGGACTGCAGGATATGTCGGTTGACGAAGTCAATCGTGCCATCGGGCTTTGCCGACCAGGCCATGACCGGGATCGTATTTATGATCTGATACAGGTCGCGCTCGTTTCTTTCCCGCGCCGCCTCGACCTGCTTGCGCTCTTCGATGTCGGCAAGGAAAACGTACCATCGCACGATGACGGCGTTCGTGTTGCGAAATGGAAGACCGCGGAGATGGAACCATCTGTAGACCCCGTCGTGCCTGCGGACCCGCGCTTCGTACTCGAACGACTTGCCTCTCGCCAGCGCTTCCGAAAATCTCACGACTGTCGGCAGATCCTCTTCATGGATCGACCCGTTCGTGGCCCAGTTGTTGAACTCCTCGATCGAGATGCCGCAATACGTTAGAAGCTGGCGGTTGGCTGCCTGGACGTCGCCCGCCGGCGACAATATAGCGACAAGGCCCGGCACGCTGTCGACGAGAAGACGAGCGTTCAGTTCACTGTCGCGCAACGCTTCTTCTCGCCGCCGGTCGGTGATTTCTCTCATCAGCGCATCGTTCGAGACCGCGAGCTCTCTCGTTCGCTTGGTTGCCTCCTGCTCCAGAAGGGTTGCTTTCTTCCTTTCCGCAATTCGGTTTGCAGCTTCTTGCGCGGCAAGGGCTGCATGATTGGAGGCGACGTTGAGGATGAGCCTCTGCTCCTCGTTCGGAAAGCTAGGATCGCGCGATCCCGCGATCAGCAGTCCAGTGAGGTTGCTCATGCCGAGTTGTGCGCTTGCAATGTGAAAGGTGGTGCCGTTGGAGCTGAACCGGCTCTTGGTCGGCCAGTCGGCGACATTCGCGCCGAACAGCGCCATGAGACACTCAAGGATCTCTTGTCGCCCTGCGGCGGCGAAGCCTTGTGCGAAATGTGAAAGCTCGAGTCTCTGGTCCGCGGATACGTCGATCTTCAAAAAGATGAAGTCCACTTCGAGCATGGCTGACAACGCTTCGATCAACCGGCTCCCGATCTCGGAAAGATCACCGCCCACCCACATCGCCGACAGCGCGACCAATGATATGAGGTTGTTGAGGCAGCCTCTAAGGCGGGACGGATCCGATTGCGTCATCGCGCGATTCATATCACTCGTCCATTTCCGAGGCTCCGCCCCGCGACCCCTTGTCGACGCCCTCACATTGGAGCCGTTCCAGATGGCTTCCGATCGAGCCTGGGTTGACGAAATGAACTGCCTTGTGGCCACAGGCAAACCCCTCGCTGATAAATGACATCGACGATTTGTACGCTTCGTCCGGGCTGTTGAAGAAGGCGCAGACGTGCCGCGAGCGAGTCAATTCGCACCCACCAAACCGAATGTGCGCAGGAGGCCTGTTCATCCGCGTCTGCCTTTCTCGACAGCCCGCCACCCACGCAACGCGCTCGATGACTTTCTTTCAACACGCACGCGGTCAGCATTTAGGAGGTTGAAGGAGAGTTCCAATTATCCAATGGTGTCGGTGACGCAGTATTCGGACCTGGCGTTCTTTCGCCCATTGACCGACACGACGCCTTCCTAAAATAGGGGAGCTGCCGCGTTTTGCCATCGTCATCTCACCGGATCGGCCGCAATAAGGTGAGACCTCGACGGATGCCGCCCGTGTTCGACGCCGGGCCTGTTTCAAATCAAAGCTTTAGGGAGACGCGTCCGAATGCGATGGCATCTCGGCTCGACGTCGCGTTTCGCACGACGGGTTGGTTCGTCCGGAAGAACGGAGATTGGCGACAGCTCCATCATCACGGATCGGTCGAAGATCCGACGGTCGGAGCATTTCGCCCCCCCGCAGGCCGCATGCACAGAGCGGCAGAGACTGTCGTCGACCGACATCTCTATTCATTTCGAGGATCACTGGGGTGGCTCGTGGCCTTGAACGCCGCATCTGCGGCCGCCCCAAAGCCTCCAATACCAAGGTATTGGCAATACCAACGTGCAACTGCATTGCCTGCCGATAGTCGACATAATCCCTCGCGCAGCCCGTTTTGACTGCGGAACCGATTGGAAGGAGACGACAGTGAAGATTCTGATGGTGTTCACCTCGCATGACATACTCGGCAATACCGGGCGCAAGACCGGCTTCTGGCTCGAGGAGGGCACTGCGCCCTACTATGTCTTTCGCGATGCCGGCGTCGATCTGACATTGGCCTCGCCCAAGGGCGGCCAACCGCCAGTCGATCCGAAGAGCGACCTGCCCGAAAACCAGACGGCCGCCATGGCCCGGTTCAAGCAGGATCCGGCGGCCCAGAAGGTTTTTGCGACCACGGCGAAACTAAAGGACATGCGCTCTGAGAATTTCGACGCCGTCTTCTATCCGGGCGGTCACGGGCCGATGTGGGACCTAGTCGACAACCTGGATTCAATCTCCTTGATCGAATCCTTCTACAATTCCGGAAAGCCGGTCGCGGCGGTCTGCCACGCACCTGGGGTGCTGCATCGGGTGACCTACAAGGGCGCGCCGATCGTGAAGGGCAAGCGCGTTACGGGATTTGCCAACACCGAAGAAGAAGAGGTTCAACTCACTAAGGTTGTGCCGTTCCTGGTCGAAGATGAACTGAAGCGGCTCGGAGGACTGTACGAGAAAGCATCCAACTGGGAGAGCTTCGCCATCACGGACGGACGACTGATCACAGGACAGAACCCGGCATCGTCGACCGCCGGGGCTCAGGCCCTGGTCAAACTCCTTTCCAGCATGCAGACCTCGGCCGGCTCGACCGCGGCGTAGATCGAGCCGGTTGCGTGAATGCCTGGTCTACTTTGTGGTCGCAGGACACTCCCGTCTTGCGACCGCGGACCACGACTTCCTGTCGCGAAATCTACCGCCCTGATCGGTGCCGCTGTGTTTGACGGGCAGCCTGCTACGTCTGCACTTCGCCGACCGTCTAGATGGTGAATACGTTCCGCGAGATTCTAGACTGGGAAGCCTTCAGAGCCTGAAGTCCGGTTGCTTCCGGTCGAGCGTACGCTTGATCGCCTCAAGGTGAAGACGAGCCGATTCCGGATCGCCCTCGCGCATCTGCCGATACGTTGCTTGCGCAATCTCCGGCGCGACGGGATTGACGGCGCGTCCAGTCGAAAGCGCGAGCGTCTGTACCTCGCAGGCTCGCTCGAGGTAATAGAGATCGTCCCAAGCTTCGGCAATGGTCGGGCCGCAGACCATCACGCCGTGGTGCTTCATAAATATGATGTCGGCGTTGCCGATCGCCGAGGCAATGCGGTCGCCTTCGCCTTCATCGAGCGCAAGCCCGTTGTAAGTGCGGTCGACCGCAGTCCGGCCGTAGAATTTCAACGCGGTCTGTCCCGCGAAAATGAGTGGATCGCCCTCCGTCATCGAGAGCGCTGTCGCATAAGGCATATGCGTATGGAACGCAGCCTTCGCGCGAGGGATGTTCTTGTGGATGCGCGCATGGATATAAAAGGCGGTCGCTTCCGGCGTTCCGGATCCCGAGATCACGTTTCCATGGAAGTCGCAGACCAGCAGCATCGAGGCGGTCAGTTCGCTAAAGGCGAAGCCATAAGGGTTGACGATGAAAAGGTCGTCGTAACCGGGAACGATGGCAGAGAAGTGGTTGCAGATGCCTTCTTCCATGCCGTAGGTCGCAGCCATGCGGAAGCAGGCGGCAAGATCGACACGTGCCTGCCAGATCTCGTTAGTCTCCAGGTTCGGCTGGTTCGGGCCGCCGGGGCGGTTATTCGGTGAAGCGATCAGTGAATGCGCCATGGCAAAATTCCGTTTTGTAGAAGTCAATGAAAGGTTTCACACATCGCAGCCCATCAACTCGCCTGAAGCCGCCGGCGAATGATCCCTGCGTGGAAGTCTGCCCCAAAGAGAAGACCGGCATCGTTGAAGTCGTAGATAGGATTGTGGAGGGGCGGCGAATCCTTGCCGTTGCCAAGGAACACGAAGCAACCGGGCACATGCGCGAGAAATTGCGCGAAGTCCTCCGAACCAGTCATGGGATTGCCCGCAATGGCGACATTTGCGGTGCCATAGAGATCGCGCGCTACGGTCAACGCCTCCTCCGTCAGCGCCGGGTCATTCATCAGCGGCACGAACTCGCGAGTATAAACGAGCTCGGCCTTGACATTGTAGGTGAATGCCGTGCCCTCGGCGATCAGGCGCATCTGTCTTTCGATCGTCTCGCTGATCTGCGTGCGAAAGCTGCGGGCATCGCCGAGGATTCGCGCCATTCCTGGCAACGCATTTCTCGTCCCGTCGGTGATCAGTTCGGTGACGGATACGACGCCGATGTCGGCCGGGTCCAGCCGGCGTGAAACGATGGTCTGCAAGTTGGTCACGAGCGCGCAGGCCGCGACAAGCACTTCGTTGCCCCAATGCGGCCGCGCGGCATGACCGCCAACGCCCGTGAGCGTGATCTCGAAATTGTCCTCGGCCGACATCATCGCTTCCGGGCGCGTATGCAACGTGCCGACCTCCAGCCCAGGCATATTATGAACCCCGTAGATCTCGTCGCACGGGAACCTGTCGAAGAGGCCGTCAGCGATCATCGCCAAAGCTCCTTTTCCCCATTCCTCCGCCGGCTGGAAGATGAACCGAACGATGCCGTCGAACCCGCCTTCCTCAGCCAGGATCTTCGCTGCCCCGAGCAACATCGCGGTGTGGCCGTCATGGCCGCACGCATGCATGACGCCCTGGGTCTGAGAGCGATAGATCAGGTTTGCCTGTTCATTGATGCGCAGCGCATCCATATCGGCACGAAGCGCGATCGCGCGGTTCCCGGTGCCGCGCTTCAGGGTGCCGACAACGCCAGTGCCACCGACGCCTTCAACAACGTCATCAAGGCCGAATTCCCGAAGCTTGCTGGCGACGAACTTCGACGTTCGCTGCTCTTCGAAGCCGAACTCAGGGTGAGCATGGAAATCACGTCTCCAGGCCATCATTTCCCGATGGAGCAAATCCCGATCGATCACCATGTTACCTCCGCGCAAGTTCACCGACGACGTCCAGAAGAACGTTCGCGCCGGCGATCAGATGTTCATCGTTGGTCCGTTCCTTCGGGTTGTGGCTGATGCCAGCGACACTTGGAACGAAGATCATGGCCGCGGGCGCGATCCTTGCGATCATCTGGGCGTCGTGGCCAGCGCCGGAAGTCATCCGCCTGCTTGTCAGGCCACGATCCTTTGCGGCCTTCTCGATCTTCGCAACGATGCGCTGATCGAACCGGACCGGCTCGAACCGGGCCAGCCTCTCGACAGACACTTCGACGTGCTCCTCTTGCGATATCGCATCGAGAAATTCGGCAAGCGCCGCTTCGGCCTGTCTGAGCCGCTCCTCGTCCGGGTCGCGAAGATCCACGGTAAGCGTTGCACGAGACGGAATGACGTTGATGGCGTTCGGTTCGAAACTGATGCAGCCGACAGTCGCCACCGTCGGCGAATTCGAGTTCTTCGCCCGCTCACGCAGAAAGGTAATGATCCGGGCCGCGGCATAACCTGCATCCCGGCGCATGGAGATCGGCGTTGTTCCAGCATGGTTGGCGTCGCCTTCGACCGTCACCTTCTGCCACGAGATGCCCTGTACATTCTCCACAGCTCCGATCGTAATGCTTTCACGCTCCAGAACTGGCCCTTGCTCGATATGAAGCTCGATATAAGCGTGCGGTGACAGAAATCCTGGTTCATGTGGTCCTGCATATCCGATGCGACCAAGCTCTCCTCCAAGCATCGTCCCGTCGGCTCCAACGGTGGCGAGGGCCGTCTCCGTGGGAAGGCCCCCGGCGTAGACCAGCGATCCCATCATATCGGGCGCATAGCGCACGCCTTCCTCGTTCGTGAAGGCGGCGACGACGATCGGCCGGGAAGGAGCAAAGCCGTCTTCCTTCAGTGTCTGGATCACCTCAAGCGCAGACAGCACTCCGTAGCAGCCGTCATAGATGCCGGCATCGATGACGGTATCGATATGAGAGCCCAACATCAGCGGCTTTGCGTCGGTGATGCCGCAGCCCTCCAAATTCCAAAGATGTTTCCGATGCGATCGACCGCGACTTCCAGCCCCGCATCCGCAATCCAGGCGACAAACTGGTCCCGTCCGAGCTTCTCCGCGTTAGAAGCTGCAAGCCGCGACAGCCGGCCGTCCGCCTCCCGTGCGATGTCGCCGAGCGTTCTGATGCGCCCGAGCAGGCGCGCGCTATCTATCGAGTGGCTGCTCATGCATGATCTCCAGCCGCGTTCCTGGCTGCGACGTCAGATGGAGCAACGCCCACGATTTCTTCGTACTTGCCAGGGTCGGTCGCGCCTTCGGTGTTGACGAGGAAGATGCGGGAATGTCGATCAAGCGACAGCGCGGCCTTGATGGAGGGATCGGCCACTGCCTTCATCAGACCGGCAAGCCCGACGCCACCGCTTTCGCCCGCCACGATCGCCGGGTCGCCGCAGACGGGATTGGCGAGACGGTTCATCACGTCGACCGCGTCTGCCTCGTCCACAGTCATGAAGCCATCCGCGACGCGGGACAGAACACGCCACGCGACAAGCGAAGGCTCGTAGCATTCAAGCATCGCCATGATGGTCGGCATGCCGTGGGCGACCGCGACGGGAGTTCCGGCGCGTGCCGTCTCCAAAAGGCAGGCGGCACGTTCTGGATCGACGACGGTAAAGATCGGTCGCGCGTTGCCGAACTTAATCGCCAGATGGCCGGCGACGGTTGCAGCAATCCCACCGACGCCGGACTGGATGAAGACGTGTGTCGGAACCTCAGGCATTTGCCTGAGCGCCTCACTGACGAGGGCGGTGTAACCCTGCATGACCAGTCCGGGGATACGTTCATAGCCCGGCCATGACGTGTCCGACACGATCGTCCAGCCGTTTGCCTCCGCCATCCGGGCGGCCTCCTTCACGCAATCGTCGTATGTTGCCTGGACACGGACAATCTCGGCGCCGAAGCGGGAGATGGCGGCAACGCGTTCGTCGCTGACGCCCGAGTGCACAAAAATGGCAGCGCGGGCGCCGACCAGTTCAGCCCCCTGGGCAACCGAGCGGCCATGGTTGCCGTCGGTCGCGCATGCGACCGTCATCGTCGAAGCAACGGCCCGAACCTCGGGGGACTGAAAGTCGGCCATGCCAAACGGGCGACCGAACCTTCGTTCGGCTTCCTCGAGAACGAGGCGGATGACGGCATATGCTCCGCCGAGCGCCTTGAAGCTTCCAAGGTCAAGCCGGTGGCCCTCGTCCTTGATATGTATGGAGGCGACGCCAAGTTCGGCGGCAAGCCCGGGGAGGGACCGGAGCGGCGTTTCGAAATGATTGTCCCGAAACGAGAGATGATGCTCCACCTGCCGGGCGGCAGCGGGTCCGAGCATCGAGACATCCCTTTGATCGAGCGCCTGGCAATAGTGGTCAGTCGTGTTCGAAAGAAACATTTTGTCTGCCTGTCTGGTGGGCCCGACGCGAATCTATTGCAAGGGCGACGAAAAAAGCGCTGATATTCGGGGAAGTTTTTGCAATTTTGTTTCATCGGAGAGCTTGTGTGAACAACCGACTGCAGGCGTCTCGTCTGGACGAGTTCGATCGGAAGATCCTGGCTGTCTTGCAAAGGGACAACACGACGCCGCTCAGGACCATCGGCGACGCGGTCAACCTGTCGGCACCCGCCGTCCAGAGACGGATCAAGCGAATGCGGGAAGAAGGGGTCATCAAGGCCGACGTTGCAATCGTTGATCCGGACGCCGTCGGGCAGTCCATAACCATCTTCGTGGAAGTCGAGGTCATCAGCGAGACCGCGCAGCAGATCGAGCACGCGAAGAAGGAGTTCGCAGCCTCTCAGGAGATCCAGCAGTGCTACTATGTCACCGGAGAGGCTGATTTCGTCCTGGTCATCGTCGTTCCCACGATGGCCGACTACGAGGCTCTGACGCGACGGCTCTTCTTCGGCAACAACAACGTCAAGCGTTTCCGCACGTTCGTTGCCATGGATCGGGTGAAGGTCGGCTTGGCGATCGATATCAACCGTCGATCAGGCGCCGCTTAAGTTTGCGATCATCCTTAGGGGCGAGCCTGCCACGCGCTTCGCCGGCGGCGCCGACCCGTGCGGGTCTGGTGATGGCGCCTGTTGCGACGAGCCCGACGCTCTTTGCCCTCACAATCTTACTGTGCAGCGCGCAGTGGTCCGAGCGTGACGTCCGTCGTGTCGTTCTCGCGCATGATGTTGATGAAGTTGTCGTGGAAATGCCGGGTGTGCGCGTGGGCGAGTTCGTCGGCGAGATCCACGTTCCTGTCGCGGATCGCTTCCAGCATCTGGCTGTGCTCGTCGGTCAGAAGATATCCCTCGTGAGTCCGTTCAAGATATTCGAAGTGGAGGTGCAGCATCCGCTGTCCCTGGGACAGAAGCTTCTCGTAGAAGGAGGCCAGATATTGGTTCTTGCCGGCGTGGGGCGCGGTTGCTTATACGCTCTCGGGCGTGATGATCTCGAACGGCACCACGCGCTGCAGTATCGTGTCTCCGCGGTTTTCCAGTGCAGTCACCATCGTTGCGATCAACTCCTCGGAAATCTTGTCCAACGGATGACATAAGGCTGCCGTGATCAGACCCTCGGTCAACCCCTTGCGCGTCTCGGGGCCGATGTCGCGACATATGACGCGCACCCGGCTGCGCCTTACATCGTCGCATTCGCGTAGCGCCTTCAAAACGCCAGAGATTCCGCCGCCGACGATGTATATCCCTCGCAAGTCGTCCGAATGTGCGAGCAGCTCGCGAACCATCTGATAGGCTTGGTGGGATTCCTCGTGTGTCGGTCGGCTGTCGTCGATTTGGAGATCAGGCGCGTGCTCGCGCATGTAGGAACGGAAACTCGCATCGCATATGTCCTGGCACTGGTATCGATGGTTCCCAATGAAGACGGCTATCCGGCCGGCGTCGGGGATCGTCTGGGCCAAAAACCATGCCGCAGTCCTCCCCAACTTCCAATTGTCCGTTCCAACGTAGCCCGCCCGATCAGGCGCCGATTGATCCGTGATATAGGTCACCACCGGCTTGCCACTGGTGCGCAGTGAGTGGATCGTCTGTCCTATAAGGGGGTGATCTCCGGCGATAATGGCAACGGCATCACACCGCTCGCCGAGCGCAGCGAGCCGATTTGCAATATTCTGGGGTTCGAGGACGTCGACGAATTCGACTATGGGCTCAACCTTGTCATTGACCCGTCGCGATGCCGCTTCGATGATCTTCGATCCGAAAAGTCGATAAAGATCCCGGCTCGACTGCTGGAGCAGAAAACCGAATCTGTAACTTGGAAGGGCGTGGCGCAAGCGATCCTCAATCACGCCGAGACCATAGAAGCCAATTTGCTCGGCCGCGCGTTCGACCTTCTCGATCGTCCGCGGGCGCACGGACGCCGAGCCCGCCAAAATCCGATTGACGGTAGCAACGCTGACGTTCGCTGTGCGAGCGAGATCGGCAATCGTGGGACGTGTCTTCATGAGATTTTCCGCATCAATTTGCATTGATATAGAAGATACAAAATATCTATTCCAATGCAATGGTTGTTTCGAATAAACATTCTATTTGCTAACTCTTCTCTCGCGTTGCCGGGATCGCTCAGGGAGATGTTATCCCGCGTGCAACTTGGGAGGAAGTTCTATGCAGTTTTCAAAAGCCGTCCTGAAAGGGGCGCTGTCCCTTGCAGCCGTCGTGGCGCTCGGCGCATCCACCGTGCTGGCCGCCAATATCGCAGTTGTCGGCGGCAAGACAGACGACGAGTTCTGGAGCCGGATCAAGAAGGGCGTGGATGATGCTCGTCTGGTTGTCGAAAAGAATGGTGGCTCGGTCAGCTATCTTCAGCTTCAAACCTATGACAATCTTGGTCCGGACGCCGCCCAGCTCGTTCGCACCGCGATGAGCCAGGGCGTCACGGGTATCGTTGTGCCGGACTGGGTTCCGGAAGCTGAGGACGAGGCGATCAAGGCTGCGGTCCAGGCGGGGATCAAAGTCATTCTCATGAATGCCGGCAACATCGAAAAGGCGCGTGAACTGGGCGCGATCAACTATGTTGGCTCCGATGAGTACGTGGCAGGCAAGGCAGGCGGTGAATATCTCGGATCGAAAGGCGCAAAAAATGTCATTTGTGTCAACACGGTTCCAGGTGCTGCCAATCAGGAAGCCCGCTGTAAAGGCGTGATCGACGGTATTGCGGCGAAAGGCGGACAGGGCAAGCAGCTTCCCCTTCCTGCGACGAGCTTCGGGGATCAGACCGCAATTGCGGAGGCGGTGAAGGCCACGCTTCTCCAGGACGACAGCATTGACGGTATCATAAATGTCAGCGCAACAGATGCCGATGCAGCCGCAAGCGGGATCAACCAGGCAGGAAAGGTCGGCAAGGTATCGCACGGTACCTTCGATCTCAACGCTTCGGGGTTGGCCCGCATCAAGGATGGCGCGCAGACCTTCGCCATCGATCAGCAGCCGTATCTGCAGTCGATCCTCAGTGTGACGCTGCTGGCGTCGCATCTCGACTATGGAACGAACCTTCCGACTGCGCCGGTCCTGACCGGCCCAGGCATCGTCGACGCATCCAACATCGATGCAACCATGGCCGGCGTCAAAAGCGGCGCCCGATAGTCGGTTCTCGTCAAGCCCGACCCGCAGGACCGCTGCGGGTCGAAGACGAACAGCACTTCGGTTCGAAGCCTTGTAAGGATTTTGCACATGAACACTCTGTCAGTAGGCAACCTCTTGCGGCGCCCCGAGGCGGGCGCGTTCCTCGGGCTCGTCGGGGTGCTTGCGTTCTTCATCATCTTTGGAAGCACCAAGTTTCTCGAACCGGCCGGAGCAGCAAGCTGGCTGAACGTCGCCGCCAACCTCGGCATCGTCGCCCTGCCGATCGGCCTGTTGATGATCGCCGGTGACCTCGACATTTCAATCGGTGCCATGATCCCCGCAGGATCGATGACCATCGCAATCATCTCCGGCTTCTACGGTCTCCCGATCTGGGTTGGTATGCTCGGCTCCATCGGCATAGGGCTCATAGTGGGGCTCGTGAATGACTATCTGGTCGTCAGAACCGCGGTTCCCTCACTCATTGTCACGCTCGGCACACTGTTTGCGGTCCAGGGCCTGATGCTCGGCGTATCGGTTCTCGTCACAGGAACCACCAGCGTGCCGCTAACAGCGGATCCCTGGGCGAAGTTCCTCTTCGGTCAGTTCCTGTTAGGCTCCTTCCAGGTGATCATCATCTGGTGGATTGCAATCACCGCCCTCTTCGTCTTCTTCATCCATCTGTCTCCCTATGGGAACTGGATCTTCGCGATGGGCGGAGACAGGGTCAGCGCCCGTAATGCAGGCATTCCGACAGCTGGGCTGACCATCATCCTGTTCGTTCTTTCCTCCACGAGCGCGTCGTTCGTCGGCATGTGCCAGGCGATCCTGTTCAACTCGGCCCAGGTCTCGGGAGGCATGACGTTCATTTTCAACGCCATCATCTCGGTCGTCGTCGGCGGTGTGCTTCTGACCGGAGGCTTCGGATCCGTGATCGGCATCTTCTTCGGCACGATCACCTTCGCGGTCGTCAATCAGGGCATCTACTTCACCACCTTCGACCGCAACTGGTCGAGCCTGATCATCGGCGTGATGCTTCTGATTGCCGTGCTCATGAACAACACGTTCCGTCACATGGCGCTGACCTACTCGCCGAAGAAGAAGTGAGGACAGGATATGAAAACGCCAATTCTCGAGCTTGAGAACGTCAATAAATCCTTCGGTCCGATCGACGTCCTGCACAACATCACGCTGAAGGTTCATCCAGGCGAAGTCTTATGTCTGCTTGGCGACAACGGTGCAGGCAAGTCCACGCTCATCAAGACCTTCGCCGGCGTTTACAAGCCGACGAGCGGCACGGTGAAGTTCGAAGGAAGGGCCCTGACCTTCAACAATCCGCGCGAAGCCGCCGATATGGGCATCGCGACTGTCCACCAGTTCGGCGGTACCTTCCCGTTGATGAGCATCGGCCGTTCATTCTTCGTCGGCCGGGAACCGACCAAGGGCTTCGGCCCCTTCAAGATCTACGATCGCAAGAAGGCCAACGAGATCGCGGTAAAGGCCGTGCGGGAGTTCGGCATCACGCGCATCGACGACGGAGACCGCCTGATTGGCGGGTTGTCCGGCGGTGAACGACAATCGCTGGCGATCGCACGCGCTGTCCATTTCGGGGCGAGAGTGCTCATTCTCGACGAGCCGACGGCGGCGCTCGGCGTCAAGGAGGCCGCGCACGTTCTGCGCATCGTGCTCGAGGCGCGGCGTCGCGGCCTGGCAGTGATCTTCATCACCCACAACGTCATCCATGCGATGACCGTCGGCGACCACTTCGCCGTCCTGATCAAGGGCGAGAAAGCAGCCGATTTCCGCAAGGGCGAGAAGACCCGAGAGGAGATCACCGACCTCATGGCTGGCGGCGAGGCGATGGCCGAACTTGAAGCCGAGATCGAAGCTCACTCGTCCGCCAATAGCGGACAACCAATAGCGGTCTGACCCTCCGCGGAACGGACACAACAAGACAACGACATCGGCTCACCCGCCCTCGCGGGTGGGGCTGGCAAGTGTAACCATCTTACGGGTGAACAGTCATGAAAATCGCGCTCGACCCCTTTATGCATCGCCACCTTTCGCTCGAGCAGCTCCCCTCGAAAGTCGCCGAACTCGGCTATGAGTGGATCGAGCTCAGCCCTCGGGCCGACTTTCTCGAGTGGTTCAAGGCGCCGCGGGTGTTCCCGTCCAGGATAAAGTCCTTCAAGAAGGCGCTCGTTGACGCCAACGTCGGCATCGCGTCGCTCCTGCCGATGTATCGTTGGGCGTCCAATGACGAGACTGAGCGGCAGGCAGCCGTCCGGCACTGGAAACGCGCCATCGAGATCGCCGTCGAACTCGGCGTCGACACGATGAACTCCGAATTCGGTCGGGGACCGCATCCCGACAAGGGCTCCTGCTACTGCTGCCACACGGGATCGATGATCGAGGCATGCGAGGACGCCTGGTGGCGGTCGATGGAGGAACTCGTTCCGATCTTCGAACGCGAAGGCATCAACCTTAATGTCGAGCCGCATCCGGAAGACTGGTGCGAGACGCTGCAGCCGGCGCTTGACATCATCCGGACGGTCAACTCCAAGAACGTCAAGTTCCTCTATTGCGCGCCGCATACGTTCTACTTCGGCGACGACACCAAGGCGATGCTGCGCGAGGCGAAAGACGTTCTCGCCCACGTCCATGTCGGCGATACCTTCAACCACAAGGCATCATCGGGTCTCCGTTACATCCTGAATCCTCCCGGCACCAATGCCCGCGTTCACCAGCATCTCAACATCGGCCAGGGTGAGGTCCCGTGGGACGACTTTTTCGGAACGCTCGCCGAGATCGGCTTCGACGGCATCATGACGTCCTGCGTGTTCGCCTGGGAAGACAAGGCTGACCAGTCCGGCAAGTTCATGTGCACCGAAATGCAGCGTTACGTCGACACGTACGCAGCGAAGTGACGCCTCAGCGACCCTGCGGCGCGCAAGGCGCGCGGCTTCCTGGAAGGACGGAAAATGATCAACGGAGAAAGACTGATAGAGCGCCCACTGCGTTGGGGCATGGTTGGCGGCGGCCGGACCGGCCAGGTCGGCTACAAGCACAGGACCGGCGCCCAACGCGACGGTACCTATCGCCTCGTGTGCGGTGCATTCGATCTCGACGCCGAACGCGGGTGCGACTTCGGCAAGAAGATCGGCGTTACTGCCGACCGGTGCTATGCCGACTACAAGGAACTGATCGCAAGGGAGGCCGCTCGCGAGGACGGCGTCGAGGTCGTGTCCATCGCGACGCCGAACTTCACGCATTACGAGATCACCAAGGCATGCCTTGAGGCCGGCCTGCACGTCATCTGCGAGAAGCCTCTCTTCTTCACGGTCGAGGAATGTGACGAGGTTGCCCGGCTCGCCGATGAGAAGGGCCTGATCGTCGGCGTCACCTATGGCTTCACCGGTCACCCGCTGGTTCACCAGATGGCAGCGATGGTGAAGAAGGGGATGCTCGGCGATATCCGGATCGTCGACCTTCAGTACACGCATGGCTTCAATTCCGGGGACGACGTGGGCGCGGGCGACGCCTTGAAGTGGCGCACCAACCCGAAGACAGCGGGTCCCACCTTCGTCCTTGGCGATATCGGAACGCATCTCTACTACCTCTCCGAAATCGTACTCCCGCATCTGAAGATCGAGAAGCTGCTTTGCGACCGCAAGGCGTTCATTCCGACCCGCGCGCCGCTTGAAGACCATGCGACCGTTCTGATGCATTACGATAACGGTGCCCGCGGCCGCCTCTGGGTGTCCTCGGTCAACGCCGGCAACATGGGCTCGCAGCGTTATCGCTTTGTCGGTTCCAAGGCGTCGATTGAATGGTCCGACGCCCATCCCGACCAGTTGATCTACGAGGTCCAGGGCGAGCCGAACCGGATCATGCACCATGGCATGCCATACCTTGAAGAGGAGAGCCTCGCCGTCGACCGGATGGGAGCGCTTCACACCGAAGGTTTGGGCGATAGCTGGTCCAACATCTATCTCTGGATCGCCCAGGCCATCGATGCAAAGCGGCGTGATGACGAGGCCTTCCTGAAGACCCATCACTACCCCGACATCAACGCCGGCACCGAGGGTGTCCGCTGGCTCGAAAACTGCGTCCGCTCGGCTGACGCAGGCGCAGCCTGGGTCGACTTTAAATAACTTGCAATTGGGCGCGCGCGGTTTTCCTCCAACCTACTCCCAAGAGCGCGTCCCCGACACTTCTCGAACAGGAAACCATGCCATGAAACTATCGATCTGCACCGACGTAATGGGCGATCTCCCTTTCACTGAAATGCTCGACAAGTGCGTTAAGCTCGGCGTCGAAGGCATTGAAATGACAGGCGGCGGCTGGTCGCGCGCGCCTCATTTTTGCGCCGACGAGCTGCTGGAGGACAAGGGACTGCTCAAGTCCAAGCTCAAGGAGATCGAGGCCCGCGGCCTTGAGATCGCCGCTCTAAACTGCTCGGCCAATCCCCTCGATCCCGGCGACATGGGCAAGCGTCATCGCAAGGAGATGGAGCAGACCCTCCGCCTGGCCGGTGAAATTGGCGTGAAGACGATCGTCACGATGTCGGGGCTCCCCGAGGCTGCCCCTGGTGACACGGTCCCCAATTGGCTGGTCTACACCAAGAGCTGGCCGGACGAGATGCCGGAGCGCGACCGGTACCAGTGGGAGGACCGCGCCTTTCCGCTTTGGCACGACCTCGTAAAGCTCGCAAAGGAAGTCGGGGTCGAAAAGTATGCGCTCGAGAATTTCTCGGCGATGCTGGTATGGAACCCCGAGACGCTGTTCCGTCTTCGCAACGAGGTCGGGCCAACCGTCGGGATGAACCTCGATCCGTCGCATCTCATGTGGATGGGAGCGGACCCGATCGCTTCTGCACGGGGTCTCGGCTCCGCGATACATCATTGCCACGGCAAGGATACGCGCATCGAGCGCGGCCTGGCGGACGTCAACGGCCTGCTGGAACTGAAGGAAGTCACGGACGTCGCCAAACGCACATGGAACTACGTGGCCGTCGGCGCTGGCCACGACCTGCAATGGTGGAAGGAATTCTTCTCCGTCGTGCGCATGGTCGGATACAACGGCTGGGTCAGCCTCGAGATGGAAGACTTCACCATGTCGACGGAGGCAGGCATCCAGTCCTCGATCGACGCATTGCAGGCAACGATCAGCCGCTGATGAACTGGCGCTGGCGAGAACACGCCAGCGCCTCACTTTTTCCAATCGCTTTCGACGAGGCCTTGCGATGTCCAACCTGATCACGGTCACCTGCGCGCCTTGCTGCTGGGGTGTCGACGACGTCTCCAATCCCAATCTCCCGCCCTGGACGAAGGTCCTCGACGAGGCGGCGGCGGCAGGATTCGGCGGACTCGAACTCGGTCCGTACGGGTATATGCCGCTCAACGTCTCCGTCATGTCGGAGGCCCTTCGTGAACGGCGACTGGCGATCGTCGCCGGCACCATCTTCGACGATCTCGTATCGCCGTCGAACCAAGGCAATCTCCTCCGGCAGACCGGTGAAATATGCGCGTTGATCACGGCGCTGCCCAGACCCACCACTCACGAGGGACAGCGTTTTCCTGCGCCGTTTCTAACGGTGATGGATTGGGGACACGACGAGCGCGACTACGCCGCCGGCCATTCCGATCGTGCGCCGCGGCTGGCAGACGCGGAATGGTCGGGAATGATAGAAAACATCAATGCGATCGCAAAACTCGCCCGCGACGAGTTCGGGGTGCGAGCGACCATCCACCCCCATGCAGGCGGCTACATCGAGTTCGAAGACGAGCTCGCGCGGCTCGTTCACGATCTCGATCCGGATCTCGCCGGCCTCTGCCTCGACACCGGCCATCTTGCCTATGCCGGCATGGATCCCGTAGCAACGCTCCGGAAATATTGGAAGCGCCTCGACTACATCCACTTCAAGGACATCGATCCGGTGGTTTTCGAAGAGGTAATGGACGAGCGAATCCGCTTCTTCGAAGCCTGCGCCACGGGCGTGATGTGTCCGATAGGCAGGGGAAATATCGACTACGTCGCCGTTCGGCGACTGCTTGCCGAGCTCGGCTACGGCGGCTACATCACCATCGAGCAGGAGCGCGATCCGAAAAACGCCGGCTCCATTCTCGACGACCTGACATCGAGCCGGGCCTTCCTCAAGTCAGTTGGTTTCTGAGGCACAACATGATCAAGACATTTGGCGCTATCACGATGGGCCGCGCCGGCGTCGATCTCTATGGCGCACAATAAGGCTGTCGTCTGGAGGACATGGGATCCTTCGATAAATACACCAGTGAAGCCCGACCAACATTGCCTGCGGCGCCGCAAGGCTTGGTCTTAGGACCAGGCTGATCACGCGGGTAGGCGCCTTTTTGGCGATACTGCTCAAGCATAGCGCACTGGCAGTCTCCCGCTCCGATTGACTCCACCGACCTATATGAGAGGCTAGCTCACTTCAGATGCAACCCGAGGAGCTTGTTGCAAACCATGACCCCGGAACGATTTAGCGAATGTCTGCTCCATATCCGATGGACCCCGATCAATATCGCGTCGGCGCTGCAGTGCGAGCTATCATGGATCGAAGCGCTAGAGGCTGGGAACGAGGAAGTTCCGGCTGAACTTGCTGCGTGGTTGGAGACGCTGGCGAAGGCGCACGAAGCGTTGCCAGCGCCAGCGACCTACCGTGGCAGGAGTTCAAAGCACTGAGCGAGGCTTTAGTGGATCGCAACCAATGCCTCGACCGCAGGCTTCTGGCTACAGCTGCGCATCAACGTACCGCAGATGTGTGTCGGCCCGCCCGGGCCTATCGGACGAGACGAACGAAGCTGACAGTTTGTCCGGTCCTCACGACAATCCGTTCCCCACTCGTTTCCCCACTTCCGAAGCAGGTTGCAGGCGCAACAATAGCGAATCTCCGCGAATCTGCAAAGGAAAATAACTATTTATTTTCAATATGATACGAACGCAAACGGACTTATGCGAACGGCAATTCGCCCGACACCATAGCATCCGTCATACGCTGCCGCGCATCTCCACATGCGGTTCGATCAGCACGTGTTGGGCATGTTCGCGGCCGTCGATCCGGCTGAGCAGCATCTCACCGGCTGTCCTGCCAAGTTGGGCGGCGTTTTGATCGACGCTGGTCAAGCCGACAAGCGGGATGGCGGCAGGGGGAGAATTGTCATACCCAATGATGGCGAGATCTTCGGGAACCCGTACGCCGCTGGTTCTGGCCGCATTGAGCAACGGCACGGCGTCAAGATCCGACCAGACGAAGACTGCGCGGGGTCGATGCTGCGACGTCAGGAAGTTCTTGATCGCGGTGCTCCGATCCGCGGCGACGGGCGGAAGCCGAATGATTTTGCCTTCCAGGCCGCCTTGCTTCATTCCCTCCAGGTAGCCCATCTCGCGCTGAACGGCGACGACAGACGCAGGCGAATCCAGGAGATCATAGCTCAGCATGGCTATGTCCCGATAACCTTGACGCAGCGCAGCCTCGACGGCCAGATGGGCACCCTTCCGATCGTCGGAATTGATGGTGTCGTACGTCTGCGCATGCGGCTCGTGATGCGCGATCACGGCGATCGGGATTTGACGGGCGTAGCGTTCCAAAACCTTGCCTGATATTCGCGGAGCGATAATCAGGACCCCGTCCATCCGGTTGTCGATCATCGATTCAATCATAGAGGCTTCGATCGAGCTGGCCGAGCGACCAATTCCAATGAGCGATTTGTAATTGCTCTCTGACAAAGAGGCGTTCGCACTCTCGATCACGCCAGCAAGGAACGGGTTGGACAGTTCTATCACGAGAACGCCAATCGTATAGGTGCGACCGCGCATTCCTCGTGCCGCTACGGACGGGCGGTAGTTCAACTTCTCGATCGAGGTTTCGACCTTGTTCCTCAAAACTTCGCTGACACCGTAAGCGTTGCGCAGCACCTTGGAGACTGCCGCGATGGAAACCCCGGCATCCTTTGCCACATGGCGGATGGTGATCCTGTCCTGTGGCGCGCTAACAGACGGATGTTTCATCATAAATTTCTCTGTCTCCGGGTTTCCAGAAACTATAGGCACAAAACTCTTGCGCGGCAATCGTTTGTGTAGAATGATATACATAGAACGATATACACGACGCGTTCTGGTCCCCGACGGGGATGCCGGTTGAGGAGGTTTGCATGATGGAGGTTGTATTGGACCACGGCGCTGCCGCGGCCAGCGGCCTTGCTGGTTCTGCGTTCCAGTTTTCAGCATCGATGGTCGCACCGTCTTGCGACGGTGGTCAGGCAACAGCAGGCACGTTCATTTCCCGCGAGTTCTGGCTGGGCGAGGTGCCGGCAGAGGCGATACTGCGCATTTCCGCGCTTGGCCTTTACCGTGCTTTCATCAATGGACGCGGCGTGGGGGACGATCTGCTTACGCCTGGATGGACCTGCTACGACGACCGCATTGCCTACCAGACCTATGACGCCACGGACCTGCTGCGCTCAGGCGACAATCGCATCGAGATCTGGCTGGGCGACGGCTGGTACCGCAGCCAGCTCATGTGGGCCTCCAACCCGATCATCAACTGCTGGGGCGAGCAAACGGCGGCGATTGCAGAGTTAAGCGCCGGCGGGGCACCGTTGTTGAAGACGGATGGGACCTGGAAGAGCGGCTACACACCGGTTACCCGCAACGGCATCTATTTTGGCGAGGACTACGACGCACGCATCGAACCGAAAGACACGCACGGCGTCGAGGTCCTGACCTTCGATAAAGGGTTGCTCGTTCCTCACGAGACGACGGCGGTCAAGGCGCTTGATGGGCGCTCGCCGATCACAAGCTGGGCCGAGGCGGATGGCCGAAAGGTCTATGATTTCGGCCAGAACGCCGGCGCCTGTATTTGCATTCGCGTAAAGGGCGAGGCTGGTGCGCAGGTTCGGATTGAACATTCTGAAGTGCTCGGACCCGACCGGTTTTTCGACAATCGCAATTATCGCAGCGCGCGGGCCGAACTGGTCTACACGCTGAGCGGAGAGGGCGAAGAGGTCTACATGCCGCTCTTTACCTTCATGGGGTTCCGATATGCGCGCGTCACCTTGACGGGGCAGGCCGAATTGGTGGCCATCACCATGGTCCCGATCTCTTCAGTGCCCGTGAGCGCGGGCGGTTTTAACTGCGGCGTTGCCGCGGTCAACAAGCTCGTCGAGAACACGATCTGGTCGCAGCGATCGAATTTCATCGAGGTCCCAACCGACTGCCCGCAGCGCGATGAGCGGCTGGGTTGGACGGGCGATGCCCAGGTTTTTGCCGGCACCGCCTGCTGGCTTGCCAACAGTGAAACCTTCCTTAGAAAATATCTTCGTGATGTGATACGCGATCAGCGTGCTGATGGAGCGGTCTCGCATTTTTCGCCAGACCCGACACGACTTCATCCGATTAACGGACGCGGCGATTGGGCGGGATCGACAGGCTGGGGTGACGCCATCGTCATCATCCCCTGGCAGCTCTATCTGCACTACGGCGATGCCTCGGTTCTCAACGAGTGCTTTCCGGCCATGCTGGGTTGGCTGGATTATCTCTGGGGCATTTCCGACGGCCCGCTCATCCGGCCGCCGGCAGTTTGGGGTGACCGTGGCTTCACCTTCGGCGACTGGCTGCAGCCCGTTGGCGACAATCGCAAGCCGCGTCCAACGGTTGCGGACGATTGTGCAGCGACGCTTTACCATTTTATCTCGACGCAGTTGGCCGCAAAGATCGCCCGCATCCTCGGGAAGGGCGCTGAAGCCACCAGGCTCGATGCCCGAGCAGAGGAAATCCGGGCCGCCTTCAAGCATGAGTTCTTTGCGCCATCGGGTCGCATCGCGCACAACGACCAGACCTCCTGGGCCTTGGCGTTCCTGTACGGTCTTGTTCCGCCGGAGTACGAGACGGCCGGTCGCGACTATTTCCGCCGGGTCTCTGAGGAGACCGATGGCGTGATTGGAACCGGATTCATTGGAACCCCCGCTTTGCTCCCGGCCTTCACGCGTCTCGGAATGCTGGATCTTGCGGAAAAGATGTTCCTGAACCGCAAAGTCCCCGGCTGGCTGTATCAGGTCGAGCATGGGGCGACCTCGATTTGGGAGCGGTGGGATGCACTTTCCGAGGATGGCACGATCTACGATCCCGACATGAACAGCTACAACCATTATGCCTATGGCGCCGTGTGCCAATGGCTCTTCGAGGATGTGGCCGGCATAAAACCGCTGGAAGATAAGCCCGGATTTGAGGAAGTGGCATTCGACCCCGCGATTCTTCCGGCTCTCTCACCCGTTTCGGCGTGGCATGACACGCGCTTCGGACGCATTGAGGCCGGATGGAGCCTGGATGCGCAAACCGTCACCTGCCGCCTTTCACTGCCGCAAGGCGTGACGGCGCGCCTGAAGGGCACAGAGGACCGCAAGTCGCTGACGGCGGATGGCGCACTGGTCGCGCCCGGACAAGAGGTCAGGCTCGGCAAGGGGGAGCATACGATCACCTTTTCCATCTGATACGGTAGCTTGCGGTCCTTGCCCGCAAGCGAGCAGCCCAAATCATTCCGGTCTTCAAGAGGAGGAAACGACTATGAGAATGACGAAGTGCAGCATCCTTGCCGCAACTATCACGTCGCTGGCTGCGGGCGTCGCTCACGCCGATGTGACGCTTAGCATCCTGATCGACACAAACCCGGAAACGATCGCCTCGTTCGACGTCGTTTCCAAGGCCTATACCGAAAAGCACCCTGATGTGAGCTTTGACGTGGAGCAGCGTGCCGGCGGCTCGGAAGGCGACAACATCATCAAGACGCGTCTCGCCACCGGCGAAATGGCCGATATCTTTCAGTATAATGGCGGTTCGCTGTTCCAGGCATTGAAGCCGCAAGAGACGCTGGCAGATCTTTCTGATCTTCCGTCGCAGGCCGGCATCCTCGACAGCTTCAAGAAGGTGGTCACCAGCCCAGATGGCCACGTGCGTGGAACGCCGTTTGGTCCTGCCATGGGTGGCGGCATCTTTTACAATCGCAAGATCTATGCCGAGCTCGGCCTTACCCCGCCCAAGACATGGGCAGAGTTCATGGCCAACAATGAGAAGATCAAGGCAGCCGGAAAGGTGGCCGTCGCGCAGACCTATGGCACCACCTGGACATCGCAGCTCTTCGTCCTCGCCGACTACTATAACGTCCAGGCGGAAGTTCCGAATTTCGCCGCCGACTACACCGCCAACAAGCTCAAATATGCCAATACGCCAGCCGCCACGCGCGGTTTCGAGCACCTTGAAGAGGTTGCAAAAGCCGGTCTGCTTAACCCTGACTTCGGCGCCGCGACGTTTGACGACGGCATGCGAATGGTGGCCACCGGTGAGGCTGCCCACTATCCCAACCTGACTTTCGGCATCGGCAACGTCCAACAGAATTTTCCTGACAATCTCAAAGACTTGGGCTTCTTTGCTCAACCGGGCACTGACGCTGCAAAGAATGGGCTGACGGTGTGGATGCCGTCTGCGCTCTATGTCTCGGCAAAGTCGGAGCATGTCGAGGAAGCCAAGAAGTTTCTCGACTGGATTGGCACCAAGGAGGCGTGCGACCTCATGGCCAAGGCTGTTTCTTCCGGCCCGTATCTGGTCAAGGGCTGCGAACTTCCGAAGGATATTCCGCCCGTCGTTGCCGACATGCTGCCCTATTTCGAAACCGAGGGGCGTGCTGCGCCGGCATTGGAGTTCCTGTCGCCGGTAAAAGGACCGGCACTCGAGCAGATCACGGTTGAAGTGGGAACGGGAATTCGTTCGGCCAAGGACGCAGCAGCACTCTACGACCAGGATGTCGAGAAGCAGGCCAAGCAGCTCGGCTTGCCAAACTGGTAACCTCCCAGCCGATCCCCACCCGGTGCTCGTCCGGGTGGGGGTGTTCAAGGAGACCTCATGGCTACGCGCAAATCGCCTTATCCCTACTGGTTCGTCCTGCCAGCGGCGGTGGTTTTTACCGTTCTCTTTCTGGCGCCGACGATCGCCTCTTTCTGGTTCAGCCTCACGCGCTGGGACCTCTTCACCACGCAGTTCATCGGTCTGGAGAACTACCGGCAATTCTTCCGTGAGCCGTTTCTCATTCAGGGCCTCATTAACACCGTCATCTATGCCGTGTTGACCTCCGGCACGAAAACGGTTCTGGGCTTGCTCCTGGCAGTCTTGTTGACATCGGGTCTTTGGGCGCAGGGGTTGCTGCGGACGGTTATTTTCTTCCCGGTTCTCGTGTCGACCATCGGCGTCGGGATCACGTTTTCGGTTTTGATGCACCCGACCCGGGGTCTCATCAACGTCGCCCTTGCTGCCATCGGTATTCACGGCCCGGGTTGGCTGACAGATCCGGCGCTCGCACTTTATTCCATCGTCTTCGTCGATCTTTGGAAGGGCATCGGGCTTGCCACGGTCATTTTTATCGCAGGGCTTGCGTCAATCAGCCCAGATTACTACGAGGCCGCCAGAATCGATGGCGCGACCCCTCGCCAGATGTTCTTTCGCGTCACCGTTCCGTTGGTGAAGCCCGCAACCGTTACGGTCATTACGCTGTCGCTGATCGGTGGTCTGCGCAGCTTCGATCTGATTTGGGCGATGACGCGTGGTGGGCCAGGCTTTTCCTCGGATGTGCTGGCGAGCGTCATCTACAAGCAATACCAAGCCGGTTTTTATGGACTGTCGACGGCCGGGAACGTCATCCTGTTCGTCCTCATAGGGCTGATCGTCTTGCCTCTTACGGTATGGTTCAACCGCAAGGAGGTGGATCTTTGAAGCGTCGCCAACTTTATACGGGCCTCGCAGCGCTTCTCGCCTGCGGCGTCCTCTTCGTGCTGCCCTTCCTGTTCATCTTCATCACGGCAGCCAAGACAAAGCAGGATGCTGCGTCGCTGATGTTTAGGTTGCCTGTTGAATGGCGCCTTTGGGAAAATTTTCTCGAGGTGCTTCAGGCGCGCAACTACATGTTGTTGCTGGCCTACTTCAACTCAACCGTCATCACGGTGGTCGCTGTCACACTTCTCGTTCTATTTGGCGCGATGGTGGGATACGTCTTGCAACGCCGCCCTTCGCGCTGGAACGCGGTGATCTATGGTTGCGTTCTTGCGGGCCTGATGATCCCGCCCGCAGTTGTTCCCACCATCTGGGTGCTACAGTCGCTTGGTCTTTTCAAGTCGATATCGGGCATGATCCTGATCCAGGTCGCCTATGGTCTCGCATTTACCGTCCTGCTGTTTAGAAGCTTCATCGCGACGATACCGCGCGATCTCGATGAAGCAGCGATTATCGACGGCGCCAAGCCGCTGCAGATCTTTTTCCGGGTCGTCCTTCCGCTGCTAAAACCAGTCACGGTGACCGTCATCGTGGTGCAGTCGATCGCCATTTTCAACGATTTCACCAATCCACTGTACTACCTGCCGGGTCGGGAAAACGTAACGGTGCAGCTCACACTTTACAATTTCCAGGGACAGTTCCAGACACAGTTCAACCTCTTGTTTATGAACATCCTTTTGGTGACCATTCCGCCCCTCATCGTTTTCGTGTTCTTCAACCGGCAGATCGTGGCAGGCATGACTGCAGGCGCAGTGAAAGGATAAGCCATGACAAGCGTAGTGCTTGAAAATGTCCGCAAGAGCTTCGGCAGCCTGGATGTGATGAAGGGTGTCGATCTGACGGTGGATGCAGGAGAGTTCTGCGTATTCGTCGGTCCTTCAGGCTGCGGAAAGTCGACTTTGCTGAGGATCATTTCAGGACTTGAAACATCGAGTTCGGGAAAGGTATTCATCGGTGGCAAGGACGTGACCGACGCCGAACCTTCAAAGCGCGGTATCGCCATGGTCTTTCAATCCTATGCGCTCTACCCGCATCTGACGGTTGGCGAAAACATCGGCTTCGGCCTGTCGCTTGCCAAACGCCCCAAGGCGGAGATCGCCGAGAAGGTCAAGCAGACCGCCGACATTCTTCAGCTTTCCCATCTGCTGGATCGAAAGCCAAAGGCACTGTCTGGCGGACAGCGCCAGCGCGTCGCAATCGGTCGGGCCATCATCCGAAATCCAAAAGTCTTCCTGTTCGATGAGCCGCTGTCCAACCTCGACGCTTCTTTGCGCTCGCAAATGCGCATCGAACTCACCGAACTCCACGCCAAGCTCGGCGCGACGATGATCTACGTCACCCATGACCAGGTCGAGGCGATGACCATGGCCGACAAGATCGTCGTTCTCGACGGTGGGAGGATCGAGCAGATCGGAACGCCGATGACACTCTACAACCATCCGGCCACCCCGTTCGTTGCCGGCTTTATCGGCTCACCCAAAATGAATGTTTTCGAGGGGGAGGTTGCCGCACGGGAAGGATGCCGGACCTATGGCGTGCGCCCTGAGCACATTTCGCTTTCTACGATGGAGGGAAAGTGGCGTGGTGTCGTGCGGCACATCGAAAGGCTCGGTGCAGACACCGTTGTCTATCTTGACGTCCCTGACCTGCCATCGCTGGTCGTTCGCACGGATGGCGATCGCCCGATTTCGATCGGAGAAACGCTGTTTGCGTCACCTTCGAACGGCAAGGAGCACAGGTTTTCCTGACATGGCGACGAGCGGGCTTGAGACGCGGTCATAGTCGCTCGGTGCATCGACACGCCGCGATGATCGCGGATCCGTGCGAGGGGGCAAGCTTGCCCAAGAAAAATTCAAGTCAAAAGTGACGGTCTGACGGGCGGCTCGCCGCTTGCCGTCAGCACCACCGGGCTCATCAACATCACCAGAGTGCCCCAGTTTGCTTGTGACGTGGTTTGCACTTCGATTGAGTGTGACCTGCGCGTTCAAAATTGACGCGAAGAACGTCCACGAGCTACTCGCCGGATGGTCCTTCGAGCGAAGCCCCGCGAAGGGAAAGAGGGCGCGCGACTAATTTAGCATGCGTCGAACACTATCTCTCGGAGAACCCTCAAGTGACCCTCGGAAACTTCCAGATCCGATGTCTCGCAGTCTGTTTCTACGCTCTGCGTTGGAACGTGGACGCCGACGTCCGTCAGGCGCTCGACATGTGTTCGGACGCGTTGTGAAAAACCTTTGTCAGCGGCGGTGGGCGCAATCGCGATGATCGTCATCCCAGTGTCTGGCGAGCGGTCTCCGGTGAGGAAGTCCGCACCGTCCATCGACCAGGAGGAACCAGTAAGGCCGGCGGCCAGAAGTTCGACGATCAGCGCGATGTTGGCGCCCTTGTAGCCGCCGAAGGGGAGAAGCGCACCCTCGATTGCCTCGCGCGCATCAGTCGTCGGCTGGCCGGATCGATCGACTGCCCACCCTTCCGGAATCTCCTGATGCAGATCGGCGGCTCGTTTCACCCTGACAAACGCGGTGGCACTGGATGCCTGATCGATGACAACAGGGGCCTGCCCGGCGCCCGTCGGCACGCCAAACGCGATCGGGTTCGTGCAGTAGACTCTCGTTCCTGACCCCGCGGTCGTCATGAGGGCGGGGCCGTTGGCGACGGCGATTGACACGATCCCATCGAGCGCAAGTCGCCTGACGTAGTAGCCGAGCTCGCCGGCAGTGTAGCTGTTTTTCTGGGAGTACAAGGCCACGCCGAAAGTGCATACCCTCTTGCGGAAGTCGTCGTAGGCCAGGTCGAACGGTAGCTGGGCGATGCCGCCGTCTGCATCGGCGTGAACGAACGCGGGGAGGACCGGCCGTATGCTGGGTCGCGCGTTTCCATTGATGCGGCCAGCCTTTAACGCCTCCAGGTAATCCATCAAGTGAGGAAATCCGAGATCTTTGTGCCCGAAACGGGCCGCCGAAAGAGTGGCGGTGACGAGCGAAGCCGCCATGGCAGGGCTGGCCCCGCATGCAATGCAGGCGCCGGTCGCGAGCTTTGCGGCTTCATCTGCCGAAAGCGTTGTCATGGTGTCCTGCATCATAGCGCGAGAGCCGCCTTCCTGCCTTCGTAGAATGCATACGGAGCCTGCCGTGGCGCCGCGCAATCACCGATCTCGATCATCTGCCGGCCAGTGGGGCGAACCTCTTCAGCGAGCCAGTTCGCGGGAAGGTTGGTGGTCGCCAGGACAAGGCAGTCGCCTTCGACGAACTGGGTCTCTCCTGTATTGTGATCGAGCAACGTGACACCGTTGCCGTGCCATTCCGTCACGCTGACTTCGAGGTGCCAAGTCACGCCGAGCTTCCTCAGCGCCTTTCGAAGAGGAACATCTGCGGTGGTCCGCAGCAACTCCTTCCCAATCAACGGATCCGGCGACAGGATGGTGACGGTGTGACCATCTTCGGCGAGTTTCCATGCCGTGCCGCCGCCGCGCCATCCTCCACCTTCGTCCAAAAGCAAGACCCGCTTTCCCGGTCTTGCCTGTCTCGCCATGACCGCTTCGACTGTGAAGACATTTCCTTTCTCAATACCCGGCAGTGCTTCGACCGCGGGCAGGGCCTTCTGAAATCCGGTCTCAGGCGAATAGGAGCCCGTCGCCATGATCACGACGTCGACGCCCAGATCCTCGATGTCGGCGGCGTCGACATAAGTGTTCAATCGTACATCGACCTGCAGCTTGGTGAGCTGTCGGTCGTACCATTCGATCAGATCAAGGATTTGTGCGCGGCGCGGCTGCATGCCGGCGAGCAGGAAGTTGCCGCCCAGCCGACTGGAGGCCTCCGCCAGGATCACATGGTGACCTCGCTCTGCCGAGGCTCGTGCCGCCTCGAGGCCGGCCGGGCCGGCGCCGACGACCAGAACGCGCTTTGGATCGTTGGAGGGCGTGAAACGGTCGCCGCCCCAGAGATGCTCACGGCCTGCCGATGGATTGATGAGACAGCTTATCCAATAGTCGCGCGAGCGACGTCCCCAGCACATCTGATTGCAGGATATGCAGCCACGAATGTCCTCCGGATGATCGTCTCCAGCCTTTCGCGCAAGATGGGGATCGGCGATCTGGCCGCGAACGATGGAGACGAGGTCGCACGCTCCTTCGCCAAGGACGGTCTCGCCATTCTCCGGCGTCCTGATGTGGCTCTCCGCGATGACCAGGGCGTGCCTGACCGACCTCTTGATCGTGGCGGCCAGGTCGGCGCCCAGCTTTTCCGGATAGACGAAGGTCGGCATGAGCTTATGGAAGTCGAGATACCCTCCCGAGCCGCATGTGACGTAGTCCACCAGACTAAGCTCGTCGTGCAGCGCGACGATCTCGGCTAGGTCATCACGGGATAGGGTGACGCTATGATCGGGTTCGTCGCTGATGGCCAGCCCGATGATGAATTCGGGGCCGCATTCAGCTCTGATCCCTTCCATGATCGCGCGCGAGAACCGCGTACGGTTCTCAATTGAGCCGCCCCATTCGTCCTCTCTCCGGTTCGACCAGGGCGTCCAGAACTGCTCGACGAGACCCAGGTAGGCCGCCCAGACCTCGACGCCATCGAAACCGGCGTCGCGACAGCGCCTCGCCGCATCGACGAATCCCCTTATGGTCTCCCATATCTCGGCCTTGCTCATCGGATGCGATCCGTCGCTGTCATGGTAGCTTGGAAGACCCGACGGTGACCAGTGGGCATGGTAGGAGTTGTCGGAGTCTCCATGAGCTCCGACATGGTAGAGCTGCTGGATGGCGACGGCGCCGTTGTTCTTGATCGCCGCGGTCACGCTCTTGAAGTGCGGAACGACCGCGTCGTCGCCGGGGCGGAAGTTGCCCCGAGTTAGCACCGCGGCCGGGTGGACGGGCATTGGCTCGACGACGATCATCGCGGCACCGCCGATTGCTCGCTCTGCATAGTAGGCGACGTGCTGTTCTGTCGGCATCCCGTCACGGGCCATGTTGGCCGTATGCGCCCCGAACACGATACGGTTTCGCAGCGTGCGTCCTCGAAGTCCGACGGGTGAATTCAGACGTGGAAACAGCTTAGACATCATCTATCCTCGAGATGCGTGCGGTGTAATCAATGTCGGGATCGGCGGTGGACCGTTCTCGCCGACTACCGCCACGTGCCAGACGTCGGTATCGCCGTCGAAGTATAGGGATGGCCGCGCTTGGAGCCCGTTGTGAAGTTCCCTGCGCAGACGATGTTCGGATCGGAGCGGCATCTGCGGCCACTTTCCCTAGAGTTTAGAGCGACGCGACGAGGGGGTCGGAGCTCCCTTCGGCTTCGCCATGGGAATTCACCATTGCGGTGGCGAGCTGGCGCAACGTGACGACGCCGACCGGCTGGCCGGAGGCCGATATGACGGTGACATCGCCTTCCGGGGCCGAGGCAAGCTTGCGAACAGCCTCTTCGACCGTCGATCCCGCCGCCACCGTGGTCCGGCCTGGCGAAGCGCCGGTGGACCAGGGTTGCATGATCGCTTCGACCTGCACAACACGCCCCCTGTTGACCTCCTTGACGAAGCTCGCGACGTATTCGTCGGCTGGTCGCAGGACGATATCCTGGCTCGTTCCTTGCTGGATGACCTTTCCATCCCGGAGGATGGCGATCTGGTCACCCAGTCGAAGGGCCTCGTCGAGATCGTGGGTGATGAAGACGATCGTCTTCTTGATCTCCTTCTGGATATCGAGGAGGACCGTCTGCATGTCCGTTCTGATCAAGGGATCGAGCGCGGAGTAGGCTTCGTCCATCAACAGCACAGGGGCGTCGTTGGACAGTGCGCGGGCCAGGCCGACGCGCTGCTGCATGCCACCAGAGAGCTGGTTCGGATACTTCTGCTCGAACCCCTTGAGGCCGACGCGTTCCAACCATCTCATTGCGACATCGACTGCCTTGGCGCGATCGATCCCTTGCACTTCGAGACCGAAGACGGTGTTGTCGAGGACGTTGCGATGAGGCATCAGCGCGAACTTCTGGAACACCATCGCCGTCTGATGACGGCGGAAGTGTCTGAGCTCGGTCTCGTTCATCGTCACGACGTCGACGCCATCGACCAGAACCTCGCCGGCTGTCGGATCAATCAGACGATTGATGTGACGGATGAGCGTCGATTTTCCCGAGCCGGATAGACCCATAATGACCTGAATGCGGCCCGATGGAATCTCGATGTTGATGTCACGTAAACCCAGCACGTGTCCATGCACCTGGTTGAGCTCTGACTTTGTCATGCCCTGCTTCACCGCATGGATGTGCTTGGAAGCTTCCGGTCCAAAGATCTTGTACAGATTTCGGATTTTGATGCCGCCGAAACGATGATCAGCCATGGACGATCTCCCGGTGTTTCTGGAGCCGCTTGCCATACGCCTGGCTGACCCTGTCGAAGATGATTGCGATGCCCACGATGGCAAGGCCGTTGAAGATGCCGAGTGTGAAGTACTGGTTGGCGATCGCCTTGAGAACCGGCTGGCCGAGACCCTGCACACCGATCATCGACGCTATGACCACCATAGCCAGGGCCATCATGATCGTCTGGTTGATGCCGGCCATGATGGTCGGGAGCGCCAGCGGCAACTGGACCTTGAAAAGCCGTTGGGAGTTGGAGACCCCAAAGGCGTCGGCGGCCTCGAGAACGTCCTTGTCCACGAGTCGGATGCCGAGGTCGGTCAGGCGGATCATCGGCGGGATTGCATAGATGACGACGGCAATCAGTCCCGGCACGCGGCCGATCCCCAGCAACATGACGACCGGAATGAGATAGACGAAGCTCGGCATCGTCTGCATGACGTCGAGAATGGGATTCACGATCCGCTGGAACCGGTCGGAGCGGGCCATCAGGATGCCGATCGGAAGGCCGATCGCGATGGACAGAACAGTGCACACGAAGATCATCGCGACCGTCCGCATCGTGTCTTCCCACATATCGAAATAGCCGATCAGGAGGAGCGTCACCAGACAGCCCAGCATGATCTTGAGACTGCGGCTCGCGAGCCACGCGATCACGAGGATCAGCGCCGTTATGATCGGCCACGGCGTCTGCGTCATGAACCGGTCGACGGCGAGCAGGAAGTGCTGCAGAGGGGAGAAGAGGCCTTCGATCGCATCGCCGTAGGCACGCGTGAACGCCCGAAAGCCGTCGTCGATCGCCTTCTTGAGATCACGCAGGCTGTCGTCATTCATATGCGGGAATTTGTAAAACCATTCCATTCGGTTCCCTTTCTCTGAAAGAGCCGTCACACGTCTTTTCAATTTTCTGAGCTCGAAGAGGCGGCGCGCACGGCACACACCGCCTCAGCACGGAACTAGAGCGAAGCTTCGATCTTCTTCGCCGCGTCCTCGGACACCCACTTGGTCCAGATGTCCTTGTTTTCCTTCAGGAAGTGCTTCGCGCCGTCTTCCCCGCTCGCCTGATTGTCGCTCATCCAGGCCATCAGTTTGTTGACGGTGTCGTTGCTCCAGGCGCGCTTCCCGAGGTAAGCCATGACGTCAGGACCAGCTTTTTCGGAGAAGGGCTTTGCGACGAGTGTCACGATCGTGTCGGTCGGCCAGGCGTTCGGCTTCGGATCTGCGCAATCAGCGACCGTGTTGCAGCGTTTCCACTCGGCAGCGTCGGCCGGAACGCCGGCCCCGAGTTTCACCATCTCATACTTTCCAAGCAAAGCGGTCGGTGCCCAATAGTATCCAACCCAGCCTTCCTTGCGCTCGTAGGCCTTTGCAATCGAGCCGTCGAGGCCGGCGGCCGAGCCCGTATCAACAAGCTTGAAGCCGGCTTTTTCTGCATCGAAGGCTTTGTAAAGCTGTGAGGTGACAACCGTGCCGCCCCAGCCTTGCGGGCCGTTGTAAATTGCGCCCTTGGACGAATCTTCCGCATCAGGGAACAATTCCGGGTGCTTGAGCATATCGGGGATTGTCTTCAGGTCTGGATGTGCGTCCGCAAGATATTTCGGGATCCACCAACCCTGGACCCCGCCATCGGGGAGAGGCGACCCGACCTTGACGATGCGGCCTTCGTCAGTGCCCTTCTTCACGACATCCGGAAGAAGATCGATCCAGGCTTCCGGAGCTATGTCCGGTTCACCCTTCTCGGCCATCGAGGTGATCGTCGGAACGGTATCGCCGACGGTGATCTCAGCCTGGCAGCCATATCCTTCGTTGAGGATGATCTTGTCGAGATTGGAAAGAACCTCGGCGCTCTGCCAGTTCATGCTGGCGATCGTCAGGGAGCCGCAGTCGGCGGCGTTCGCATGAGAGGCCACTGCGAGCAGCCCGAACATCATGCACGTTGATGCCAATAGTTTTTTCATTCTCGTTCCCTTTTTTTCTTGCGGCATTTACTTGGGCGGGCGGGCTGCCGCGAAAACCCGCCCCACGGCCGTTAGGAAGCGTCTCCCATACTCACCGATTTCTGAAATGCAGCCGACAGTCCCCTTGAGACTGCGTCGTTGAAGCCTGATGCGCGCATCTCCTCGATCGCTGCCGCGGTCGTCCCGCGATAGTCGACAAACGTTCGGACAACGTCGCTGGGACACTCTTCCCGTCGTTCCATGAGACGGCCCGCACCCTTAAGAACGGTCACGACGGCCCTATGGGCGACTTCGGCGGAAAGCCCCTGGCCCTTGGCATGCTCGATCATCGCTAAGGCCAGTAGAGCGGGGAAAGCCGGTCCGGAGCCACTGAGGCCCGTCAGGTAGTCTATTTGAGATTCGCTGGCGACTTCGTCCTGGACCCCGCATGCCTCGAAGATGGCCCGCACGATCGTGCGATCGTCTTCGCGAACATTGGGGCTCGCCACCCAGGGCGTGTAGGAAAGTCCGACCTCTGCGGCCGCGTTGGGAAGCGTACGGACCGCTCTTTCAGTCTGGTGGTTGTTACAAAGGGAGGAGAGCCTGATGCCGGCCATCACCGATATGACGAGCTTCCCACATGCATCGACCTTCAAAGAGCGCCAGTCCTGTGGCCGCACTGAGAGAATGATGACGTCGGATCGGTCCGCCAGTTCCTGGTTGTCGGCGGTCCAGAACGCATCCGGAAGGATTCCAGGCTTCTCGCGGCGGTAGGATAGGGCGAGATCAGATGCCTTGACGACGCCTGCGTCGAGGACTGCGCCGGCAATGGCTCCGCCGAGCCAGCCGGCCCCACCAATCACACCAATGCGCAGTGAACCGCTCATTTCGATCCTTCCTAGTCCGGCTTGTATCCGTGTCTCGCGTAGAAGCGATCCAGTTCTCGTCGCGCGGGTATTTCGCCTGTGTAGATGGCGATGTATTCGGGAATCCGTTTCATGCGAACTGCGATGGATTCGTTAGACTGCATCGAGATGTATCCGATCTGAACCAAATATGTTGTACGCGCCCGCACGTCCGCGGAATTTGCGGGAAGGCCGAAGCGTCTGAGCATGGTCGCGATTGCTTCCATTCTCGTCCGGTCGGCGTTGTGAACCTCCGCCTGAATTTCTTCGGACTGAAGGGCCCAGCTTCGGACCGCGAACTCGAACTTGCTGTCGAAAAGCGTCTGGTCCAGCCAGCAGTCGAAGACGTTGAGCATCGCTTCCGCCAAGCTCTCCGCATAAGCTTCCGACTGCTTGACGATGCCGCCCGTGTTCTTGTCCCGCCAACGTGAGACGAGCGCGCTCAACAGTTCCTCCCGGTCCTTGAAGAACCAATAGAAGCTCGTTCTGGAGAGGTTGAGCTTCTTGGCAAGGGGCAGAATCTTCACGGAATCGACGCCGGACTCCAACAAAGAGTCGTAGGCCGCTTCCAGCCACCCGTCTTGTGATCCGCGCCAACCGCTGTCGTTCACACTCTGATCCATGGATGTCTCGTAGCAAATCGCAAAAGCTTGCACAACAAAAATGTACATTTGTGTCAACATAGATGACCTCGGTGTTTTCTTCAGTTGACACATGTGTACATTAATGTTTAGCGTCCCGTTGCATACCTAATCCGGAGCCCGGGCACATGTCGAACGATCCTCTTCTCCAGCCTTATCAGCTCAAGCATCTCAAACTGCGCAATCGCATCATCGTCACCTCGCACGAGCCGGCCTATCCGGAGGATGGCATGCCCAAGGAGCGATATCGCGCATACACGGTCGAAAGGGCGAAAGGCGGCGTGGCGTTGACGATGACTGCAGGATCGGCCGCAGTTTCTCGAGACAGCCCACCAGTCTTCAACAACCTGCTCGCCTACAAGGACGAGATCGTTCCGTGGGTCAGGGAAATGACCGATGCCGTGCACGAGCAGGGCGCCGCCATCATGATCCAGCTCACCCATCTCGGCCGGCGTACCCGCTGGGACAAGGGCGACTGGCTGCCGGTCGTCGCTCCGTCCCACCATCGCGAGGCCTCGCACAGGGCGTTTCCGAAGAAGATCGAAGACTGGGATATCGAACGCATCATAAAAGACTTCGCTGATGCGGCCGAACGCATGAAGGTCGGGGGCATGGACGGCGTCGAACTTGAGGCTTACGGCCATCTGATCGATCAGTTCACGTCTCCGCTCACCAATGAACTCGACGGTCCATACGGCGGATCGATCGAGAACCGCATGCGCTTCTGTCTCGACGTCTTCAAGGCGATACGCGACAGGGTCGGCGACGAATTCATTCTGGGCGTTCGCTATACCGCTGATGAATGTCTTCCCGGCGGCACGGGAAAGGCGGAAGGCATCGAGATCTCGAAGCGCCTGCGTGACAGCGGTCTGATCGACTACCTCAACGTCATCCGCGGCCATATCGATACCGATGCGGGTCTCACAGACGTTATTCCCATCCAGGGCATGGCCAACTCGCCGCATCTCGATTTCGCTGGAGAGATTCGTGCGGCGACGAACTTTCCGACGTTCCACGCGGCGAAGATTCAAGATGTAGCCACCGCCCGTCATGCGATCGCGGCGGGGAAGGTGGACATGGTGGGGATGACGCGAGCCCACATGACGGACCCGCACATCGTCCGTAAGATTATCGAGAAGCGCGAAGACGACATCCGCCCGTGCGTTGGAGCGAACTACTGTCTGGATCGCATCTACCAAGGCGGCATGGCGTTCTGCATTCATAATGCGGCGACTGGCCGCGAGGAGACGATGCCTCACATTGTCCAGAAGGCGGAGGTCCGCAAGAAGGTCGTGATCGTCGGTGCGGGCCCGGCCGGTCTTGAAGCTGCACGCGTGGCGGCCGAGCGCGGCCACGAGGTTGTCGTCTTCGAAGCCGCGAACAATCCGGGCGGACAGATCAGGCTGACCGCGCAAAGCGAGCGTCGCAGGGAGATGATAAGCATCATCGATTGGCGTATGAGCCAGTGCGAAAAGCTCGGCGTCACCTTCCAATTCAACACCTGGGCCGAGGGCGACACGATCACTGCGGAAAACCCCGACGTGGTCATCATCGCGACAGGCGGTCTCCCGCACACGGACGTGCTGTCGATAGGTAACGAACTGGTCGTTTCCTCGTGGGACATCATCTCCGGCGATGTTAAGCCGGGATCGAACGTCCTCGTCTTCGACGACGCCGGCGACCACGCAGGTCTTCAGGCGGCGGAATTCTTGGCCAAGGCGGGCGCCAGGGTCGAGATCATGACGCCCGACCGATCGTTCGCTCCTGAAGTCATGGCGATGAACCTGGTACCCTACATGCGTTCGCTGCAGAAGCTCGACGTGACATTCACTGTCACGTTCCGGCTGGAATCGGCGGAAAAGACCGGCAACCAGATCGTCGCCAAGGTGGGTAGCGACTACGGCGGCGTTGCCAAGCAGCGTGTCGTCGACCAGATCGTGGTCAATCATGGCACGATCCCGCTGGACGAGTTATACTTTGAACTCAAGCCTCTCTCTAAAAATCTTGGCGAGGCGTCGTACGACCAGCTCCTCTCCGGCAAGCCGCAGTCGGTCGTCCGCAATCCGGACGGACAGTTCCAGCTCTTCCGGATCGGCGACGCGGTCGCAGCCCGCAACACCCATGCTGCGATCTACGATGGGCTCAGAATCGCGAAGGATCTTTGATCTGATCGGCCGGTGTCCCTCCCGGCCGCCGTCCCCCTTAGGCAGAACGACAACATGATTGAAAGAAGCGCGGATCTTCAGCTTTTCATCGATGCGGCCTTCGCGGTCTTCGACAGGCAGGTCGAGGACCTCAACGGTCGCCGCTCGATCCTCGAGATCTTCGGTCTATTGGAGCACAAGGGCGTCGAGAAGCACGGGACCGGCAGCCGGCTTCCTGTCTGCGAATGGCTACCCGAGGCATTGGCTCTTAAGGTCGACGACCCTCTGCTGCAGCATATGCTTGGACGCTTCGAGGCCTTGGAGCCGCGCCTTAAATGGAGGCGCCGTAGCAAATACGACGACACTGCGAGTGAGAACTTCGTCGATGGCCACGCCAACGCAGTGATCGTCGGCCCCGGCGGGCTGGAGGACCGGGACGACGTGTGGCTGGGCGTCACTCTCATGGCGCCGGGCGTGCGCTATCCTGACCACAATCACGCTCCGGAAGAAACATACCTCGTTCTATCCGACGGCGAGTTTCGACAGGGGGATAGTGCCTGGTTTGCACCGGGAAAGGGAGGAACCTTCTACAATCTCCCGAACATCAAACACGCCATGCGGTCCTTAAACACGCCACTCTTCGCGTTCTGGGCGTTATGCGCTTAGGACCAGCTAACGAGGCAACAGGAAATACAAAAAGGGGTCCCCATGAAAATTCTCGTCCCCGTGAAGCGGGTGGTTGACTACAACGTGAAGATCCGCGTGAAGCCGGATGGCACAGGCGTCGAGCTTACGAACGTGAAGATGTCGATGAACCCGTTCGACGAGATCTCGGTCGAGGAGGCGCTGCGGCTGAGGGAAGCCGGCAAGGCCGACGAAGTGATCGTCGTGTCGATCGGTCCTGCCAAGGCCGAGGAAACGCTGCGCACCGCGCTTGCCATGGGTGCTGACCGCGCCATCCTCGTCGAGACCGACGAGACGCTAGAGCCGCTTGCGGTTGCCAAGATCCTCAAGGGCGTCGTCGATGCCGAGCAGCCGGGCCTCATCGTCACAGGCAAGCAGGCAATCGATGACGACTCGAACCAGACCGGCCAGATGCTGGCGGCCCTCCTCGGCACGGCGCAGGCGACGTTTGCCTCGAAGATCGAGATCGAAGTCCCTGGTCCTGGGGGCAAGGCTCAGGTGACCCGCGAAGTCGATGGCGGCCTGCAGACGATCGAGATCAAGCTGCCGGCCGTCGTCACCACGGATCTGCGTCTGAACGAGCCGCGCTACGCCTCGCTGCCGAACATCATGAAGGCGAAGAAGAAGCCGCTCGACAAGAAGGCTCCTGCCGATTTCGGCGTCTCCACCGAACCGCGCCTCAAGGTGTTGAAGACCGAGGAGCCGTCCGGCCGCAAGGCCGGCGTCAAGGTCAAGTCGGTCGCCGAGCTGGTCGAAAAGCTTAAAGTCGAAGCAGGCGTCCTCTAAGGTTCGAGAAAGGAAGATATATCCATGGCCATTCTTCTTCTGGCTGATCACGACGGCAACCACCTTTCCGACCAGACCGCCAAGACGCTGACGGCGGCATCGAAGATTGCCAAGGAACAGGCAAGCGACGTGCACGTGCTGGTCGCCGGCGCCGGCGCCAAGGCAGCAGCCGAGCAGGCAGCCAAGCTCTCCGGTGTCTCCAAGGTGCTGGTTGCCGAGGATGCAAGCCTTGCCAACAATCTGGCCGAGCCCCTGGCGGCGCTGATCGTCCAGCTTTCCGGCAGCTACGACACGATCATCGCCGCCGCCACCTCGACCGGCAAGAACGTCATGCCGCGCGTGGCCGCCCTCCTCGACGTCGCCCAGGTCTCCGAGATCATCGAGGTGGTCTCGGCCGATACCTTCAAGCGGCCGATCTATGCCGGTAATGCCATCCAGACGGTACAGGCGACCGACGCCAGACGCGTCATCACCGTGCGCACCGCCTCGTTTGCTGCAGCGGCCGAAGGCGGTTCCGCCCCGGTCGAAACCATTGCGGCCGCCGCCAACCCGGGTCTGTCGACCTTTGTCAAGGACGCGCTGTCGGCCTCCGACCGTCCGGAACTGACCTCGGCGAAGATCATCATCTCCGGTGGCCGGGCGCTCGGCTCTGCCGAAAAGTTCAGGGAGGTCATCCTGCCGGTCGCCGACAAGCTCGGTGCCGCCGTCGGCGCCTCGCGCGCTGCCGTCGATGCCGGTTATGCCCCGAACGACTGGCAGGTCGGCCAGACCGGCAAGGTCGTGGCACCTGATCTCTACATCGCCTGCGGCATCTCGGGCGCCATCCAGCACCTCGCCGGCATGAAGGATTCGAAGGTCATCGTCGCCATCAACAAGGACGAAGAGGCCCCGATCTTCCAGGTTGCCGACTACGGTCTCGTCGCCGATCTGTTCGAGGCCCTGCCGGAACTGGTCAAGGCGATCTAGCGGCGCTTTTCGAGAGGCGAGAAATGGGGCAGACCCCGACACCTGGTTCAGCTTGGCTAAACGCAGACGACGCCCGGTCCGTCCTTGTCAAAGATGGACGAGCGGGCAGGGCGCGACCCCATGCGGTGGATTCCTTCCTGGCAGAGATGGCGAAGGCGTTGCTCTCCCCGTCGGTTCCGTTGCTAGCGAATTCTGTCGTATCCGACGTCTCGCAGAGACTTGAACGGAGGCAGCGCTGCGGAGCAACGTATCGTGGCTGCCGGCGCGCGACTGGGAAGCCTGGATGCCACGAAGACCTGTCCTGCACCGCAAGGCGCTCGGCGGGAAGGGCGCGCAATGGTTTTCTCGGCGAGCCGACGCCGTATCCGATCAGCTCGCACGCCGCGTATACCGACTGAACGTAGTCCCCTTCCCAGATGAGGTTCATCGACGCCTCAAGAAGGCTCCAAAGCTTGCGCACGTCCACAAAATCGCCTTTTGCCGCCGCGTTCACGACTTCCACGCACGTCCGAGGCGCGAAATTGGCGTCATCCCAATGGCGCTCAGGGTTCTTCCCAAGGGAAGGTGTCGAGGCGTTCGGCTCCATTCGCGGTGACGAGAACCTGGGTCTCGAGCTTGATGCTTTCGGAACCATCCTCTGCGATGAGGCTTTCGACGTTCAGAACCATGTTCTCCTCGATGACGCCGCTGAAGCCGTCGTCAAAGTCGGGATGGAGCAGGATTCCCGGCCACTCGTCGGCCATGCCCGTCCCGTGCACAGCCAAGCTGTAGCGGTAAGGGATGTATTTTTCAGGGATCTGCCAGCTTTTCTCGTTGAACTCGACAAACGACAAACCGGGTTGGATGATGGAAAGATTGTGCTCGATCTGCGATCTGGCTGCCGAGTACAACTCCTTTTGTTTGTCGTTCATCGCCACGTGGCCGCACGTCCAGGACCGAGATAGGTCGGCGCAGTATCCAAAAGGCCCGATCATGTCGGTGTCGAAGGCGATCATTTCGCCGCGCTTGATGACGTAGTCGGAGCACTCCTGATACCAGGGATTGGTCCGCGGGCCGGCGGTTAGCAGCTTGGTCTCAAGCCACTCGCCACCGCTGCGCGAATTCTCGAAATGAAGCTCCGCCCAGATCTCGCGCTCGGTGCGGCCCGGTTCCGAAGCCTCGTACATGCGTGCCATTCCGGCTTCGCACACCCGGATAGTCCAACGCATAAGCTCGATCTCTTCCGGGCTTTTGATCGACCGTGCCCGCTCCGCCAGCGCCTGACCATCAAGCAGCGCGAATCCACGCTTTCTCAGCTCGGCCGCGGGCGCGGGCTCCAGACGGTCCACTGCGACCTTAGCGTTGCCGCCGTGCGACTGGATGATGCTGGCAAGCTCGTCCGCCCAGTCCCGCATCCTGTGCTCGGCGAGGTTTCCGGCCGTGAAGAAAAGGAAGGATCTGGCGGTCCTGACTTCGTCAATCCCAGGAAGGCCGGTGTTGGCATGTTCGGCTCCTTCGAATTCGAACATGATCGCGGGGCCATCTGCAAGGATCAGCGCATATCGGGACGGGTTATGCATCGTCCAGATGCTCATGTTCGACGAGTCGAGCGCATAGCGGATGTTGACCGGGTCGTACAGGAGCAAGGCGGAACAGTCCCAATCCTTCATCTTCGCCCGCAAGCGGCCGAGGCGGTATTTCCTGGCCGTGTCGAGCGTGACTGCGGGGATCGGACTGATAAGGGGACGGTCGGCACCTTCCGGGTTGAGATATGCCTGCTTGCGCTCGTCCTTAAAGACGGTCGAGTTGCCGGGCTGCGAAGAGTTGTCGTCGCCACGTAGCATATGAGTGGTTCCTTGAGATATCGAAATGCCTACGGGGTGCGTCGCTCAGCGATCGACAACCAGATCGCTGAGCGGCTTGGAGCAACAGGGGAGGAACATGCCGGCGTCGATCTCGCGCTGCCTTATTCCACCGTTATGGTTCATCTCAACCGAGCCTGAAACGAGCTTCGATTTGCAGGTCCCACAGACGCCATTCGAACAGGACGACGGAAGCCGCGCGCCCGACTTCTTCGCCGCGGACAGCACGGTCTGCTCGCTCGATACGTCAATCTTGCGGCTTTGTTTGGTGAACTCGACCTGAAACACCTTGTTCGCGGCGACTTCCTCCACCAGGAGCCCGGGTTCGTCGATGACGGCGGCGTCGAAGCTCTCTTCGATGTAGTTGACTGGGGACACGCCGAGGTCCGCCGAGATGGAACGTGCGGCTGCCATGAAGGGAGCCGGTCCGCAGCACATCACCACTCGGTCCGCGATGTCCGGCACGGCCAGTTTCATAAACTCCGGCGTGATGCGCCCCGTCAGTCCGGGCCAGGCCAACTCGCCATTTACGCTTTCAGGAAGGAAATGGAGACGCAGCCCTTTCATCCGCGTGGCCAGACAGGACAACTCCGTGCGGAAAATCAGGTCGAGCGGCGTCCTCGAAGCATGCATGAAGACCACGTCGGCCGGTTCGCAGCTATCCGCCAGTCCACGGACGATCGACATCACGGGCGTTATGCCAGAGCCACCCGAAAGCAGCAGCAGCTTGGTGCCTGCGCGTCTCGGCCGAACGAAGTGACCAAGAGGACCCTGAGCCTTCACGGTCGTGCCGTTGGTCATGTTGTCGTGAAGCCAGTTCGAGACCTTGCCACCGGGAACCCGCTTAACCGTGACGGTGAAGGCGTTTGAGCGATGAGGCGACGACGAGATGCTATAGCATCGCGCCTCGCTGCCGTCCCCCGCCGGAAAGTCGAACAGAAAGTACTGGCCAGCGTCGAAGTCGAAGCGCTTGCCTTCTGGCGACGCGAACGTGAAGCTTCTCACGTCGTGCGTTTCCTGATGGACGTCAATGCAGACCAGGTTTTCGTCGTGCTCGCGGTCCCAGGCCTGTTGGGCGACCATACCGCCATGTGCGAAATCAATACCCATGAGCGCGCATCCGATCGATGTACCAATTCGCAAATTTGTCCAGGTTTGTTTCCGAGAACGGCGAGTAGGGACCAGGCTGATAAGCCGGATCGAGTGCGCCGGCATGCGAACGCGCGACAAGGTCTGCGTCCTGGTCTGTCGTTGCGATCCAAACATCGGTTAGCTTGTCGAGGTCGTAATCCTTGCCCTCGACGGCGTCTTTGTGGACAAGCCACTTCGTCCTGACGAGGGTCTTACCGGCAGAAAGCGGGATGACGGTCGCAACAACCGCATGGTCACCCATGAAGTGGTTCCAGCTATTGTGACCCCAAAGGTGGGTATCGCCGAGATCTTTACGGGTCATACTGCCGAGTAGCTTGGACGACGCAGCCGTGGCGTCATGGGTCTGGGATTCGCCCGCACCGGCGATGATCAGGCGCTGGGTCCGAAAGTTGGTCGCGCAGTCGGCCATCTGTTCCACAGCAGCGGATGGGAAGCCGTCGGCCTCCCAAGCCTTCGTCTTCTCGTCGTAGAGCCGGAAATGCTCCTCTGCCTGCTCGCGATCCTCGGGGCCGAGGGTCTCCGGGTCAAAGCCGAAGTCGAGATCGACGAACGACACACAAAGCTCAGGATGGTTGGCGGAGCAGTGGTAGCACTCGCGATTGTTCTCCATCGTGAGCTTCCAGTTGCCGTCCTCGATGACGTCTGTGTGATGGGCGATCTTCGCATTTCGGATGTCGTAGGGGGCAAGACGCTCGATCATGGTCTGCTCGAGGTTTGCGATATCCGTCGGCGGATCGTCGCAGAGGCAGACATAGATCAGGCCGCCGATGGACTTGAAGTTTACGGGCTTCAGGCTGTGGCAGTTCTTGTCCAAGTCCTTGCCCATGTGCGGCGCGTAGCTGAGTTCGCCGGTCAGCTCGTATGTCCAGGTGTGGTATGGGCAGACCAGCTTTGACACGATGGTCTTTCCGGGATCGAGCAGACGGGAGCCGCGATGGCGACAGACGTTGTGAAGTACGCGGATCTCGCCGTCGTCGTCACGCAGCACAATCAGGCTTGTTTTGCCGATGTCGATCACGGTCGCATCACCAGGTTCGGGAACATCGCAGTCCAGGCCCACGCAGATCCAGTGCTTGTGGAAGAATACATCGATGTCGGCGTCGAAGACGTCGTCTCGAGTATAGAGGCCCGCCGGCAGGGAGTGACCATGGGCACGAGCTTCAAGGAGAGCTGAGATGGAGGAAGGGAGCCTGTTTAGCATGATGACCTCTTATGCTGGACAACGCTAGTTTGCCCTTGCATGGAGGCCGCTTCAACGGCATTAATTTTCCAATTCGCATGACTTTAAGTAATGGAGCGCGAATGGATTACCGAAGGCGAATTCCATCACTGACGGCACTCATGACGCTGGAAGCCGTCATCCGTCGGAAGAGTTTCACTTTGGCCGCGGCCGAGCTAGGCGTCACCCAGGCCGCGGTCAGTCGTCAGATTGCGGGTCTGGAGGCGGAGCTCGAGCAGCCGATGTTCGTGCGCAAACACCGCGCGATCGAACCAACTGCAGCCTGCCTTTGCTTGGGGACGTCCCTCGCGCAGAGTTTTGCGAACATCGCTGATACGATCCAGTCCATCCGCTCGTCTGAGAAGGACGTCGTCACAATTGGCGCAACGGTCGCGTTTTCATCCTTCTGGCTTCTTCCACGTCTAGCGCACTTCCGACGGGAAAACGCTGGAATACAGATTCGTGTCGTCTCGCAGGACACTCGCATCGATTTGAACGCGGGAGACATCGATATAGCGATCCGCTATGGGACGCCGCCTTTCAGCGACGGAACGGTCATCGCTTCACAGAACGACGCCGTCGTTCCTGTTTGCTCGCCAGAGTACATGCGCGCCCGGCGCTCGCCGGAACTCTCGGCGTTGGATGAGTTTATCGAAACCGATGCACAGGATCGTTCCTGGCTGTCTTGGGCGAGCTGGGTCGAGAAGACCGGACGTTCGTTGAGCGTCAAGCCCTCGCTGCGTTTCAACCACTACACGGAAACGATCGCAGCCGCTCGGGCAGGCCAGGGCGTGGCCTTGGGCTGGCGGCTTCTTATCCAAACGTTTCTCGATGATGGGACGCTTGTAGAGCTCGGTGAATCAGAGCTTGCGGCAGATGATCATTACAACGTGCTTCTTCCTCTCAGGATGCGTCGAACCATCGCTGCGGACCATGCTGCTAAATGGCTGACCGCTGCCCTTCATCGTTGAAGTCGGGAGGCTATACGCCTTGATCCGGCCAAGGGTCAGAGCAAGACGCCGGACTATGTTGTCCTCAATCCGGCGGGAAGGTGACAACGCTGACAAACGGCGAATTCGTCGTGTGCGAATCCATTGCCATCATGGCCTGCCTCGAGAGGGAAAATGCCTGATCCGGGGCTGCGTCGATATTCGCGGGTGATGTTCCCGATGATGCGCTCGGCCGACGGATCGAACGGAGCGACCTTTCAGGTCATTGCGATCAATCGCCCGAGCGCGTGCCCCGGCGAGGACGAACCGAGACAAGCGATGCCCCCGATTGTTTCTCGGCGATCAGACACCATCCGCTGTCGGCAGACCCCGTATGATGGCCGCCGCCTAGGAAACGGTCCTGCGGGGGTCCGGTCGCACGACCAGCTTTCCGACGAAGTTCTTCGCCATGAAGTCGCGCTGAGCGCGGTGGAACTCTGAGAGCGGGTAGACGCCCGCGACCAACGGCCGGATTTTCTTGGCTTCGATATAGCTCACAAGCCGCCGGAAATCGGCGCGGCTGCCCTGGCTCGACCCATGCAGCTCCAGTTGCTTCAGGTACATCGTACGAAGGTCGATCTGGACGACCGGCCCTGCGATCGCGCCGGCCGTCGTGTACCGGCCTTCAGGCTTTAGTATCTTAAGGAGGTCATTGAAGATCGATCCTCCGACCAGGTCGGCGACGACGTCGATCGGCTGACCAAGGCAGGCTTTGTGAACATCAGCAACCAGGTCTCCGCCACGGATAACGACCGCCTCTGCACCGATGTCGATCAAGGCTTGCTCCTTGCCGGGCGCCGTCAGCGCGATCGGGATCGCACCACGGGCGCGGGCAAGCTGGATGATCGCCGAACCGACACCACCCGATGCGCCGGTGACGAAGACGCGTTCTCCTGCTGCCAGACGCGCCCGTTCCAGCATGCGTTCGCCGGTCAGATAGGCGCAGCAAAACGTAGCAAGCTCGATATCACTGAGGTCCGTTGCAATGACATGGGCATTTTCGGCCGGCAGCGTCATGAACTCCGCATAACCGCCATCGCGGCCATGGCCCATATAGTCGATGTCGGCCAGACTGTCGTCGTCGCGATTGTAGATTGAAAAATCGACCATCACCCGCTCGCCAAGGCGCGCCTCTTCCACGCCGTCACCGACCGCGACAATGTGGCCGACCGCGTCCGTGCCCTGAATGCGTGGAAAGGTGAGCGTGTTTTTCTGCCGCCGCCAAGTAGAAACGGCAGCGGGGTCATCTTCGCTACCATAGGCACCCTGGCGCACCCATACATCGGTATTGTTCATGCCGCAGGCCGACACCTTGATCAATACTTCACCGGCAGCCGGGTGAGGGACGGCGACGTCGGCGCGGTAGACCAGCTTGTCGAGGTCACCGTGCCCTGTCAGCTGGACGGCCGCCATGGTCTTCGGAACGATGGTCATCGGATATTTCCTCAAACTGATTTGAAAACGGCATCGATTGCGCCCGCTGCTGCCTTAACGACGATGTCCGCTTCCTCGCGGGTCAGGCAAAGCGGCGGTTGCAAAGCCGAGGATATCTCCCTGGGGCATGGCGCGACCGATCACGCCCCGCTCGAGAAGGGCAGCCGCGATCTGCGGGCCGATCTTGCGGGAGGTATCGAAGAACTTGCGATCGTCCTTGTCTTCCACGAATTCAACCGCCGCCATCAGCCCGTCGCCGCGCACGTCACCGACATGCTTGTGGGAGCCGAGAGCCTTGGCGAGCTCACCGCGGAAATAGGCTCCCGTGTCGCCTGCGTTGTTTACGAGGTCGAGCTCGTCGATAAGCTCGAGATTGGCAATGCCTGCCGCAGCGCAGATCGGATGCGCCGAGTAGGTCCATCCGTGGCCAATGGCACCCATCTGATCCGAGCCCTGGACCAGCACATGCCAGACCTTGTCGGAGACAATCGTGCCCGAAAGCGGCGCATAGGCCGACGTCAAGCCCTTGGCGATGGTAATGAGGCCGGGCTCCATGCCGTAGTGGTCCGAGCCGAACATGGTGCCGAGGCGGCCGAAACCGGTCACCACTTCGTCGGCGACGAGGAGGATGTCGTATTTGTCGAGAACGGCCTGGATCTTCTGCCAGTAACCCTTCGGCGGCGGCACGATACCACCGGTTCCGAGGATCGGCTCACCAATGAAGGCGGCCACAGTATCGGGTCCTTCGGCAAGGATCATCTCTTCAAGCTTGTCAGCGCAATATTGCGAGAACTGCTCTTCGTTCATTAAGCGATCAGGGCGGCGGAAATAGTAGGGTGCCTCGGTGTGAAGGATCGGTGCACGCGGCAGGTCGAAGGCATTATGAAAGAGCTCGAGCCCGGTCAGCGACCCCGTCATCACGCCGGACCCGTGGTAGCCGCGCCAGCGCGAAATGATTTTCTTCTTCTCTGGCCGGCCAAGAATGTTGTTGTAGTACCAGATCAGCTTGATGTTGGTTTCATTCGCGTCAGAGCCGGAAAGACCGAAATAGACGCGGCTCATGCCTTTCGGAGCGCGGTCGATGATCATCTTCGACAGCCTGATCGAGGCTTCGGTGCCGTGACCGACATAGGCATGGTAATAGGCAAGGTTCGTTGCCTGGTTGGCGATCGCGTCGGCAATTTTCTGGCGGCCGTAGCCGACGTTCACACAATAGAGCCCGGCAAAGGCGTCAAGGCTGGTACGGCCGTCGATATCGGTGATGTAGGCGCCTTCGCCCGAGCCGATGACGCGCGTCGGCGTCTCGCCGCGCGCATGCATGCCCATATGCGTCGATGGGTGGAAGAAATGGTCCCGGTCCCAGGCGTTGAGTTCGTTGCTTCTTTCCAACATGGCAGTCGTCCTTGATCTATTGATTGGGAGCCGGCCTCAGGCGGCGGTGTCGATGCAGAGATATTTGAGTTCGGTGAAAGCCTCGATGCCATGGCGCGATCCCTCGCGGCCCAGGCCGGACTGTTTCCAGCCTCCGAAGGGGATCGGTCCGCCTGTGATCTTCACCCGGTTGATGGCAACCATGCCGTATTCGAGCGCGCGGCCAAGCCGCATCTGCCTTGCACCATTGCCGGTGACGACGTAGGCGACCAGACCGTATTGGGTATCATTGGCCCTGGCGACGACGTCTTCTTCCGTATCAAAGAGCGTGATGGCGGCCACCGGGCCGAAGGTCTCCTCGCGCATGATCAACGCATCGGCAGGGACGTTCGTCAAAAGCGTCGGCTCGAAGAACAGCTTGCCTGCCTTGTGGCGTCTGCCGCCGGTGACAAGCTTTGCGCCGCGCTTTACGGCGTCGTCGACCTGTTCTTCGACCTTCATGACGGCCCGCTCATGCATGAGCGGGCCGATCGCAGCACCCGGCGAGAGCCCGTCTGCGACCTTCAGCGCCTTGATGCGCGCGGCAAAGGCTTCCTCGAAACGCGTTGCGATCGAACGGTGGACGAAGATGCGGTTGGCAGCGAGGCAATCCTGGCCTGATGTCGCAAACTTAGCGTCGATCGCGATTCTTGCGGCGTGGTCGATGTCGGCATCCTCGAAAATGATCAGCGGGGCATGGCCGCCAAGTTCCATGACGAGCCTCTTCATCGTCGCAGCGCATTGCGCCGCGATCAGCCGGCCAACGCCGGTCGAGCCGGTGAAGCTGATTGCGCGCACACGTTCGTCCTCGCACATGCGCCCGACGATGGAGGCAGCATCGCCTGTGATGACGTTAAAGACGCCGGCAGGAAGACCGGCGCGCTCGCCGAGTTCGGCAAGGGCAAGTGCCGATAGCGGCGTTTCCGAGGAGGGATGGGCAACGACGGTGCAGCCGGCAGCAAGTGCCGCCGCCGCCTTTCGGGTGATCATTGCGCAAGGGAAATTCCAAGGGGTGACAATGCCTACGACACCGAGCGCTTCGCGGCGCACGATCATCTCCGCGCCCGGTAAATGGCTCGTCACGTTTTCGGCGTTCAGCCGCTTGCCCTCTTCGGCGTACCACTCGATGAAAGATGCCGCGTAGTCGATCTCGCCCCGAGATTCAGACACCGGCTTTCCCTGTTCAAGCGTCATGATGAGCGAAAGATCATCCTTGGCCGCAAGTATCAGCTCATACCATTTTCTCAGGATCCGGGCCCGCTCCTGCGGCAGCAAGGCACGCCATGCGGGCATCGCCCGGGCGGCTGCATCGATGGCAACCGCGGTCTCGTCGGCGCCAAGGCTTGCAACCCAGGCGATTGTCGCGCCGCTTGCAGGATCCGTGACCTCGAAACTCTTATTGCCGGCGCCAGCCGACCAGCGGCCATCGACATAGGCGAGGTCGCGAAGCAGATGCCTGTCCTTGAGGCGCGAAACCGCAGGGTGAAAATCGGGGCGGGCAAAAACCGCAGTCATAACCTGTCTCCTCGTTGCCGACGGGGAAGTCTGTCACGAGAGGAGACGAGATTTTGTCCTTTAAGGGTGGCCGAAACAGAGAGATTGTCTAAGGCTGCTTTTTCAACCGCGCGATCTGTCTATGAATCAGATTGCGTTTCGCCGGCCTGCACGAGGGCTACGACCGGGAGCACCAGTTCGTCCTTGACGGTCTTGGTGACGATATAGGTGAAATAGCGCGCAATACCGAGTTCGCGGTCCAAAAGCCCATCAATCAGCCGCTGATAAGCGTCGATATCGGGCGCCACAATTTTCAAGAAGTAGTCGACACCACCCCCCACACCCCAGCAGCCGATGACCTCGGGAATGCCCGAGATCACCCGCTCGAAGCGTTCGAAATCGCTCTGGCGGTGATTGGCGAGGGTAATTTCGACCATGACGCTTGCCACCGGCGCAATCCGGCGAAGCGCAATGCGTGCGTGATAACCGGTCACGATGCCGGCTTTTTCGAGCTTTCGCAACCGCATCCAGCAAGGGGTCGGCGAAAGGCCGGCCTTTTCGGCCAGCGCTAGCTTGGTGATGCGTCCATCGCGCTGAATTGCATCGAGAATTCGCAAATCGATGGCGTCTAGCTTCATGGCTTCCCCGGGGCTGCAAATCATTTCAAAAGCGAGGAAAAGACAATGGAAGCGTGTTTTGCCATTGTCAATTGAACTGATTTTCACCAGTGTTGAAATCATGACAAATTGGCGCCCCGATCCGTTGCAGCTTCGACGTCCGGCCTATCTCTCGCTTGCCGAGCAGATTGCCAGCGCGATCACCGACGGCAAGCTTTCGGACGGCACCAGGCTTCCACCGCATCGCAAACTCGCCGACGACCTGAAGCTTTCTGTCCAGACTGTCAGCCGCGCCTATGACGAGCTGATAAGGCGTGGGCTGATTTCAGGCGAGATCGGCCGGGGCAGCTTCGTGCAGACGCGTCCGCGCGAGCCCGAACCTCCCTATCTGCCGGAGCGGCTTGGCGAGGTGATCGATCTTTCGATCCTGAAACCTGTTTGCGAACAGATCCATCTCGAAAAGATGCGGCAGGCCTTCGGCTGGCTATCGGAAAACCTGCCGTCGAGCTCGGCTCTGTCATTCCGTCCGAATATGGTCTTCCCGCGCCACCGAAAGGTCGCCGTGGAATGGCTGGCGCGCTGCGGGCTTGATGTCTCGCCGCTCAACATCAGCGTGACGAACGGCGCCACATCCGGCATGACGGTCGCGCTGATGAGCGTTGCCCCACCAGGCTCCACCATCGCGACCGAGGCAATCAGCCACCATACGCTCGTCCCCCTTTCGACCTATCTCGGTCTGCATCTGGAGGGGCTTGCAATCGACGAGGAAGGGATGATCCCTGCAGCGTTGGATGAAGCATGCCGGAAGGGACCGGTCCGCGCGGTATTCCTCCAGCCCTCGGTTATCAACCCGATGGCAGCGCTGATGAGCGAGGCGCGGCGCCGGCAATTGGCGGACGTCGCGGCGCGGCATGACATTGCCATCATCGAGAACGACATCTTGGGGCCGATGGTCGAGGATCGCGCCCCACCGATCGCAGCCTTTGCGCCCGAGCGAACACTCTACGTCACGAGCTTCACCAAGATCACGGTGCCGGGCCTTCGCATCGGCTACCTCGCGGCCCCTGACCGCTACGTTGCTGCCGTTGCCAACCGCCATCTGGTATCGAACTGGATGGCCACGCCGGCAATGGCCGAGATCGCCACGCGCTGGGTGAGTGACGGAACAGCATTGGAACTCGTTAACTGGCAACGCCAGGCGCTGAAAAGCCGGCATGCGATTGCTGCAGAGGCGCTGGCCGGACTTTCCTATCGCGCCCACCCGCAGAGCCTGCATGTCTGGCTGCCGCTGCCAGGCGGCCACGTCGAAGATTCCTTTGTCTCGCAGGCGCGCTTGCGTGGCGTGGCGATCGCGCCGGGTAGTTCCTTCCGCACCGCCGACCAGGGATGGACACCGGCCGTGCGGATCTCGCTCGGCTCGACAACCGAGAGCGAATTGCGCACGGGCCTTGGGATCGTCGCGTCTCTGGCGCAGGGTGACCCCGAAGCACTCTTGCTTGCGATTTGACAGTCCTGCCCTCGGATTGAGCAGGTCCAGAATAATTGTCATGATATTATTTTGCGAATTGACATGATTTGGAACCATCTTCATCGTTAGCGCATTGCTTGTCTCAACAGGGAGAGACATGAATGCCGACGCCCATCATCCGCATCGACAGCATCGTCAAGAGATATGGTCCGCTGACCGTGCTCGACGGCCTGTCGATGAATGTCATGCCGGGTGAAAAGCTGGCACTGATCGGCCCCTCCGGATCGGGGAAAACCACGATCCTGCGCATTTTGATGACGCTGGAGGCCATCAGCGGCGGTCATATCGAGGTCGATGGCGAGCAGCTTTATCACATGCCGCGCGGTAACGCGCTGGTGGCGGCCGACGAGCGCCATCTGCGCAGGATGCGCGAAAAAATCGGCATGGTGTTCCAGCACTTCAATCTTTTCCCCCACAAGTGCGTGCTCGACAACGTCACGCTCGCGCCGATGCTGACCAAGGGCATCAAGCGTGTGGACGCCGAAAAACGTGCAATGGAACTTCTCGACATGGTCGGCCTCGCCGATAAGGCCACAAGCGCTCCCGCCCAGCTTTCGGGCGGGCAGAAACAGCGCGTCGCGATTGCGCGGGCACTGGCATTGTCGCCGAAGATAATGCTGTTCGACGAGGTGACCTCGGCTCTCGACCCTGAACTGGTCGAGGAAGTGCTGAGCGTCATGAAGCGGCTCGCCTCCGAGACCGACATGACCATGCTGCTCGTCACCCACGAGATGGGCTTTGCTCACGACTTTGCCGACCGCGTCTTGTTTTTCGACCGCGGCAAGATCGTCGAGGAGGGCAAGCCCAACGACATTTTTCGCAATCCGACGCAGGAGCGCACGCAGACTTTCCTGCGCAAGATCATCGCGGCCGGCCATCGCATCTGACCGCAATGCAAATGAAAAACCGACAATCCAAGGACAACCAGGAGCAGGGAACATGAAAAAGACAATTCTTCTGAGCGCAGCTGCATTTTCCGCAGTGCTTGGCATGGCAACGGTACCGGCACATTCGGCTGACCTTGAGGAGCTCAAGGAGCAAGGTTTTGCCCGCATCGCGATCGCCAACGAGCCACCCTTTACGGCCGTTGGCGCCGACGGCAAGGTTTCGGGCGCGGCTCCCGATGTGGCGCGCGTTATCTTCCAGCGCCTCGGCGTCAAGGATGTCGTCGCCTCGATCTCCGAATACGGCGCGATGATCCCGGGCCTGCAGGCAGGCCGCCATGACGTCATTACCGCCGGTCTCTTCATGAAGCCTGAGCGCTGTGCTGCGGTCGCCTATTCCGAGCCGATGCTGTGCGACGCTGAAGCCTTTGCGGTGAAGAAGGGCAACCCGCTGAAGCTGAAGAGCTACAAGGACATCGCCGATAATCAGGATGCCAAGATCGGCGCTCCGGGCGGCGGCACGGAGGAAAAGCTCGCGCTCGAAGCCGGCGTTCCGCGCGATCGCGTCATCGTCGTTCCGGACGGCCAGAGCGGCATCAAGATGCTTCAAGATGGCCGCATCGATGCTTACTCACTGCCCGTGTTGTCGATCCATGATCTCATGGCCAAGGCCAACGATGCGAACCTCGAAACCATTGCACCGGTCGTTGGAGCGCCGGTCTATTGCGATGGTGCTGCCTTCCGCAAGCAGGATGTGGCACTGCGCGACGCCTATGACGTCGAGCTCAAGAAAATGAAGGAATCCGGCGAGTTCGCAAAGATCATCGAACCCTACGGCTTCTCGGCAGCGGCCGCCATGTCGACGAGCCGCGAAAAGCTCTGCGCAGCAAAGTAAACCGGCGGACCACCGGCTCTGTGAGGAAATGCACGGAGCCGGCTCTTCAATTCTGAAAGGGATGCGGCCCGATGTCGGGATGGACCGGCTACCTCACATTGATCCTGGAAGGCGCACTGGTCACCATGAAGCTGACGCTGATGGGATCGGCCCTGGCGCTCGTCATGGCCTTCATTGCCGGGCTCGCGCGCCTGTCGCGTTTCTTCGCCGTGCGCGCGCTTGCCACGGCCTACATCGAATTCTTCCGCGGTACCTCGATCTTCGTCCAGCTCTTCTGGGTCTATTTCGTACTTCCCTTTGCAGGACTGACCCTGACGCCTCTCCAGGCGGGCGTTTTGGCGCTGGGGCTGAATGTCGGCGCTTATGGTGCCGAGGTCGTCCGAGGCGCTGTCAGTGCGATCGGACGCGAGCAGACTGAGGCCTGCATCGCGCTTAACCTGTCGCGCTATGAGCGCATGCGTTACATCATCCTGCCTCAAGCTCTGCCACTGATGCTGCCGACCTTCTGTAACAATGCCATTGAACTGCTCAAGGGAACGGCGGTCGTTTCGCTGATTTCGCTGACCGACATGACCTTTCAGGCACAGGTCGTGCGGGCCCAGACCGGCAATACGTTGATCCCCTTTGCCACCATCTTGGTGCTCTACTTCCTGATGGCCTGGGCCATCTCCACCGCTATGCGCTGGCTTGAACACCGCATGACCCGCGGTCTCGACGGGATGAGGGTCTAGCGCATGGAATGGGATTGGGATTTCGTCTGGCAGATCATGCCGACGCTCATCGAAGGGTTCAAGATCACCCTTCTCGCAACCTTGCTCGGTGCGATCGTTGCGGGGATCCTTGGCCTTGCGATCGCGCTTGCTCGGCGTTCTTCCGTGACGGCGCTGTCGCGCGGCGTCGGCTTCTTCTCGGAATTCATTCGCGGCACGCCGCTGCTCGTGCAGCTCTACTTCATCTTCTACGTTCTTCCCGACATCGGCATCCGTCTTGCGCCACTGGTCGCCGGGGTGATTGGCATTGGCCTGCACTATGCCACCTATACAGCCGAGGTCTATCGCGCCGGTATCGAGAATGTGCCGCGTGGCCAGTGGGAGGCAGCCAAGGCAACAAACCTGACTGAACGCCAGGCCTGGATCCACGTGATCCTGCCGCAGGCAATCCCGCCGATGATCCCGGCGCTCGCCAACTATTTCATCGCGATGTTCAAGGAAACGCCGCTGCTGTCGGCCATCACCGTCCTTGAACTGATGAACCAAGCAAAGAGCATCGCCAACAGCAACTACCGCTATATCGAGCCGATGACGCTCGTTGGCGTCTTCTTCCTGGTGATCAGCCTGATCTCTGTGATTGGGTCGCGCTGGCTTGAGGAACGCTATTCCCGGATGGATGACTGATGATCAAAACCGTCGATATCACTTTGGCCAACCGCCGTCCGCGTCTTGATGATCGGCCGATTGAAAAGCGGATCGGTCTCATCATTCTGGCAACCGACCACACGACGGAAGCCGACTTCCAGCGGATGGTCGCGAGCGAGCGCATCGGCGTTTACGCAAGCCGCATCCACTATGCCAATCCGACCACGCCGGAAAACCTTCTGAAGATGCAACCGTCGCTGACGGCAGGGGCGGGGCTTATCCTCCCGGACGAGCGGCTCGACGCTATCATGTATTCCTGCACGTCTGCCTCTGTGGTGATCGGTGACGGCGAGATCGAAAAAGCGATTGCCACGGCAAAGCCCGGCGTTCCGGTCGTAACGCCGACGGCTGCGTCCGTTGCGGCACTCAAGGCATTCGGCGCGCGCCGGATCTCGATCCTGACGCCCTATGTTGCCGAAACCGGGCGTCCGATGGCCGAATACTTCACGCGTCTCGGCTTCGAGATCGATCGCTTCACCTGCCTTGGTTTCACCGACGACAGGGAAATGGCCCGCATCGCGCCTAAGGAGATCGAAGCGCTGGCGGTCGAAGCAATGGCGCCCGCATCGGACGCGCTTTTTATCTCCTGCACGGCCTTGCGTGCGGCAAATGTGGCCGGCGCAATCGAGAAGAAGATCGGCAAGCCGGTGGTCAGCAGCAATCTGGCGACGGCCTGGGCCTGTCTCAGGCTATGCGGCGACGAAGAGGCCCGGCCAGACATCGCCCGACTGATGACCCTGCCTTATCCGGGACGGTGATGTTATGCCAAGCACGTCTGCCGTCAGCTTTCGGGATATCATGATCGCCTCGCAGCGCATCGCTTCGCGTGTTCGACACACGCCGCTCACACGATCTGACGCATTGAGCGAGCAAGCCGGCCAGCCCGTCCATCTGAAGCTTGAGCATCGCCAGACGACCGGCAGCTTCAAGCTGCGCGGTGCGACCAATGCGGTCCTGTCCCTGACCGCAAAGGAAAAGGGGCGGGGGTTTGTTGCGGCCTCCACCGGCAATCATGGACGGGCTCTTGCCTATGCGGCCAGAGCCGAAGGCGCTGCTGCCACCATCTGCATGTCAAGGCTGGTGCCGAAAAACAAGGTTGAGGAAATCCGCCGCCTCGGCGCTAGGGTACATATTGTGGGCAACTCGCAGGATGACGCCCAGCGCGAGGTCGATCGGCTCATTCGCGAGGAGGGTCTGGTTGCCGTTCCTCCCTTTGACGATGCGCGAGTGATTGCCGGGCAGGGCTCGCTCGGGCTCGAAATCTTTGCGGATTGCCCCGAAGTTGCGACGGTTCTCGTGCCGCTATCGGGCGGCGGGCTGGCATCGGGTGTTGCTGTTGCGCTGAAGGCGATCAATCCGGCGATCCGCGTTATCGGCATGACGATGGAGCGGGGCGCTGCAATGAAGGCAAGCCTCGACGCCGGGACGCCCGTTGCGGTCATCGAAGAGGAAAGCTTCGCCGATTCTCTCGGGGGAGGAATCGGTCTTGAGAACTGCTTCACGTTCGCAATGTGCCGCGATCTCGTCGACGATGTCGTGCTGCTTTCAGAGGGCGAAATCGCCGCCGGCATGCGCCACGCCTACTCGGTCGAACGCGAGGTCATCGAAGGCGCCGGCGCCGTCGGGATTGCCGCTCTTCTTGCCGGCAAGGTCGCCTCGTGCGGACCCGTCGTTGCAATCCTTTCCGGCAGAAACGTCGACATGGAGGTTCATCGCCGGGTCGTCAATGGCGCAACGGCTTTGGCCGGGAAGGATCTTGCATGAACGTCATGGTCATCCTCACGGAACGTGACCTTAGAAAGGTCATCAGCCTCGATCTCGAAGCCGTCGGCTGCGTCGAAGACGCCTTCAGGGCACTCGCCACCAAGGCGGTTTCCATGCCGCCGATCCTCAGGCTCGATATTCCGGAACATCGGGGCGAGGTGGACGTGAAGACCGCCTATGTTCCCGGCCTCGATGGCTTTGCGATCAAGATCAGCCCAGGCTTCTTCGACAATCCGAAGATCGGTCTGCCGAGCACCAACGGAATGATGGTGCTCCTGTCCAGCCGGACGGGGCTCGTCCGGGCGCTGCTGCTCGACAACGGCTATCTGACAGATGTGCGCACGGCAGCAGCCGGAGCCGTGGCGGCGCGTCATCTCTCCCGCAAAGGCTCGAAGGTTGCAGCGATCTTCGGCGCAGGCATGCAGGCAAAGCTGCAACTGGAGGCGCTGAAACTCGTCCGGCCGATCACGCAGGCGCGCATCTGGGCGCGCGATCATGCGAAGGCGATTGCTGCCGCCGCTGAACTGTCCTCAAAGCTTGCGATGGATGTCAGCGCGGTTGCCGATCCACAGCGAGCAGTCGGCGGTGCGGATGTGATCGTGACAACGACCCCAGCGCAAGAGCCGATCATCCGATCCGAATGGCTTGAGCCTGGTCAGCATCTAACAGCGATGGGCTCGGATGCCGAACACAAGAACGAGATCGATCCGGCTGCGATCGCCGGGGCCGATCTCTACGTTGCCGACAGCCTGATGCAGACCCGCCGTCTCGGCGAATTGCACCATGCGATCGCAGCCGGGGCGGTGAGCGCCAATACGGAATTTTCGGAACTCGGGCAGATCGTCGCCGGTCGCGCCAAGGGCCGCACCGGTGATGCCTTAATCACCATCGCCGACCTCACCGGCACAGGTATCCAGGACACGGCCATAGCCACGCTCGCTTTCTCGCGGGCAACCGCGGCCCGGGTCGGGACGACATTCGAAAGCTGATCCGGTGCAACACCGGGACAAGGAGGCAAAACCCATGAGTGAACCCAACCTCAAATTTTCGCGCGAAGAATACAGCCAACGCCTGGAAAAGACCCGCAAGGCAATGGAGGCCAGGGGTGTCGAGCTCCTGATCGTCAGTGATCCTTCGAACATGGCCTGGCTGACGGGCTATGACGGCTGGTCGTTCTATGTGCATCAGGCGGTCATCGTTGCGCCTTCAGGCGAGCCCATCTGGTTTGGCCGCGGGCAGGATGCCAACGGTGCGAAGCTGACAGCCTATCTGAAGCACGAAAACATCATCGGCTATCCGGATCACTACGTGCAGTCGACCGAGCGGCATCCGATGGACTATCTCTCGGCCATTCTCACGGATCGCGGCTTCTCCAAGCTCGCAATTGGCGTCGAGATGGACAATTACTGGTTCTCTGCAGCGGCCTTCGCCTCGCTGCAAAAGCATCTGCCCAACGCCCGCTTCGTCGATGCCACGGCGCTCGTCAATTGGCAGCGCGCACTCAAGAGCCCGACCGAAATCAAGTACATGCGCAATGCCGCCCGCATCGTCGAAGCAATGCATGCGCGCATTTTCGACAAGATCGAGGTCGGCATGCGCAAATGCGATCTCGTTGCTGAAATCTATGATGCCGGCACACGCGGCGTGGATGGCATCGGCGGTGACTATCCGGCGATCGTGCCACTCCTGCCATCAGGCGTCGAGGCATCGGCTCCGCACCTGACCTGGGATGACCGGCCGATGAAAAGGGGCGAGGGCACCTTTTTCGAGATCGCCGGTTGCTACAACCGCTATCACCTGCCGCTGTCGCGCACGGTTTTCCTCGGCAAGCCGACGCAGGCCTTTATCGATGCGGAAAAGGCAACGCTTGAGGGTATGGAGGCGGGGCTGGCCGTCGCGAAACCCGGCAATACCTGCGAGGATATCGCCAATGCTTTTTTCGCGGTTCTGAAGAAATACGGGATCGTCAAGGACAACCGCACTGGCTATCCGATCGGTCTGTCCTATCCGCCGGATTGGGGCGAGCGCACAATGAGCCTGCGTCCCGGCGACAAGACGGAACTGAAGCCGGGCATGACCTTCCACTTTATGACGGGCCTCTGGCTTCAGGACATGGGCTTCGAGACGACAGAAAGCATCCTGATCACCGAAACCGGTGTCGAATGCCTTGCCAACGTACCGCGCAAACTGATGGTCAAGGATTGAGCGGCGATGAGTGACAAGGATTTGCGTCCGTCGCCGGTCAGCGCGACGGTCGATTTCGATGCCGTTGGCTCTCAACACGGCTTCCTTCGGCTGCCCTACAGTCGTGACGATTCAGCATGGGGGTCGGTGATGATTCCGGTCACGGTGATTAAGAACGGCACCGGGCCGACTGTGTTGCTGAGCGGAGGCAATCACGGCGATGAATATGAGGGACCGATCGCGCTCTTCGATCTCGCCCGCACCCTCAAGGCAGAAGACGTCAAGGGCCGCGTCATCATCGTCCCGGCGATGAACTACCCAGCCTTTGCGGCCGAGACGAGAACGTCGCCGATCGACAAGGGCAATATGAACCGCAGCTTTCCAGGCAGGCCTGACGGCACGGTCACGCAGAAGATCGCCGATTACTTCCAGCGCACGCTTCTGCCATTGGCTGACATTGTTCTCGACTTCCATTCAGGCGGCAAGACGCTCGATTTCCTGCCTTTCTGCGCCGCCCATATCCTGCTCGACAAGGAGCAGGAGAAGAAAGGCTTCGAATTTGTCGAGGCCTTCGGCGCGCCCTATTCCATGAGGATGCTGGAGATCGATGCGGTCGGCATGTACGACACGGCGGCCGAGGAAATGGGAAAGATCTTCATCACCACCGAGCTCGGCGGCGGCGGCACGGCGACCGCCCGCAGCGCCGCGATCGCCAAGCGCGGTGTCATGAATGTGCTGAAGCATGCAGGCGTCGCAACCGGGAAAATTGAGCGGCAACCGACGCAATGGCTCGATATGCCGGACGGCGACTGTTTCATTTTCAGCGAAAGCGCGGGCCTTGCAGAATTTGCCGTCGATCTCGGCGATGCTGTTAAGAAGGGCGACGTCATTGCGCGCATCTATCCGGTTGGGCGTACCGGAGAGACGCCACTCGAGCTCCGCTCGAAGATGGATGGTATCCTCACGGCGCGTCATTTCCCTGGTCTGATCAAGGCGGGGGATTGTGCTGCGGTCATCGCGCAATGAAATGTGCAAGATAAGCCCTCGTTGAAGTGAGGAAGGTCGGTGCGCTTTCGCCCCGGGCCTTTTTGTCGGCTGGTCGACCGACCTTGGAACTTGCTTTGAACACAATGGCGGATCAGGTTGCCCCGTCGAGTTTGCCAGTCGAGCTTCGCTTCGCCCATTGGCGTCAGCAGACCTTTTCTCTCAAAATCGATCTCATCTGCCGGACCACGTCCGGCAGCGATCACTCGTGCAACGAAAAGGAACCTAGAATGAGCAAAACCGATGCTGCTCAGATTCAGCGCAGGACCGAACGCCAGGTCGCAAATACGAGCGGCGGGGGGCACCTAGGGGGAACCAACTTTGGGCAAGCTCCCGATGCCAAGACCGCAGGGGGTAGCGGCGGCAAGTCCCGCCCAAGCGGCGGTCGAAAGTAGCTTTCGGTCGCAAAAGCAACCCGCCGCCAGAAGCGGCGGGCGACAACGAAAGTCCGGTCTATCTGGTCACTGGCGAAAGCGCCGGCGCGTTTGAGCGGATCAGCGCGCCCCGCGCCCTGCGGCTGGCTGTTCGATGATCGTTATTTGCTCTCGATAAGGACATCTCGAGCGGGATAAACGAAGGTGGCGATGGGGGCGCTTCGATCACAAATTCATGGCCCACCATAAAAGCACGCTAGCCACGGCCAGCACAATCAGCACGTAGGTAAGTCGCGATGTCATTACATTTCCACCAGGTTGATACGTCGAGATTGCAACCTTTGATCGATCGCGTCAAGCGGTGGAGATCCCGGGCATTGCAGCGTCGGGTTGCGTGAGGTGCAGGGTGTGTGTCGATGAGGTGATCGGCTGCACCATGAGCACGTCGCTCATACACCGCTCCAAACGAACTCGATGTCTGGCGACGTACCTACCTGGTGTTGGTGTTTGCAGCTGCCGGGACCGCACGAATAGGTGTCGCAATATAGATAACGTACCGCTCGGCGGCGTCCGCCAGTGCTAGAGCTGCCTCACCCTCGCGCCACCCTGCGGCTACGGCGCTTATCATTATGGACCGCGCGACATCATCAAAAGCACGAGAGCATTCCTCCTGCCGGCGCGTGTCATCAACTTGGTAACTTGGTGTGGGGACAGTTTTCATGAGAGGGCCCGTGAATTGAACTAGCAAACGCCCCGCGACATCGACGGGGCTTTTCATTTGTCGAGCCAAGGCTGGTCTATGAGGACGACACACGCAGACCTTGGATGGACGCGCGGTTACGCGAGAAGCTTACTGAAGGTTCTTTTGATAACGAAGTGCCAAAATGCAGATCCAATTCCTGCGACAGCGCGCGAGAGGAAGTCGCCCCTTCTTGGAAGCGTCTGATGAGAAGTTTTGCTGCGACGTTGTAACGTTTGGGATCGGCGAGACTGCTAGCAGCATCGTACCCGGCGCTATCCAAGACGATTTGCAGCATTGCAAGGTCCGCTGATGTAACGATTGATAGGGGGTGGGAAGACATCGCGTCCTCCTTCAATTGGGGCGAGGGTATAGTGGCCCTCAACCAGTAGCGCCCTGAACTAAACTACTGAAGCTCGGACGATGTACCCTAATTGTGGGGAAGGCAAGCCCTAGTTTAGCTTCGTCTTAAAACGGCCCCGTCGGATCGTGGTGGCCCGACCGGACGATCGCGGGCACGCATCGTGCGCGCGTGACGAGGACTTGCGTAATCCATCCATCTGCCAATAGGCTTCCACCGAACGCCAATTTGCCGTGGGGTCGGCGCTGGTTCTTGCCTACCCAAGCCCTGGGCAGGGCAAGGTCCAAGCAGTGGCAGCGGTCGCGATCGCGTGAAGAAAAGCTCCAGCGATCGCGATCGAAGCTCGACCCCGAAGAAACGCGCGCCGCGACGGGCCGGATGCCATCGATGCCGCAGCCCCGTCCTTGATGATTTAGGCATCGCAACGCCTCACTTTGCAGGCACGACAAGCGGCGCGCCTTTCTTGACGATGTAGGTCGCAAGTTCAGACGCCTTGCCACCGCCAACGTTTTTCGCCGAGTGGGCGAGGCCCGACGGAATAAACAGGGATTGGCCAGCCGTAAGGGTTACAGGCGGCCTGCCTTCGAGCTGGTATTCAAGTGTTCCCTTGAGAACATAGGCGAGTTCTTCGCCGGGATGAGAGTGCTTGGGTGCAAGAACACCTGGCGCAAAATCGACGCGCACCTGGACAGCCTCGTGGCCGGCCACATCGATGTCGTTCTTCAAAAGGTCAGTGCGCTGCAGCGGCTGTTCTGCCCGTGCGGACGAGAATGCCATTGTGTTTGCCAGCAACAACATGGCGAGCGTCATGATCCTGGGGGTCTTCATCTTGTCGTCCTTTCATTGAGGGGGCTGATGCCGGGCCCTTCAAGGCCGCAATCGCATCTTTCCGCATGGTTGAATGCCGGATGTGTCCGCCGGGATAGCTTATTGTAACGCATTGTGTCCGCCGCAATGACGGCCCCAATCGTGCTGGCTCTGCCGGCCGCAACGACCTGAACCGAGTGCGACGCTCGTCTAAAGAAGCTTGGCCCGGTGGTGCGGGTCGCACCAGCTATTGAGGGAACTGCTTGTTGGCGATGTTCCCTTTGCCGTGTCGCCAGCCGTGGCCTTGGAATACGAGGATGTCCTGAAGCGACCCGGTATACTTTGGTGATGAACCGTGGCTGAGCGGGGACGAGATTGACACTGTGCTGGATGCCGTTTTCAGCCAAGCTCATCTCGTTTCCCCATGGTTTCGGTTCAGGCCGTTCTTGGACGATCCAAAGGATGACATCTACATTGAGTGCGCTTTGGCGGCGGGTGCGACATTTATCGTAAGTAGTGACAGGCACTTCCAACACCCAGCCGTAAGAGTGTTCGGCATGTCTGTCATGAGAGCCGGAGATTTTGTGGCAGAACTAACGAGAAGGAGACAGCCAACATGAGTACCTATCCTCTCAGACTAGCAGATCATGTCATGGAAGAAGCCAAGCGGGCAGCGGCGGAAGACAACGTATCGCTGAACCAGTTGCTTTCCGCGTTTATCGCTGACGGCATTGGTCATCGACGTGCCTTCATGAGCCTGAGTAAGCGGGCGGCACGCGGAAATGTCGATGCGGCACTTGCCATCCTTGATCGTGCACCTGATGTCGAACCTGATCCCGGTGACGAACTGGTCGAGGCACAGGGAGCGTCGAGCTTCCGTCCTTAATCTATCCAAGGCGGCTGATTCAGCCGCCTTTCTTTTCACGACTTGCCTTTGTTTCGTAGATAGGTGCGAATTATTTTTCGATTCCGCCCTTCTGGAATAAACGATTTTTGATGCTGCCAACAGATTTTCGCCCCTGTGGTGCAAACGTCCCGTCTCAGTGACGCAGTCACTGGAGGAGTTCGATATTGCTTTGGGACCGGCCTCCCAGCCGTCCATCGGTTTTAGTACGGTCTTGCCAATCGTGTGCGCTGTTGATGGCGGTGAAATTTGAACCGGCTTGTGGTTGCACATGCGCAGATCACTGCGCAGCCACGCCGGCGCCACGGATGCTTAACTTGGCAGCGGCTTGCCGGCCTGCTCGTTTACCATGTACTCGGCATACCAACTCGGCCAGTCCGCGTCGCGCTCGCCGAGCCGTTGCTCGTGGTCTCCGTGAGCCGCCTCGGCACGGCGAAGTGCGCTCGCAAGCTCGGTCAAGGAGGTGAATGTCGTGTCGTCTGCGGCCACGCGTCCAGGCAGGCGCGCTGTCACCTCCTGGAGCAGCCAACCGTTGCCATCCGGATCGCTGAACGAGGCATAGGTGCGGTAGCTGGTGCGTTCGGGATCCGGTCCGCGAACCCTTCGCCTGCCAAACAGATAGGGTTCATCAGGTCCCGCATAGGTGTCGCCGGCGTGGTGGAACGCCTCGCTGACCTCCACACCGCGAGCGAGCAGATCGCTACGTGCAGCCTCGATGTCCGAAACAATAAGGTATAGCCCTTGTGCCGAGCCGGGGGCGGCCGCCGTCACGTGCCTGCCGAAGATGACCGAGGCGCCGGAGCCTGGGGGCGTGAGCTGGATGACGCGGTAGTCGTCACTGCCAGCGAAGTCCGCATCGAGCCTCCAACCCAGGTTGCCATAAAAGTGTTTGGCACGATCGACGTCCGACACCGGGATGACGATGACTTCGAGCTTCATCTCGAGGGGCCGCTCGTTGTTGGTCTTGATTGCAGGGGTCATCACAATTCTCCTTGGACTTGGACTTGGACTTGGATGAGGTCGTGGAGGGCAGGGGACGCATCTGCCCCGCCGTTGACACAATAAACTTCGCTCCCCATGGTCAAAAGCAGCCATGTGCTCGATGCCGTGGATCACCTCAAGCAAACCTAAACGACAAAGAAAACAACATGTTCAACGCAAAGACCGCACGCAATACGGGGAAACTTCGGGCATTGACATGTGACGCGACTGCTACTTGCACGAATGGCGCACGGATGGTCGTACCTGCCGCTCGCAAGCGGGACGCTTTCCGGTGGCGCGCCGCCACACATCGTGTAGCGGAGCGATGTTATCACAGATCTCGGGTCGCCGTGCCCACAGATCATCGGATCAGGGGTTGGTATTTTCGCTTACCGAAGGCGCGATAGCCGCGCAAAGGAGGAACGCACCGGCAATTTGGACGACAGGGGCTGCAGTTCGAGGACGTCAAGTGCAGGAGCGGATATTGTTTGAGATCGCCCGTGCGGGTTTAACCTGATTGCAGCGCGTAAGCGATCATTGCAGCCGAGCAATCGATCGCAGGTAATCTGCGCTTGCGGTGGGGAAGCCGAAGAACTCCAAATAGGCCGGTATTTGCTCGAACAACATGTCCGTGCCGACCTGGAACGCGCATCCGCGCGCGCGCGCTGCCGCCAGAAACGGCGTGATTTCTTCCTTCATGACGACCTCGCCTACAAAGGTGGAAGGTGAGAGACGCGAAACGTCGAGGGGCAGTGGATCGTTCTTACGCATCCCGAGGGGAGTGGCGTTGACGACGATGTCGAAACCAGCAGGATCCGTTGAACCGATGCTGACCTCGGTCGTTGGATAGTATGTCTTCAGCCGGTCGCTGAGCCCTGCCGACGTGGCCGCGTTGTCATCGTGGAGCACAATCCGGCGCGCGCCGGCACCTGCCATTGAAGCGGCGATCGCGGAGCCGACACCGCCTGCGCCGACGATCAGCACGTGGGCTCCCTCCACCCTTTTGCCTTTGCGCAACAGGCCGCGGACAAAGCCTTCACCATCGAACATATCGCCAATCAGCCTGCCGGCCGGCCCGAGCCTGACAGCGTTGCATGAGCCAGCGACCTTGGCGTTCGTCGATACATCGTCGAGCAGTCCCATTGTCGTCACCTTGTGCGGCATGGTGACGAGGGCGCCATGAATATTCGAAAGCCTGAAGACGAGCTTGAGGAACGAGGGATAGTCCTCGGGCTTGCAACCCATCGGCACGACGACGGCATCGATGCCACTTTGTTCGAAATATGGATTGTAGATCAGCGGAGCTTTGAATGACTCCGTCGGATAGCCGAGGTGAGCGATAAGCCTCGTGGTGCCCGTAATCATATCAATGACCTTGTCGCCTATCGATTTTACCCAGATGGATCGTCTTGCCTGAACGCGCCGACGCCTTGATCGCATCGACGACGCGCAACGTGGCAAGACCTTCCGTGCCACTGACAAGAGGCTCAGCTTGGCGACGGATCACATCGCAGAAATGGTGAAGTTGTGCAGTCTGTGGGTCGGTGGGTGTGAACGGTACGCGTTCTGAGGTAAGCGCTTCCAGCCAGTTGGGCTTCGATGCATTGGTCCAAAGCGCAAGTTGTGGGATGGCCAGTGAACCGCCTGTCCCACCGATCTGATAGCAGAATTGATCCAGCCGCGGAAACGCCGGGTTCTCTCCCGCCGTCATCTCCCAGCTCCAGGGGGAGGCGACCGCGTCGGATGCGTTCAAGGTTCCAAGCATGCCGCTTGCGAACCGCAGGAGGATAACGGTGGTGTCCTCGACAGGGTGCTTGCGGGTCGAATTTGATTCCATCGCATGGACCGCGTCCACCTCGCCGAAAAGATAGCGGAAGAGATCGATGTCGTGGATCAGGTTGATGAAGGTCGGTCCGGCGCCTGCCTGCCGGCGCCAGCCGACATCGAAGTAGTCGTCGGGCTTGGCAACCCAGAATGTCCCCTGGACAGTCAAAAGCTTGCCCAGCCGACCGCTGTCTAGGACGCGCTTTGTCTCCTGTATGATGGGATTATAGCGGCGATGGTGACCGACCAGAATGGGAACGTTCGCCAGGACGCCGGCATCGACGAGGGCGGCGCCAGCGTCGGCGTTGTCTGCGATCGGCTTCTCGACCAAGACCGGAATTCCAGCCGCGATGGCCTCAAGGGCGTTAGCGACATGAAGCTGGTTCGGGGTGGCAACAATCACCCCGTCCGGGCGCTCGCTTGCGGCAGCCTCGGGAAGGGTCGGGAACCATCGGGCGCCCGTGCTTTTCGCAAACTCGCGCCCTGCATCTGACGGGTCGACGACGGCAGAAAGTGTGGCGCGCGGCTCGGCCAGAACGCCTTCGATGTGGCGCCTGCCTATGAGGCCCGCGCCCATCACCGCGATTTTCAAGGGGGTTGTCTGCGATTGTGCTGACATTGGAATTCCCCAAAGCTCTAGTTGCGCAGGATTTCGCCCAGAAATTTGCGTGTGCGCTCGTGGCGCGGGTTGGTGAAGAATTCGGCCGGGGGCGCCTCTTCGACGATCGCGCCGCTCGCCATGAAGACGACCCGATCGGCCACCTGGCGGGCAAAGCCCATCTCGTGGGTGACGCAGATCATCGTCATGCCCTCTTCGGCAAGGCTGATCATCGTATCAAGCACTTCCTTGACCATCTCGGGATCGAGCGCGGAGGTCGGCTCATCGAAGAGCATGATCTTCGGCCGCATGCAAAGCGCCCGCGCAATCGCGACACGCTGTTGCTGGCCGCCGGAAAGCTGCACCGGATATTTGTCTGCCTGTTCAAGGATCTTGACCCGACCAAGCAATGAGCGCGCGCGCTCCTCGGCCCGCACCCTTCCAACGCCAAGTGCCCGCATCGGTGCCAGCATGCAGTTCTGCAGTACGGTCAGATGCGGAAAGAGATTGAACTGCTGGAACACCATGCCGACGTCGCGACGGATCGCGTCGATCGATTTTGCCTCGTTTCCAAGCAGAACGCCACCAACGCGGATCTCCCCCTTCTGGTAAGATTCGAGATGGTTGATACAGCGGATGAGCGTGGATTTGCCGCTGCCTGAAGGTCCACATAGAACGATCCGCTCGCCCTTGCGCACCGACATGTTGATATCGTGCAGGGCCTGAAAGGAACCGTACCATTTCTCCACCTGGGTCATGGTGATCACGGTCTCAGCGGTCGGTGCGGAAGCATTGGTCATGGTCTCAATTCCATCGATCTCTTGTGAATTCGCTCGCGCATCATCAGCGAGCGGACGCCGCAAACCGCCGTTCGAGACGCGCCCCGATGATCGTCAGCGGACAGCACATCAGGAAATACAGCGCGCCCACGATGCCGAAGACCGTGAGTGGCTGGAAGATCTGGTTGGATATGATGTTGCCGGCCCGCGTAAGTTCCGTGAAGCCAACGATCGAGGCAAGCGAGGTGCCCTTGATGAGTTGCACGAGGAAGCCGATCGTTGCCGGCAGTGAGATGCGCAGCGCCTGCGGCAGGATGACATCGGTCATGCGCGAGACATATTTGAGACTGAGTGCTCGCGCCGCCTCCGTTTGACCGCGCGGCACGGCATCGATCGAGCCTCGCCAGATCTCTCCCAGATAGGCGCTGGCATGCAGCGTCAACCCGACGGCGACAGCCACCCATGCATCGAGCCTCAGGCCGATGAGAGCCAGCCCATAGTAGACGACGAAGAGCTGCATCAGCAAAGGAGTGCCCTGGAAGACCGCAATATAGCCGGCCGTGATGCGTTCCAGCATCGGGATCTCGGAGCTGCGCGCCAGCGCCACGCCAAGCCCGGCAATCCCTCCGCAGATGAAGCCAACGACCGAGAGAAGCACGGTCCATTTCAAACCGATCAGGAGGAAAATGAATTCTTCGCTGCCCATCGCTTGGACCCTACTTGATCGGATAGGTGAAATAACGTGCCGAAAACAGCGCAAAGAGGCGCATCATCAGCCAGGATATGACGAGGTAGAAGATCGTCACCGTGAAGTAGACCTCGAAGCTTCGAAAGCTTTCGGATTCGATGCGCTGCGACACCGACGTCAGTTCGTAGGCCGAGATCGCCGAAGCGATGCTGGTCGACAGCGTCAAAAGCACGAACTGGCTGGTTAGCGACGGATAGATCGCCCTGAGAGCCGGCTTGAGGATGATCAGCCGGAAGACCTGCGCCTTGTGCAGCCCAAGAGCAAGGCCCGCCTCCATCTGACCTCTCGAGATCGACTGGACGCCGCCTCGAATGATCTCGATGGCGTAGGCGCCGCCGTTGATCCCAAGGGCGATGATTGCCGTCGGTGTCGGGTCAAGTCGAATGCCGGCCAACGGCAGTGCAAAGTACAGAAAGAAGATCTGAACCAGGAACGGCGTGTTGCGAATGAGCTCGACAAAGCCGATCACGAGCCAGCGCAGCGGTTTGAAAGGCGAGTCCCTGAGGGCGACACCGCCTATGCCGATGACGATTGCAAGTGCCATGCCGCAGATCGCCAGTAGGAAGGTGCCGAGACAGCCGAAAAGCAGGCTTGGCAGCCCGTCGATGACCGGGGTGAAATCCAATTGATAGTTCATGGCCGCCTCTCTGATCCACCGGTTTCGATCATCAGCTTGGTCCGACCATGTCTGCCATGGCTTCGATCGCCAGTTCATAACCGCGCGCGCCGAAGCCGATCATGATTGCGGTCGCAACCCGCGAGATCAGCGAATTGTGGTAGATGCTCTCGCGTGCATGCACATTGGATATATGCAGTTCGATTTTCGGGGGATCGAATGTTTTCAGCGCATCAAGCAGTGCGATCGACGTGAAGGTGTAGCCAGCGGGATTGATGATGATACCGCATGCGTGGCTGCGCGCCTGATGCACGCTTTCCACCAGTTCCCCCTCGAAATTGGTCTGGCGAAAGTCGATGTCGAACCCGAGGCCCTTCGCCTTGGCGAGGCATTTTTCCTTGATGTCGGCAAGCGTCGTGGTGCCGTAGATTGCCGGCTCCCGCTGGCCAAGAAGGTTGAGGTTCGGTCCGTTCAGCACAAATATAGTCTTGTTCATGATCGCGCTCCACAAAACGCGCAAGGGCTCTTGGCCGCCAAGCAAAGCGGTATCGTTGGCGGGCACCACAATGCCCGCCGTTTTGCCTTTGCTTTAAGCAGCCCGTGGCTTAGTTGGCGCTGAACGGAATGCCGTTCAGGCTCGCGGGGAACTCCGGAACCGGCACCTTCATCCACTTGGCGTAGATCTTCTTGAGCTCGCCATTGTCCTTGATCTTGTCGATGAAGGAATTGATAGAGGCGTTGATTTCCTTCTCGCCAAGACGCGTGCAGGCGCCATTGTAGAGCTTCTGGAATTCGAGCTTGTTTTCGAATTCGCCCGGACGCGCCTTTTCGACCCGGTCCATGTAGAAGATGTTGCCGCCCAGAGCCTGGACCTGTCCGGACACCAGCGCCTGGACGCTTGGGGCATCGCCGTCGAAGCGGCGGATCGTTGCGCTCTGTGGCGCATTCTTGGTGACCTGCGTATCCTGTGCTGCACCTTTCGCGACGCCGATCGTGAGATTTGCCATATCCTCGTTGGCCTTGATCGACATCGACTTCGGAGCAATCAGGACAATGGCGTTGGCAACGTAAGGCTTGCTGAACTGAACAGCCTTGGCGCGATCAGGCAGCATGGCCATCGTCGCGAAGAGAACGTCGACGCGCCCCGTGGTCAGTGCGGGAATGCGGTTGTTGACTTCAAGCGGCACGAATTCGACGGATACGCCCAATTCCTTGGCGTAGAGCGTGGCGATATCGGCATCGAGGCCGTCCTGCTTGCCGCCGCTGGTGACGAAGCCCCATGGCGGGTTATCGCCCTGGATGCCGACGATCAGCTTGCCTCTGGCCTTGATCTCTTCGGGTGTGATGGCGGCCGCCGGCTTGGCAAGCCCGATGGCAGCTACGAGCGTGGCGGCAGCCACCATGGCATGGCGCCGTGTCAGCATCGACTTGAACATTGATTCCTCCTCCGTTTGGCGGTCGCTTGGACCAACAGTCTTCCTCTCCCGACTGCATGGGAAATATTTGCCAGAGGAGCCGCGATAAATCAACATAGTTTTTAAGAATCATATGAGACTTTGTATTTGACCAATTGAATTGCAATATTCAAGACATTTGCCATAATGCCATGAGGAGGAGTTGGCGCTATCAGGTACATCGCCGTGGCCGGCCCTCGTGACGCTGGTGGAAAGGGTCCTTGAAACATGAAGACCTCGATTGCAACGGTAACGCTGAGCGGTGAACTGCCGGAGAAACTCGAAGCCATTGCACAAGCAGGCTTCGATGGCGTCGAGATTTTCGAGAACGACTTCCTGGCCTTTGACGGAAGCCCTGCCGATGTCGGCAAGATGGCGAGAGATCTCGGACTGGAAATAACGCTCTTCCAGCCCTTCCGAGATTTCGAGGGCATGCCGGATGCGCTTCGAAGCCGCACATTCGACCGGGCCGAACGCAAGTTCGACGTCATGCAGGAACTCGGGACCGGAATGGTTCTTGTCTGCTCGAACGTCTCGCAGGCCGCTCTTGGCGGCATCGATCGCGCCGCCGCCGACTTTCATGAGCTTGGCGAGCGAGCTGCCAAACGCGGCCTCAAGGTCGGTTATGAAGCACTTGCCTGGGGTCGTTATGTCAACGATCACCGCGATGCCTGGGAGATCGTACGCCGCGCCGATCATCCAAATGTCGGGCTGATCCTCGATAGCTTCCATTCGCTGTCGCGAAAGATCGACATCAACTCGATCCGCTCGATCCCAAAGGAGAAGATCTTCATCGTGCAATTGGCCGATGCGCCGATGATCGACATGGATCTGCTCTATTGGAGCCGCCATTTTCGCAACATGCCGGGCGAGGGCGATCTACCGGTCACCGCTTTTGCCGAGGCTGTGGCGTCGACGGGCTATGACGGCTATTTTTCGCTCGAAATCTTCAATGACCAGTTCCGCGGCGGCTCTACGCGGGCAATTGCGGCCGACGGCCACCGGTCGCTGATCTATCTGGCCGATCAGGTTCGCCGCAGTGTGAAGACGCCGATCGGTGTTCCCATGCCCGAGCGCGCTACCGTCAAAGGCGTCGGCTTCGTCGAGTTTGCAACGGACGAGGACGAAGCCGGCGAACTGATCGCTCTGCTCCACACTCTCGGCTTCCGCAAGGCAGCCGTTCATCGCTCGAAAAAGGTCACCCTGTTTGAACAGGGCAATATCCGCATTCTCGTCAACGTCGATACCGCAGGCTTTGCAGGTGCGGCCTACGCAGTCCACGGTACATCTGCCTACGCGCTGGCCCTCGTCGTCGATGATGCTGGCGAAGCCTACGCCCGTGCGCTGGCGCTCGATGCCGAACCTTTTCGCCAGCCCGTTGCCGATGATGAGCTGGAATTCCCCGCCATTCGCGCTGTGGGTGGCGGCCTGATCTATCTCATCGATGACAAAAGCCCGCTCGGCCGGTTTTCGGAGATCGACTTCGAGGCCGTTTCTGCAACAAGGAGCGATGCTGCGGATGCCGGGCTGCTGCACATCGATCACATCGCGCAGACGGTGGCCTATGAGGAAATGCTGACCTGGCTGCTCTTCTACACATCGATCTTCAAGACCGGAAAGACACCGATGGTGGATATCATCGATCCGAGCGGGGTCGTGCGCAGCCAGGTCATCGAGAATGAGCCCGGTACGCTGCGCATCACCATGAATGGCGCCGAAAATCGCCGCACGCTCGCCGGCCACTTCATCGCCGAACAGTTCGGTTCGGGGATCCAGCATCTGGCATTTTCGACCGATGACATATTCGCCACCGCGCGTCAGCTTCGAAAGAGAGGATTCAAGCCGCTCCATATCTCGCCAAACTACTACGACGATGTCGAAGCCCGCTTCGGCTTGCAACCTGATCTGACCGAACGGCTGAAAGCGGAAAACATCCTCTATGACCGTGACGAGCATGGTGAATATCTGCAACTCTACAGCGGCACATATGGCGAGGGCTTCTTCTTCGAGATTGTCGAGCGCCGCGGCTATCGCGGCTATGGAGCCGCAAACGCCATTTTCCGCATTGCCGCGCTGAAGAAGCTGATGAGGCCGGAGGGTATTCCGAAGGACGCCGGTTGATCAGACACGGGTCAGGTGATACGCCCGCTTTTCAGCACGTGTTTCACGCCGCTTTGGACATGCCGTCGGATCACAGCCCGAGCGCCCTCGATATCGCGCTTCAAGGCGAGCTCGAAGAGAAGCCTGTGGTCATCAACGACCGCCTTGCCGCGGAAACTCCGGGCCAGCATGTGGTAGCGCAGAAATCGTTCGAACACCGATGAGAGTGTGGCCATCAGCGTCGCGGAATCACAAGCCGATACGATCGCCCGGTGAAACTCCCAGTCGTAGCGCACCCAATCGACGGTCCGCGAGGCATCGCCGGCGAGCAGCTTTTTCTCCGCAGCCGCCAGTTTATGATGAGCCGCCACGATGCGTCCTTCCCATTCGAGATTTCCGGCCGCAAAGGACAGGCCGATCGCATGGGTTTCAAGGACGGTGCGAAGATCGGCGAGTTCCTCGAGTTCCTTGCGCGACGCGACGCTCACTTCGAAGCCACGCTGCCCTTCGGCCAACACCAGGTTCTCCGTGGTCAGACGGCTTAATATTTCGCGCAGCGACGACACGCTGATCGAATAGCGTTCCTTGGCTTGCTCGAGTTTGATCTTCGCACCAGGTGCCAAGGCTCCAGAAATAATGTCCCGACGGATCTGCCGGAAGACCACATCGCTGACGGTCTCGGAGGGTTCACCAGCAATTTTTAGCATAAGATCCTCTGCTTTGCGCAAGCGTCAATGCGCGTAATGAATGCCGTCATGGTTTTACCGGAGAGGCCAATAGCAGCCCTTTTCCAAGCGCATGTTCGACGCCTCCTTGTATGTGACGCTGAAGAATTTTCTTTGCCGTCTTGCTGTCGCGCAGCAAGGCGACCTCCAGAAGCTGCCGGTGTTCCTGTTCGGCAACACCGCCACGATAGGACAGCGCAACCATCTGATATCGCAGATATTTGTCGAACACGGCCGAGTGTGTCTCCATAAGCAGCCGCGATCCGCAGGCGGAAATCAGGGCCTGGTGAAACTCCCAGTCATAGCGTTTCCAGTCTTCCGCCTTGCTGGTGTCGCCCGAAGCCATCACCTCTTCCATGCGCGCCAGCTTGTAGTGGGCCGACACAAGCCTTGCTTCCCATTCGACATCGCCTTGTTCGAACGACTGCTCAAGCGCGTGCTCTTCGAGAAGCAGGCGCAAAGCGGCGATCTCTTTGAGGTCCGCAACAGACACGCGCGCGACTTCAAACCCCCTTTGGCCTTCGGCCACGACGAGCCCTTCGGACGTCAGACGGTTCAAAATCTCCCTGAGCGTGCTGACGCTCGTCGCGTAGGTACCCTTCAAATTCTCCAGCTTGAGCTTCTGACCCGGCGCAAGCCGACCGAATATGATGTCTGATCGTATTTGCCGGTAACCGCTTTCAGCGACAGTTTCATCCGCAATTTCCTGCCGCATCAGCTCTCTCCGAGATTTTTCTTTTCGTCATATATAAACGGACAGCTAGGTCAAATTCAATAAGCAGCGCAGATGGTCGGCTCAATCATGAGAAGTGAGGTTGCTCGGCCGTGGTCATCAGAACAAGTCCGTTCTCAAGCGTGCGCGGCGGGAAAGGATGACGGGTTTGCTTGATGATCTGTCGCTGCGGCGCCTGTGCCTTCCTGGTGTTGTGATCTCAAAAGGGAACCACGCGCTGCAGGATGGTAGGTCGCGACGATTTTCCGATGCGATGATCATCGTCGCAATCAATTCGTCGACGTTCGATCGAGAGGATGACGGAGCACCGCTCTAATAAGGAACCCTCACGCCCCTTCCTCGTCTCCGCGCCATGCCTGCCTTCCATGTCAATCACAAACCCCGTGCAGCAAGGTTCGCGCAAAGCCCGAAGGGTTATTCCAGTACATCAATCGACGCTGCGTGCGCCTTGGCTATGGCGTCCCGAAGGTCGTCGATCGGCGTCGCCTTCACCATCTTCTTGCCCTCGAGCTCTTTGGGCACCTTCCAGCCAGGATCGATGCCTTCCATATTCGGCAGCTCGTGGGCAATCCCCTTGTGACAATCGATGCAAGTAGCCTGACCCGACAGAAGATATCGGGTGTGGATTTCCGCTGCGCGCTGCGTCTGCTTTTGCAAGTCCATCGCCACCGAGGAGTGGCAGTTGCGACACTCCAGACTATCGTTGGCCTTCATCCTGGCCCATTCGTGCTGGGCAAGTTCCAGTCGCTTCTCCAGGAATTTAGGCCGGGTGTTTATCGTGCCGAACATTTTTCCCCAGACTTCTTTGGAAGCCTGCATCTTGCGAGCGATCTTGTCGGTCCATTGGTGCGGCACATGGCAGTCGGGACAGGTGGCGCGCACTCCCGAGCGGTTCGAGAAATGGATGGTGCGCGAAAGCTCCTGGTATACATTGTCATGCATCTCGTGGCAGGACGTGCAGAACTTTTCGGTATTGGTGAGCTCAAGTGCCGTGTTGAATGCGCCCCAGAACATAACGCCGCCAATGAAGCCTCCGAGTGTCAGGACGCCTAGCCCGATTGTCGCCGCCGGTGTTATGAGGATCGACCAGGCCCACGAAATCGCGTTCTTGATCCAGGCCATCGTCGTCATCACTCGCTCCCGGCCGGCTTGAATCCCAACTCGCTCATGTCTCGGAAGGTGTTGTTCACCAGCGGCCGGACGTCCGCCTGCGGCACGTGGCAGGCGGTGCAGAAGTAGCGCCGCGGCGAAACGTCGGCGATCATCTGGCCGTCGCGCGTCATGTAGTGCGTCACGCTGATCATCGGGGCGCCGGAGTCCTGGATGAACTCGCGCTTATGGCAGGACATGCACCGGTTGGCATTCACCGACAGCTCGTAGCCTTCGATCGAATGGGGGATCACCGGCGGCTGGTCGGGATAGGCCCGCATCCGGCGCTGGTCGTCGACGATCCATTTCGGCAGCGGGCCTGCGGGGCCCGTCGCCATCGAGGGTGTCCGTCCAACCAGCTGGGGCGCCGTTGAGACTATCACCTGGGCAATTGCGGTCGTCGCGACAAACAGCAAAAGACCTGCCGCGACCGCCATCCATTCGGGCCGCCTCAAACGAAGACGGGAACAATCTTGACCGCGCATTTTTTGTAATCCGTCTGTTTGGAGATGGGATCGGTGGCGTCCAGAGTAACCTTGTTGATCAGCTGGCTGGCATCGAACCAGGGGACGAAAATGACGCCGGGCGGCATACGGTTGCGACCACGGGTTTCGACGCGCGAACGGATCTCGCCGCGCCGCGAGACGATGCGGACCTCAGCGCCCTGATTGATGCGGCGCTTGCGCGCGTCCTCGGCATTCATGAAGACACGCGCGCCGGGGAATGCCTTGAAGAGCTCGGGCACCCGCATCGTCATCGACCCAGAATGCCAATGCTCCAGCACGCGGCCCGTCACCAGCCAGAAGTCGTACTCCTCGTCCGGGGACTCGGCCGGAGGCTCGTAGGGTACTGCGAGGATGACCGCCTTGCCGTCCGGCTGGCCGTAGAAGTTCACGCCTTCCCCCGGCTTCACGAAGGGATCGAAGCCCTCGCGATAGCGCCACAGCGTCTCCTTGCCGTTGACGACCGGCCAACGCAGCCCGCGAACCTCGTGGTAGGTGTCGAAGGGTGCGAGATCGTGACCGTGGCCGCGCCCGAACGTGGCGTATTCCTCGAACAGGCCCTTCTGGATATAGAAGCCGAAGGCCTTGGCCTCGTTGTTGTCGTAGTCCGGATTGACCTCGCTGAGCAGAAAGCGGTCGACCTGGCCATTGCGGAAGATCACCTCAAACAATGTCTTGCCGCGATATTCGGGATTGGCATCGAGAATATCGGCAGGCCAGACCTCGTCGGTCGTGAAGCGCTTCGAAAACTCGGCGATCTGCCACAGGTCCGACCTGGCCTCACCTGGCGCCTGGACGAGCTGGCGCCAGAGCTGGGTGCGACGTTCGGCGTTGCCGTAGCCGCCCTCCTTCTCCACCCACATGGCGGCCGGCAAGATCAGGTCGGCACTCATCGCCGTAACCGTCGGATAGGCATCGGAAACGACGATGAAGTTGTCCGGGTTGCGATAGCCCTGCCAGGTCTCGTTGCTTGTATTGGGAGCAGCCTGGATGTTGTTGTTGACCTGCACCCAGTAGAAATTCAGCTTGCCGTCCTTCAGCATGCGGTCCTGCTGGACGGCGTGATACCCCGGCTTGTCGGGGATGATGCCATTCGGGATGCGCCAGATTTCCTCTGCACGCTCGCGATGCTCGGGATTGGTCACCACCATGTCGGCCGGAAGCCGATGGGCAAAAGTGCCAACCTCGCGTGCCGTCCCGCAGGCGGAGGGCTGCCCTGTCAGCGAGAACGGACTGTTGCCGGGCTCCGATATCTTTCCGGTCAGAAGGTGAATGTTGTAGACCATCTGATTGGCCCAGACGCCGCGCACATGCTGGTTGAAGCCCATCGTCCAGAGCGACATCACCTTGCGGTCGGGATCGGCGTAGAGCTCCGCCAGTTGCTTGAGGAACCCGGGATCGACGCCGGACAATTCGGCCGCCTTTTCAAGCGTATATTCGGAGACGAACGCCTTGAAGGTCTCGAAATCCGAAGGTTCCATCTTCGTTGGATCGGCCGAATTGGCAGCGTTGATTTCCATCGGATCGTCCGGCCGCCGGCCGTAGCCGATATCGGTGACGCCGATGGCGAACCGCGTGTGCCGCTCTACGAAGTCCTGATTCACCCGGCCGGTCTGGATGATGTGGTTGGCGATATAGTTGAGGATCGCCAGATCCGTTCCCGGCTTGAAGATGATCGGAATGTCCGCAAGGTCCATGCTGCGGTGGGTGAACGTGGAAAGTACCGCGACGCGAACATGTGGATGCCCGAGCCTGCGGTCGGCAACGCGCGTCCACAGGATCGGGTGCATCTCGGCCATGTTCGAGCCCCACAGCACGAAGGCGTCGGCATGCTCGAAATCGTCATAGACGCCCATAGGCTCGTCCATGCCGAAGGTGCGCATAAATGCGTAGGCCGCCGATGCCATGCAGTGCCGGGCGTTGGGATCCAGATTGTTGGAACGGAAGCCAGCCCGCATGAGCTTGGTTGCCGCATAGCCTTCGAAGATCGTCCATTGTCCCGAGCCGAACATGCCGATGGCCGTCGGACCCTTGTCCTTCAGCACTTTCTTGCACTGTTCGGCCATCACGTCGAAGGCCTCGTCCCAGGTCACCGGTTCGAACTCGCCATCCTTGGCGTAAACACCGTTGCGCTTGCGCAAGAGCGGCTTCGTCAGCCGATCCTCGCCGTACATGATCTTCGAGAGGAAATAACCCTTGATGCAATTCAGGCCGCGATTGACCTCGGCCTGCATGTCGCCGTGCGTGGCAACGACCTGCCCTTCCTTGACGCCGACCATGACGCCGCATCCGGTCCCGCAGAAGCGGCATGGTGCCTTCGACCACTTGATCTGAAGCGCCTCGACGCCGCCCGGCACCGGCTGGGCGGCAGCGGGAAGTGCTATACCCGCCGTCGCGGCGGCAATTCCGGCGGCGTGCGCCTTCAGGATGTCACGTCGCGTCAGTGTTCCTGTCATCGCCCATCTCCTCTGTCTCGACATGCTCGAAAACCATGTTCGCAGCGATCACGCCCTCCAGGAGCGATATGCGCGACAGGCACTCGCCGAGCATGCCCGTACTCGTTCCCTCGATCACGACGACGATCTTGCCGTCGGCATGACCATGAACTTCGACATTCTCCATAGCGGCGAGTGCCGAAAGGACAGCCTCAGTACCGAATGGCAGGGTCGCAATAACCGCACTCGATACGTGATAGCGTGTTCTGTTTTCAGACATCGGTCTCTTCCATGCTCCGGGGCTCGATTGCGATCGCGCCGACCGGACAGATGCCTATGCATCCGCCGCAACCGCTGCAGATATCGAAGTCGAGTTCAGGGGCGAACGGGCCACCAATGCGCGGGCGGAAGCGGATGGCCTGTATTGGACACGCTTCCGCGGATGACTGGCAGGCGATATTCCGCTTCGCCAGACACTCAGGGCTAATGACGGCGCCGTGAGGAAATTGCTCGATGTGTGATGACGAAAATACCGGTTCCGGGCATGCCTGCCTGCACTCATCACAGAAGGTGCACTCGCCCAGAGTGAAATCGACGAACGGCAGTCCGTCGGCGAGATGGATTATGCCGGTGGGACATCGCTCTTCGCACAGCCCGCATCCGGAGCACGCCTCGATGAGCTTTTCAACAGACGTTCCAGGCGGGCAGACCCTGACATGAACTGCCGCTCGATTGCCTGAAAAGAACTGACGTCTTGAGATTTGTTGCGGAGCCATGGGCGTCTCAGTGCGCTGCTGGCGGCCCTGGAGGGCCGTAGACGACTTGGAACATCCAAACCAGGAACCCGTATCCTCCGACGACGCCTATCGCCACCAGCGGCCAAATTCCGAATGCCAATATGAGAAAAAGAAGCAGCTCGAGCCGCCGCCGGGAACGCGGGACATCGTTGCTTGGCACTTTCTGCGCAAGTTCACGCATCCGCGGCCTCCTCGCAACCGAGAATAACATAGGTCGGTTGTCATGGGTAGCGTGGCTTGCATTCTGCGCAACCAGACCGCGCGATTTTGAATTCAGTCGCTATTTCAGGTGCCGCAAAGGGAATGGCGGCCAGTCAGTCCGCCTCTATGACCATACCGCAGTGAGCTAGAAAATCTCGGGCATCTTTAGCGAGACTTCCATCCATGACGCGAGCGGGGCGATAGTGTTCGCGAGCAAAGGCAGTAGAAACGATTGCTCAGTCTAATCCATCAGCAGGCGGGTAAGACTTTGCTCGTCCCGCACGCCGTCTTGATAAAAGTGCAGGATGGTGGACGCCAGCTGCTCTCGCTCCCCATTGGACATGGGCCGCTGCCCAGTCAGCCTATGAAATACGCGCTCGCACAGCGCTACGTCATCGTCCTGCAACGGTGCCTTGGTCGCCGCAATCAAACTCCGGATCATGTTTTGTCTGCCCTCAAGTTCTATAAAAATTAATAGGGCTGCACTACTGACCGTCAAGCGTGTGATCGTCGACAAAAGATCCGATTAGGGTTCAGGCGTTGGGGTATCAGCGCCGACAGGCGATCATTTCCGTGCAGGCTCATGACGGTTCACTCACCTGGGAGGAGCCCCACTTATGGATTGTTTGTCGTTCTTGATGTTTCGAAACGTAACGATCAGCATTCATGCGATGATGCTGGCGGCGCGCAGCCCGCAGAAAAGATTGGGATGCTAAACGAAGGTCGCCTTGAACACAGCGATGAAGCCACCGATGGCGACCACTGCGGCCAAAGCCATCGCCATGATTAAGACGCCATTGACGACCGGCCCGTTCTTGCTTGGATGATTGTTATCGACCACGCCCACTGCCTCTCATATCGTTATGCTCCTCCCGTTCTCACCCGCGAGGTATCTCTCGCGATCGATCGCGACGTATGCGCCACTGACTTTGCATACCACCTTTTGAGTAGGCATTAGCGCTATTCTGCGAAGTTCAATGCAATGCAACTTATTGTACCATGGAGCAGTATTACTCTTTTCAAAGGAAGCCAGCATGTTGTCGACGGAAGATCCAAAGCTGCCAGGCAATACCGCGCGCAGGCATTTTCTGGGTGTGGCCGCCGCCGCCGGTGCTCGTTTCGCAAGCGTTGCGGCCATCGCCATGGCAGTTTCCTCTTCCCCTGCGCACGCGATGGGCAGGCGTTGGGGGCGCGGTGGTTCTGGTGGACGCGGGCATGGCAATTCTGGTGGCAGCGGGAATGGCAACTCTGGTGGCGGCGGTGGTGCGCATTGCTTCTTGCGTGGGACATCGATCCTCACGGATTGCGGTGAAAAACGTGTCGAGGATCTTCGGATCGGCGATCGCGTTGCGCTTCCGGATGGGGATATACGGCGGATCAAGTGGGTCGGTCGCCAAGTCTTCAAGAGGAGTGGCGCGCGCTGGCATGACGGCGTCGTGCCGGTCCGAGTCTCGCGCCATGCGCTGGATGAGCATACGCCACATTCCGATCTCTACCTGTCGCCTGGCCATGCGCTGCTCCTGAACGGTGTTCTGATCCGCGTCAAGGACCTCGTGAACGGCACGACGATCGCGCCAGTCGTTCCTGCCAACGACAGGTCGATCGAGTACTATGCCGTCCTGCTCGATACGCATGAAGTCATCCTTGCTGAAGGCGCTGCGGCCGAGACTTTCCATCCCTCGGACAACAGTCACGAAAACTTCTCCAATTTCGCGGAGTACGAACGCCTTTATGCCGGTGAGGAGCGCGGTCCGATGACGTCTTATGCGCCGGTTGTCGGCGAGGAAGGCGGCTGGACGCATTTGAAGGCGCTTCTCCTGCTTGGCGCTTCGCATTGGGTGCCGACGCGCCACCCATTCGAGGATGCCTGCGAAAAGATCAACGCGCGTGCCAAGGAGCTGTCGGTCTGACACGCGACGGGCTGTCGTCGTCTTCGAACTCAACCGTTCAAAAAAAGACCGGCATGCGGAACGTGAGGTTCCGCGATGCCGGCTGGAGATCGGGCTGAAGACGAAGGGACGATACCTCCAGCCATCGGGTCATGGTCACCCGGTGGAGGCAATGTCTGTCGTTCGACCTCTGGCGGCGTAGCTTCAACCTCCCGATGCTGCTTTTCTTTCATCACGTGAGACCTCGTGTTCGAGCCGTCGGTCGACTAATCCTCGACCTTGCGCGAGGCGTCATGAGCCGTCGGTGAGCACACTTGCTCGGCGAGCAGACGCTGCCTCACCTCAAAGGGTCGCGGCCGCAAAGGGTCGCGGCCGCGCCATTGCCGTGGGCTGCACTTCGGGCCGGATAGCAAGACGAGCAGAGGCATTCTTCACGGCGCCTAATGAGACATGGAGCACGCGCCTCGTGAAGGGTGATCGAGCGCTTCAATATGATCCCGACCGACACACGGGCGGCATCGGAGGGCAGGCCGCGACAACCTGCAGGTCGATAGGTGCAAGACCCGTTGCGCTACGCTAGTGGGACCTATTGTCTGGCAACGTCTCGGCGGGCACGACAATACCGGCATAGTGAACGGGAACGTCGTCGCGATCGCGAAAACACCGGCCGAACGCACATACGGGGATATAAGTGCCGTCCTGATTAAGGACGCGATAGTTCTGCACCGTGGGATGCTGGGCAACGATCGCGTCGTTGATTTGCTTGGCCAAGGTCGGCGCATCCTGAGGATGGATGCGCGCCATGTAGGTCTGTAGTGGCAGACCATGTTCCGTTTCGTCAGGTTCCAGACCAAACAAGGAGGCAAGCGCGCTGTCCGCATAGACAAGATTGCTCTTGAGGTCCCATGTAAACAATCCAGCATCAGGCATCGGCTCGCCTGATATCTGTGTGGAAAACAGTTGATCGCCTCCGGGTATCATAGCCGTTCCTCAAAGACCGCTTTGCAGAGAAGATGGCGCAGCCCACATTCTTCCGCAAGTTGGCACTTCAGAGTAATCGGCCACTCTCCAGAAGTTTAGCTAGCATTCCTCAGCGTGGCGGTCGATTGATCATAGATTTCACCAAGGGTCGCAAGGATTTTTCGGACACCGTAGTGGGTCGTCGAATAGTAGATCGTCTGCGCGTCACGCCGCGTTGTTACAACTTTGCCTTCACGCATCCTTGCCAGATGTTGGGAAAGGGCCGACTGGGAAAGGCCAACTCTTTTCGCTAACTCGCCGACGTTTAGCTCATTATCCAGGAGCAGCCCGGCAATTAGGAGCCTCTTTTCGTTTGCCAGAAGCGCAAGCAGCCTTGCCTCATCATCGAAGTTTTTATCATTGGGCATTTCAAGAATTCACCTAACTTTGTGGGCCATTCCTACGATGAAAGCCGTCGCAGAAGTTCCACGAATTCGCGTCTGCGACGATTTCGCTCCGATCGCCACTGCGGGCTCTTGCCGACGCACATGCAAGGTGGCCCGACGAGGCGGTGCCAACGCGATCAATCTTACGCCTGTCTTGCGCGTAAGCGCTCGGCGTAACCGGCGTCCAAATGCCCGACGCCAACGGGCAGCATTCTTTCGGGGCCCTCACGCAGCTCGTCCTCATTAAGCTTCTGGCGGAGAATTTCGGCGGGCGTTCGATAGCCGAGGCATTTGCGCGGCGTTGCGTTGAACTGATCGGAAATCTCCTTCAAGTCGCGGTCGGTGATCGACAGCGGATCCTCTCTTGAAAGCCATTCCCTGGCCCGCCTATTGGTGTTTTCGACGTGCCCTTTTGCCAAGGCGACTTGGATCACAACCGTGTCTGGGTTCGGATGCTGGCCTGAAGGTAGGGCCAGTCAGTGAACTCGGTGCCACGGTCGAATGTAATTGAACGGCGGGCGAAGTGGAGGCGGGAAGGAGAGCGCGAGGGGAACGCGCACGGACCTACCCTCAATCGGTTCGGCTGACTCTCGCGCTTGGCTGAGCCAGGAAAGGCTCGAAGGCTGCTGCGATCTTTGCGAGAAATCCCTTGCTGAACGATCCTAACACCTCTGCATTCGGATCAAAGTAAAAGGACTGTTCGGCTACGTCGTGATTGAATTCAGAGACGGTAATCCATGCATCTTTCCACTCACGGATTCCAGCGCGGCGGCATTCGAGTTGTGGAATCTCCAATGCGGTTGATCGGAGCGGGGCGGGGTGCCTGAGACAGCCCGTAGGATAAGGTTTGTCCGGTTGCCTTTCGGGATTGCCAGAACCATGCAAACCGGGTGTGCCTTCCGTCCCTCGGTTTCTCCGGTTGTCGCGCTGCCATGTCGAGAGATGAGGGTAGCGGATGATCGAACCATTGGCCGAAGTATCAGCCATCGGTCTCGCTTCCTTCCTGTATCAACCGATCCAGTTCCGGGCCGATCAACGCTGCCAGTTCAGGGGGACTTCCTTGGGACCATAGGCCCGGCGCTGATCGCCTTTTTGTTTCATGGCCTCGAAATCGTCGTAGGTCATGAGGACATAGCGGGCCCTGCGATGCTGAGTAATGGCGACCGGCTGGCGATCTGCCGCCATGGTCACGGTCTTAATATCGCGCAGCGATCTCTAACCGAGGCAGTTTAGTTGACGAACGCGACGATCACCCCTGGCCTCACCATCGCTGCCAATTCCTCAACGTCCCAGTTGGTGAGGCGAACGCATCCATGTGATCCGGTCTTGTCGATGAGGGACGGTTCCGGTGTGCCGTGAATCCCGTAAGTCGGCTCCGTCAGATCGATCCAAACGGTTCCGACGGGCCCATTGGGACCGCCTGGTAGTTTGAGAACCTTTTTGTTCTTGCCCTGTTGAAAATTGACCTTCGGGTTGTAGATGTAGGGGGGCATGCGTGCGACACCTTTGACCTTGTGAGTCCCCGAAGGTGACGGCGTTTCTTCGCTGCCGATCGTGGCGGGATAAACAGAAATCAGCAAACCAGCGTCATCGAACGCAAGAACTTGCCCAATGCGTCTTCGCACTTCGATCCGTTTAACCGCACCTTGTTTCGGGTCGCCTGGCATCGCCACGAGGACTGTTGCTCCGACGGCAAATGCCGAGCCAGGATTCAGTCCCTTCAAAAGGTCGATATCCATGTGGAACCGCTCCGATAGCCTCTCCGCAACGCTTGTGTAGCCGAGGTACCTCATCTTGGCCTGCTTGGCGTAGTCTTTTGGAATGTGGTCGACGAGCGCTCTCGCGTCGTCCCGGGAGATCACATAGGGCTGTATGACTGGTCTGTCGTCAGTAAGGAAGCGGATGACTTCAGAGTTCAGCTTTCCATCTGTCGGGATCCCCCGCATGGCTTCCAGCCCAGAAATCGCCTTGCTGACGTTCTCACCATATTGCCCGTCTATTACCCCGGGAGATGACCCTGCGCGATCCAGAAGGACCTGCAGACGAACGATGGCGGGATCTGGTCGAGGCGAGGCATTGGCTGGTCGGTCCGGCGCAATGGCATCGATCGCGGCACTATTGATGGCCTCCGCACCAAGTTCCTGGGCGCTCACGGTGCCGAGCAGGCATAGGCTAAGAGAGGCTGCGAGAACGATCATGTTTTTCATGAGCATCAAATCTGCGGCGGCCGAACTTGTTCCACCGATGAAGACCAGGAATTCCAAACGCAGCGTATCGACCGTACGCTATCGTACACATGTTATTCATTGACGTCTAATATAGCGAAGTTACGATGCGGCTTGTCTGATAAATTGGCGAGGTAAGCGATGCTTGTTAGACGTATCCGAGACACTGATATGGCGATGCTCTCACGCTCCGTCCAAACCTGGTACAAACACTACCGGGCCACCCCTAATGAGAGAGCATCTGAAATGCTTTGCAGTGCGGCAATTAGTCTTTTCAATCAAGGGCATAACACTCAGGAAGAGCTGACGACTTTGTTGATCACGAGGTACCCGGGACCGACCGCAGTGCTGATCAACGCACCGACTTCACGATCCACTCAATAGGCTGCTGCAGCCTCCTCGAGCGTTCCAATGCTGTCAGCGCTGACGATAGGACTGGGGTCCGGCGTCAATTTGCTGATAGGTCGGCCCCGGCGGGTGGAGAGCCAGGGCCGGCCTATTGAGGGCACCATTTGATTGGGGCTGCTCCCAACCTTGCGAGAAGGCGAGGCACACGACCTTGCGATCACAATGTCGCCAGAACGGCATTCGGCAATTGGGAACCGTAAATCTGGCGAATCTTGACCTTGCTTTCGAGCGACTCGATGACCGAGGATGAGAAGTCCACACCGTTGAGTTTCTCGAGGTTCTGAAGCCCTCCCGGCGTGAAGACGTTGATCTCCAAAATCCTGTCGCCAACAATATCAAGACCCACCAGAAACATGCCGTCAGCCACGAGCTTCGGCCTGACGATCTCGGCGACCTCAAGAATTTTGGGCGTGACCTTCACTGTTGCGGCCGTTCCCGCAGCACTGATATTCGAGCGAATGTCGCCTTTCGCCGGAACCCTGCGAAATGCCGCATAGCAGCCATCCTTCTCCAATGGCCGTCCGTTCATGACAAACAGCCGAACGTCACCTTCGACCGCGTCCGGTAGATATCCCTGAGCGATGAGGTATCCTTCATCGCTGACCGCTTCAAAGATCTGATTGAGGTTGGATTCCTTACTGGATTTGATCTTGAATACGTGTCTTCCACCCGATCCCTGCAGGGGTTTGAGAATGACACCTCGTTTTTGGCTGTCGATGAAGGCTCTGATCTCGTCCAGGCTCTTGGAAATGAGGGTGGACGGTCGAATGACCTTTGGGAAATCCTGAAAATACAGCTTGTTCTGCGCCTTCGCCAAGGCGTCTGGATCATTGACGGTCAGCACGCCGCGTTCGACTGCAAGCCGGCCGAACATCGCTCCGACATGGGCTGCCCAGGGGCGTTCGTCGGCATCCAGGGAAGGGTCGTTGCGCAGGAAGAGCACGTCGATCTCTCTTATATCGATCGTTTTGAGATTAGCCTTCTCATTCAGGTCTGCAATGAACGTATCGGCACTCTTCGGCTTGCCTGCGCCCGGAGTGGTGACGCGGACGGCGAGGCTGTCGTCTGGCCTTAGCACAAAATCGCCCGGGGTCGCGTAGCAAACCTCATGGCCACGAGCGATGGCCGCAATCGCGAGGGATGTCGTTGTGTAATAGGAGGTCTCGCTTTCGATGGCGTTCACGAAAAACGCGATTCGCATCTAGATTTCCTTTGGTTGAACCAGGTCGATGGGGCGCATTCCCTGTCTCGCTCTGTCGAGCCGTTCCCGGCCCTCGGCGGTTTCCAGAAACAGCGGGTGGACGGAAGGCGGCTTGAGCAAGCCGCGCGATGCAAGCTCTTCCATGATGGTGAAGTGAAAAGATGCGATCTTCCCCATCCAGAATGGCTCAAGTGCGCCGCCGCGCTTGAGGTGATCGAGCAGTTGCAGCAGGCCTCTCAGGTAGATCGCATCCTTGGCCAGGCCTCCACCGCGGTAGACCCTAAGAGCAAGGTTGAATGCCCCGGAATGCGTAAACTCGTAATCCATGACGAGCCGATGGAACGTTTCAGAAAAACTTGCGCCCGAGAGCATGTTGGCACAGGCGACAACCCTCGCCGCGATCAGTTTGAGCCGTTCAGCGGTCAATCCGCCCGACAGGTATTCGGCGAAAACTGCCAGACCTTCCTGCATTCCTTCATAGCCTGACAGCCCGGAACGAAAAAGCCGCAACCCTTGCGATGAGCCGTTGAAGTAGGTGAGAAGATGAACGCCGATTTCATGCGCAAGAAGCGGCTCCACGCGGCGCTGGTCCATTGCCGTTGCCTTCGATATCAGCAGACGATGATCGGCCACCATCAGGCCAGAGGGAAGATCGTCCCGAAGCTCGATGTCCGCCTTGAAGTCTGGCCAAGCGCGTCGATAGGTTGCGACCATCGCCTCAGCACGTCGCTTGACATAGTGGACATCGGCATGAGGGGCGTTTGAATCCGAACGATCATGTCCCACCGGGCCCTCACCGACAAGCTTCTCAAGGATGGTCTTGGCCTCGCCAAGAAGTGATGGCTCGACGGAGCCGTAGAGGGCCCTGCCGAACTCCATGAAACTTGTGTTCTGGCGCGCAGCGATCAGCGAAAGCTGCAAGTCAACCTCGCGCTGCTTCTCTCGATAGAGATCGTACAGCACCGGGTCTTCCATGTGGTCAAACGAGACCGAGAAAAGTCGTTGCTTGGCATTCTCGATCTGGATCGTCAAAGGGCGGTACAGGAAGGTGGGCACGCCTTTTAACCCGTTCGACTTGAACTCCTGAAACGCCTGCTGTGCATTGATCGGTGTGACGGCGAGGAGAACATCAAATGCCGATGCAATCTCATCGACTCCTCGGTCAACGCGGCCGACAGCATCGATGAAGGCACGTCTGCCCAAGGATCGGTAGGAAATCGTCTTAACGAGCTTTGTCGCCGCCATGAAGGCACCGCACGACCGCAGTCCGGCGTCAAACAGCGTCGATATCAGCTGATCGCGCAGCTCCGGGTAAATCTCTCTTGACTCCGGGGTTCTATAAATTGGCGCAAACTCTACAGAAACGACTTCGCAACCGGATAATGCGGCAAGTTGACCGTCGATCGTGGAGGGCGGCGCACTGCGCTCCTGCACGCGCGGCGTGCGGAACCTGGCTTCACTTTCCATGATCGCCTTCGACAAGGCTGCGCCTGCCGCTGCCGCGTGCTCAGATGACCAAACCGAAACCTCAAATGGCGGCAGATAGGGTGCGTCGTCGGTCAGGAATCTGTCACGCTCAAGCTCTCCGCTTCGAATAATCAGGAAGCAACCAAATCGCTCGACGGCGACAGCGGTGACGGCTTCGACGATTGGCACCACCTGCTGGGGATCGGTAGCGAGGAGATAGGAAGCGTTGGCCTGGACCATGGCTCTTGCCACATCTTCCGATTTTCCCGTATCGATGTGCACAAAAAGGAAGGGAAGTTGTCGATCAATATGAAGGCGGCCACCTTCAGGTAGCCCCTTTCGGATCGGCTTGTCGTCGCGCAGGCATTGTTCGACATCGCGCAGCCAAGTGTCTTGCACCACTGAGGTCTGCCGCGTCATGGATGGCGCCTCAGACTTCGCTCCAGAAGTGGGACGGCTGCGGATATGGCCTCACGCAATTCACGCAGCACAGCCTTGTGCGGTTGCCCCGTCCACTCATCCATGAAGATCTTCTTGAATTCGATGGCGATCGCACAGCCTGTTTTTGGAAAGTGCTCGTGAACGAACCGTGTTTGCTCTCCCTTGCCTTGGAAGGCGATATTCTCACGCACATCCAACGGCCTGCTGCCAGCCTTGAAGGATCGGAAGTGGTCCATTAACGGATCAACGACGTGTGCCCATCGGCCTCGATCCATGGAGAAAGTACCGATGTTGACGTCTGGTGCCAGATCGGGATCGGTCAGCGTGTCCGGATCTGCGCGACGATGGTTATAGCTATGAACGTCGAGGAGGACAAATTCCCCGTGACTTCGCTCGATACCTTCTAGGAAGCAGCGAAGCATTGCGTAGTAGTCGTCATGGATCATGAGAGACTGGACGTGTTCCGATTGCGGAAGATCGTCCTTCCAGAGCTTTAGCCCCCACGCCTGCTCAGCGCGGAGGTAGACGGCTTCGTCGCGCCTTCGATTGAGATCGATCTCAAATCGAGAACGGTGAAACACAATCTGGTTTGGCAGGTCACCGATAAGAAACGCTGTGAACGGGTCTTCCTCGCGCAGACGCTCAGCTTCGCTCAAAGCGGAAAGCGAACGCAAGCCTGGTCGAACATGGCGACCATCATGGATCGCCGTTCCAATAATAGGAGATTGGCTTCTCTTGGCACTCCACAGCGGACCGAAATCAGAGCCCTTGCCGTTTGGAGCCTCGGTGTCGTTCGTCAGTGATCGCGCCTTTCTGGACTTAGCCTTTACCTAGAGTTGCCGGGACTGCTGCTCGGCCTGCAAGTCACGAAGACGCTCCTCGCATGCCTGACGTTTCTTCCCCCTGGTGGGGAGGCGACCGCAATCGGCGTAGTCGCTTGAGCGACAATCCGCCGATGGTCATTACAGGTTTCTCCGCACATGGTGATCTCCGTGTCGCGAGGACATGCGCGTCCCTCCATGAGAAACTAGATCGGCACTCCACTCCATCAAGACATAGGTCGATCATGAAGCATTCCATCAAAACGCCATCTTCAGGCCGGATGGCTGACTGCTGTAATTTAGCAACGCCTTAATTAAAATCGGGCATTGTAATGGCAAACTCGCGCGGTAGTTGGTGGCGGGCCGGGAAATACGCTTTTAGTTTTGCGTCTGAGGAGTTGGCTGGAGGAGTGGGCTCGCGGAGATTCCCACTCTCCGAAATCGGTACATCGAGTCGCTGCGTGAACGCGATATCGCCTGGCGACATGGGTCTTAGCCGATTGAGCGCTTGCGAGCAGTTCGGCGGAGGAGGGGAATGATGAGTGATCGCGCAATAGGCTACCTGGTTGCGGCGGAGGTGTGCTCGCTGTTTTGGATAGGTGTCGGGCTGTTTGCTTTCGGGAGCCTTTCATTCTAGATCGGCGTGACCAGTGCGTGGCTGGATGGCTAAGAAGCCTACCCTCCAATTCAAACCGCCTCGGGAGCCCAATCATGTCGGATCGTTCGCTGCATGTCGCGGCGTCGAGCCGGATTTCATCTTCATCGCCATGGATGTGCGCCTCCGAGCCGCGGTTGCGCTCGAGGATAGTCGCTCGGCTAGGCCTCGGGAGGAGTTCCAGGCAGCGCTGAGGCGATATCAAATCGAGGGCAAGAGGCCCCGACCTTCCGGATCAAAAGAGCGTGCTCAACGAATGCGGCCGAGATGGGTCGGATCTGCGAAGTACACTTGCGAGACCAAATCCGTTTCCTCATCTGTCATCGATCGTTGACCAACAGACCGACAGGATCAAGAAAGCCGTGAGCGCCGCTGGCCGGCGGTCACCCCGCCCGAAGTAGTGCGGTTCTTCCGTTCGTCCGATGGCTTACCATGGAAAGCGTATGACCCGCTACGCCGAATTCGCGAGGGGCAGGTTGATCGGCAACCTATAGATATTGCCTGCCAGCGCTCTAGTTTAGCGCTGATTTAAGGGAGGGATATCGTGAGCAGTTCCAGCGCCATAAGCAGGACGGAAGCAGCCACCAGGCGGGAGGCAAGGGGGATGTCGGCGGAAGAAGCCAGCGCGCTTCTCGACGTCTTAGTGGCGGTGCGACGGGGGGACTTCTCGGTCCGGATGCGCACGGATCTGACCAACATGACCGGCAAGATCGCCGATGCCTTGAACGACATTATCGCTTCCAACCAACGCATGGCCCAACAGCTTGACCATGTGGGCGAGGTGGTCGGACGTGACGGACGGACGAGCACGCGGGTGCGTCTAGGCCTTTCGGATGGCTCCTGGTCTGAAATGGAAGGCTCGATCAACCAGTTGATCGACGATCTGCTTTGGCCAACAACCGCCGTTACGCGCACGATCACGGCTGTGGCAAAGGGAGACCTGCTGCAGACGGTGCCGCTCGATGTCGAAGGACGGCCTCTCAAAGGCGAGTTTCTGCGTTCGGCCGACATCGTCAACACCATGATCAAGCAACTGAACCTCTTTACCTCGGAAGTGACCCGCGTTGCCAGAGAAGTTGGCACTGACGGCAAGCTTGGTGGACAGGCGCAGGTGCCCGAGGTGACTGGCGTCTGGAAGGATCTGACCGAAAGCGTCAATTCTATGGCGTCCAACCTCACGGCACAGGTGCGAAACATCGCTGACGTGACGATCGCGGTCGCCAACGGAGACCTGTCCAAAAAGATCACCGTTGATGTGCGCGGCGAGATTCTTCAACTGAAAGAGGCAATCAACACCATGGTCGATCAGCTGCGATCCTTCGCATCCGAAGTCACGCGCGTCGCCCGTGAGGTCGGGACCGAAGGTAAGCTTGGCGGTCAGGCGCTGGTGCCAGGTGTTGCCGGGACCTGGAAGGATCTGACGGACTCGGTCAATGCGATGTGTGGCAATCTCACCGCTCAGGTCCGCAACATCGCCCAGGTGACCACGGCCGTTGCGCGCGGCGACCTGTCGCGCAAGATCACCGTCGACGTCTCGGGCGAAATCCTTGAATTGAAGGAAACCATCAATACCATGGTGGACCAGCTAAACGGCTTCGCGGGTGAAGTGACACGTGTGGCGCGTGAGGTTGGGACCGAAGGACGACTTGGCGGACAGGCCCAGGTGCCAGGCGTTGCCGGCACTTGGAAGGACCTGACCGATAACGTCAATTCGATGGCCTCCAACTTGACCGCGCAGGTCAGAAATATTGCCGACGTTTCGACCGCGATCGCCAACGGCGACCTTTCGAAAAAAATCACAGTGACCGTTTCGGGCGAAATTCTTGAGCTGAAAGAAACTATCAATACGATGGTCGACCAGCTCAACGCCTTCGCCTCGGAAGTGACGCGCGTGGCAAGAGAGGTCGGCACCGAGGGCCGCCTTGGCGGGCAGGCCAACGTCCGCGGTGTGGCCGGTACATGGAAGGACCTGACCGAGAACGTCAACTCAATGGCTGGAAATCTCACGGCTCAGGTTCGCAACATCGCCGAGGTCTCCACCGCGATTGCCAATGGCGACCTGTCCAAGAAAATCACCGTCGACGTGAAAGGCGAAATCCTGGAGCTGAAGGAAACCATCAACACGATGGTCGATCAGCTGAATGCCTTCGCCTCGGAGGTGACGCGCGTTGCAAGAGAAGTTGGAACCGAAGGCCGATTGGGCGGGCAGGCCAACGTGCGCGGCGTTGCCGGGACATGGAAGGACCTGACAGACTCGGTTAACTCCATGGCATCCAACCTCACGGGCCAGGTTCGCAATATCGCGGAGGTCGCCACAGCCGTCGCTCAGGGCGACCTTTCTAAGAAAATTACCGTACCCGTTTCCGGTGAAATCCTGAGGCTCAAGGAAACAATCAATACCATGGTCGATCAGCTGAACGGATTTGCCGGCGAAGTGACGCGTGTGGCCCGTGAGGTTGGAACCGAAGGCAGACTGGGCGGGCAAGCAAACGTCCTTGGCGTGGCGGGCACATGGAAGGACCTGACCGACAGCGTCAACTCGATGGCAGGTAATCTGACCGCTCAGGTGCGAAACATCGCCGAAGTCTCGACCGCGATTGCCAACGGCGATCTGTCGAAGAAGATCACGGTATCGGTGTCCGGCGAAATCCTTGAGCTCAAGGAAACCCTCAACACGATGGTCGATCAATTGAACCGGTTCGCCTCGGAAGTAACCCGCGTTGCCCGTGAAGTGGGCACGGAAGGCAAGCTCGGGGGGCAGGCACAGGTGCCGGGCGTTGCCGGGACCTGGAAGGATCTGACCGAAAATGTCAACTCCATGGCTTCGAATCTTACCGGACAGGTGCGCAATATCGCCGAAGTGACGACAGCGGTGGCCCGCGGTGACCTGTCGCGCAAGATCACTGTCGACGTCAAGGGCGAGATTCTGGAGCTCAAGAATACGATCAACACGATGGTCGATCAGTTGAACGCCTTTGCGGGCGAGGTGACACGTGTCGCACGCGAGGTCGGTACGGAGGGCAAGCTTGGCGGACAGGCACAGGTTCCCGGCGTGGCGGGCACCTGGAAGGACCTGACCGACAGTGTCAACTCCATGGCCGGCAACCTGACGGCGCAGGTCCGCAACATCGCCGAGGTGGCGACTGCGATCGCCAATGGTGATTTGTCACGCAAGATCACCGTGGACGTGCGTGGCGAGATTCTTCTCCTGAAGGACACGCTGAACACAATGGTGGATCAACTGCGATCCTTTGCCGGCGAGGTGACGCGTGTCGCCCGTGAGGTCGGCACGGACGGTCGCCTCGGCGGTCAGGCGGTTGTCCCGGGTGTCGCGGGAACCTGGAAGGATTTGACCGATAACGTCAACCTTCTTGCCGCCAATCTCACCACCCAGGTGCGCAATATCGCCGAAGTGACAACGGCGGTTGCTCGCGGTGACCTGTCGCGCAAGATCACCGTCGACGTCAAGGGCGAGATCCTGGAGCTAAAGAACACCATCAATACGATGGTGGACCAACTGAACGCCTTTGCGGGCGAGGTGACACGTGTCGCGCGTGAGGTGGGAACGGAGGGTAAACTTGGCGGACAGGCACAGGTTCCCGGCGTGGCGGGCACCTGGAAGGACCTGACTGACACCGTCAACGTCATGGCTGCCAACCTCACAGAACAAGTGCGTGGTATCGTCAAGGTGGTCACGGCCGTTGCAAACGGCGACCTCAAGCAGAATCTGACGGTCGCCTCGAAGGGCGAGGTCGCAGCCCTTGCCGAGACCATCAACAACATGACGAATACATTGGCAACCTTCGCCGACCAGGTCACGAGCGTTGCCCGTGAGGTGGGTGTCGAGGGCCGGCTCGGTGGTCAGGCCAACGTCCCTGGCACGGCAGGCACCTGGAAGGATCTGACGGGCAACGTAAACCTGCTTGCCGCCAACCTGACAACACAGGTGCGCGCGATCGCGGAGGTGGCAACGGCTGTCACCAAGGGCGATCTCACGCGCTCGATCCAGGTTGAGGCGCGTGGCGAGGTTGCCGAGCTCAAAGACAACATCAACACCATGATTGACAACCTGCGTTTGACGACGGAGCGCAACACCGAGCAGGATTGGCTGAAGACCAACCTTGCGCGGTTCACCAACATGCTACAGGGGCAGCGCGACCTGACGCTGGTTGGAAAGATGCTGCTCTCGGAGCTGGCGCCGCTGGTTGGCGCACAGCAGGGCGTCATCTATCAGGTCGAGTCGGACGCCGACCGCCCGCTCCTGTCGCTTCTGTCGGTTTATGCCCAGGGAACGGAGACGTCTCATCCGGTGCGCCTCGAGTTTGGTCAGGGGCTTGTCGGACAGTGCGCCAGCGACGCGAAGGCGATCGTGATCACCGATCTACCGGGCAACGTGGTGCCGATCAGTTCGGGCGTTTTCTCTACTCTGCCACGCAGCGCAGTCGTCCTTCCGGTTCACTTCGAAGGTCAGGTGAAGGCGGTGATCGAGCTTGCTTCGGCCGGCCAATTCACCGAACTGCAGCTGTCGTTTCTCGACCAATTGACCATGTCGATCGGGATCGTCCTCAACTCCATCGAGGCGACCATGCAAACGGAGGGCCTGCTCAAGCAGTCCCAGCAGCTTGCAACCGAACTTCAAACGCAGCAGCGTGAATTGCAGCAGACCAACGAGCAGTTGGGACAGAAGGCCCAACAGCTCGAGGAGCGAAACTTCGAGGTCGAGGCCAAGAACCAGGAAATCGAGCAGGCCCGCCGTGCTCTGGAAGAGAAGGCGACGGAACTCGCCCTGACATCGAAGTACAAGTCGGAATTTCTCGCCAATATGTCGCACGAATTGCGCACGCCGCTCAATTCGATCCTCATTCTCGGCCAGCAGCTCGGCGAAAACCCCGAAGGCAATCTTTCGGCAAAGCAGGTGGAGTTCGCAAAGACCATCCACGGAGCAGGCACGGACCTCTTGAACCTGATCAGCGATATACTTGATCTGTCAAAGATCGAATCCGGTACCGTTTCTGTCGACGCGGAGGAAATCTCGCTCAGCAATCTGTTTGAGGTGATGGCGCGACCGTTCAGACACGAGGCGGAGGATCGTGGTCTCGCATTTTCCGTGGAAATCGCCGCGGATGTCACGAACAGCATCATGACGGATTCCAAGCGCCTGCAGCAGATCTTGAAGAACCTCTTGTCGAACGCTTTCAAGTTCACCGCCGAGGGCGGGGTGACCCTGCGTGTATCGACGGTAACGAACGGCGCGTCGGTGGATCATCCTTCGCTGCAGTCGGCGCCTTGCGTCATTGCTTTCGAGGTCATCGATACAGGCATCGGCATTCCCGCGGAAAAGCAGCGCATCATTTTCGAAGCATTCCAGCAGGCGGATGCATCGACCAGTCGCAAGTATGGCGGCACGGGGCTGGGGCTCGCCATCAGCCGCGAGCTCGCAAACCTGCTTGGGGGCGAGATCCAGCTTCGCAGTTCTCCGGGCGCAGGCAGCACGTTCACTCTTCTTCTTCCGCTCACCTATGCCGGTGCCGGCAGCGCTGCCGCTCGGATCGCGCCTGATCGGACGAATGTGGTACAACTCGCCGAGATTGCCGCAAGCCGGCGCGCCGACAGGCCGCTGGAGCGAATGGAGGACGACCGCGAGGAAATAACAGCCGACGACACGGTGCTTCTCATCGTGGAAGACGACACTCATTACGCGCGGATCCTGATGGATTTGGCGCATGACAATGGTTTCAAGGTCATCGTCGCGTTGCGCGGCAGTGAAGCACTGACACTGGCCAAGGACTACAAGCCGACGGCGATCTCGCTCGACATTTTCCTGCCCGACATGCTTGGCTGGAGCGTGCTCAGCCAACTCAAGCAGAACGTCGCAACGCGCCATATTCCTGTTCAGATCATCAGTCTCGACGAGGATCGGCAACACGGATTGACGCGGGGAGCATTTGCATGCCTCAGCAAGCCGACGACACCCGAAGGCCTGGATGGCGCTTTGTCACGCCTCAAGGACTATGCCAAGCCTCGCCGCAAGCGACTGCTTCTCGTGGAGGATAACGAGGCGGAGCGCGCGAGTGTGGCGGCGCTGCTTGGCCATGATGATATCGATATAGAATGCGTGGCATCTGGCGCCGAAGCTTTGGCCGCGCTTCGACGCGACCCGGCCGACTGCGTTGTCCTAGATCTCACTTTGCCGGATATGACGGGCTTCCAAGTCCTGGAGAAAATGGGGGATGACATCGCCATCCGCGAGGTGCCGGTCGTTGTCTTTACCGGCCGCGAGCTTTCTCCGGAGGAAGACAGCCGCCTGCGCGGTATGGCCCGCAGTGTCGTCGTCAAAGGTGTTGAATCGCCCGAGCGACTGCTGGACGAGACCGCGATTTTTCTCCATCGCGTCGTCGCCGACCTGCCCGAAGCAAAGCAAGTGATGCTCGAGGCCCTCCACAGCTCGGACGAGGATCTTGTCGGCGAAACGGTACTGCTCGTCGATGATGATGCGCGCAACATCTTCGCGCTCAGCAGTGTGCTCGAGCGGCGTGGCATGAAGGTCCTGACCGCCACAACGGGCAGCGAGGCGATCGATGTGTTGAACAACGCGCCCGCCGTCGCGATTGTCCTGATGGACATCATGATGCCTGGCATGGATGGCTATGAGACGATGGAAGTCATTCGCTCCCAGCCGCGCTTCCGGCGCCTGCCGATTCTGGCACTGACAGCCAAGGCAATGAAGGGGGACCGTGAAAAGTGCCTCGAAGCGGGCGCTTCCGACTACCTGGCAAAACCAGTCAATACCGAGCAACTGCTTTCGGCACTGCGCATGTGGCTGCATCGCTAGGGAGATCGTCGTGGATACAGTCAACATTCTCCTCGTGGACGACCAGCCGTCGAAGCTTATGAGCTACGAGGTCATCCTCCAAGACCTCAGCGAAAATCTCATAAAGGCGCAGTCCGCGCGGGAGGCGTTAGAACACCTGCTGCGCACCGACATTGCCGTAATTCTCGTCGATGTCTGCATGCCCGAGCAGGACGGCTTTGAACTCGTCAGCCTGATCCGGGAGCACCCACGTTACCAGAGTACTGCCATTATCTTCGTATCGGCCGTCATGATGGCTGAGCCTGACCGGCTACGTGGATACGCAGCCGGCGCAGTCGACTATGTGTCGGTTCCCATCGTCCCGGAAGTTTTGCGGGCAAAGGTTCGCGTCTTTACGGAGCTCTATCGCAAAACAAGAGAGCTTGAACGGCTGAATGCAGACCTCGAGAACAGAGTGCGTCAACGCACAGCCGAACTGGAGGCTTCCTCCACACAACTGCGTCAGTTGAATGAGGAGCTCGAGCACCGTATCGAGCAAAGAACACGTGAGCGCGAGGAGGCGCTCGCGCAATTGTTCGAAGCCCAGAAACTGGATACCATTGGGCAGCTTACCGGGGGGGTGGCGCACGACTTCAACAATCTTCTGATGGCGATCCTCGGAAGCCTCGGCCTGTTGAAGAAGTGGCTGCCAGAAGACGCTCGCGAACAGCGACTGGTAAACAATGCAATTCAGGCAGCCGAGCGCGGCGCCGCCTTGACGCAGCGACTGCTGGCATTCGCGCGACGGCAGGAGCTGAAGCCGACCACCGTCGATTTTCTGCGGTTGTTCGATAGCATCGAGGATCTTCTGAAGAAGGCAGTCGGGCCGGGCGTCGACGTGAAGCTCGATCTCGCACAAGACATTCCCAATCTCCTCGTGGACAGCAATCAGCTCGAGCTTGCCTTGCTCAATCTGTTTATGAACGCACGCGATGCAAATGCAGGCACAATCACTCTGGTCGTCGACGCCGATCAGGTCGGTTTGCCAACGTCCATTGGTCCTGGACGGTATGTACGCATATGCGTGTCCGATGACGGCGCGGGAATGGATGAAACCACTGCGGCGCGTGCCACCGAACCGTTCTTCACGACCAAAGGCCCTGGCAAAGGGACCGGATTGGGACTGTCGATGGTGCAGGGACTGACGGCCCAATCGGGGGGTGCCTTCGCATTGACAAGCAAACAGGGGACTGGCACGTCGGTATCTCTCTGGTTGCCGGTTGCTGACCGCGCGGACACAACGGCACAGGCCGACCTGGAAGTCGCAGCCGACGCCGACCTCCGGGCGGGTGGCGATCTTTCCGTGCTCGTCGTCGATGACGACCCGTTGGTGAGCATGGGTACGGTGGCGATGATCGAAGATCTCGGCCACGTCGCGGTCGATGTAACGTCCGCCTCCCAGGCGTTGGAATTGCTCGCGCAAGGCCAGCACTTTGATATCGTCATAACCGATCATTCGATGCCGGGCATGACCGGTGCAGAGCTTGCCCGCATGATTTTTTCTTCATTCCCGCAACTTCCGGTCGTGCTTGCATCGGGATATGCAGAGCTTCCCGATGAACAGGGCCTTGCCGAGTTGGTGCGGCTGACGAAACCATTTACCCAGGAGCAACTCCGGCAGGCGATTCATCGAGCAATCGGTCTGAGACCGTCGGCGGCATGAGTACTCCACTTCCAAAGTGTGGAAGGCTTGCGTGACGAGCGGGGCGACACGGGCGGGCCGACCTGGACGACGATTGATTTGCCAATTGGCGCCGGTGGAACGAAATCCGCCGTGTGTGCCGCTGAGGCGGAAGGCCTGATAGTGCACGGACGGGGCCGCAGAAGCGGGCTTTTTCATAGGGGATTGAGCTTGTGGCTGCGTTTCTGCAAGATGGTGACCGTTGTTTTTGCCATCCCTGTCCTGATCTCTGAGCACAAACGATGCCAGCAAGGCCAGCGGGGTCAATTTTCTAAGCCAGCCGTCGATTGCTGGAACCACCCCACATGGGTATCGTTTCGAAGGGCAAAGGAGAATTCCAACGCCTACGACAGTTCCCACTCCCGAAGAAAACCCGACGTCCGCGCCAGGCGTTCCTGATCGAATCAAGGACAAGCCGCCTCTGAGGCCGGCCGAGGATCCTTCCGATACAAAAAATCCCAATGAAAATGATCCACCTCGTGATCCGGCACTTCTGCCCATCGGCGACCTGGCCGGGGCGGCCTGACCAACACACTCGATTGGCCGTCACGATCGGAAAAAAGGCCCGCCGAAGCGGGCCAACTAGAAGATCCCGACAGGGGACCGGAGCCGGAGACTCCAGCCATAGAATTAGGCGTGCCTAATGAAGAAAGTGTGACATCCTCGTTGGTGAGACATTCGGCAGGCAGCCGCGTCGTTACGTCCTTCGTCGCGCTCCTAACTCATTCTGGCAGCGCTACGGTGGACTACTTGTTCAGCGCATCCTTCAGCGCTTTGGCGGGCGTGAAGGTCACCTTTTTCGCAGGAGCAATCTTTATGGTCGCGCCGGTTGCCGGGTTGCGGGCTTCACGCTCCGGTGTGTCCTTGACTTTGAACTTGCCGAAGCCCGGAATAGAGGTTTCGGCACCGGAAGTTGCCGCACCGGTGATCGCTGCAAAAACGGCCTCGACAATGGCCTTGCCCTGCGCCTTGGTCAGGCTGTGTTCACCGGCAATCTTATCCGCAATTTCGTTGGTGGTGGTCATAGTAAGTTCCCCTTCTTAACGTGGGAACCCTACGCACCACAGCAGGCTTCTGTCACCTTGTTGCAGCGTTATACTGCTCCACTGGGTGGGAATTTCCACAATTTCGCGTCGGTCGATAGCCGTTTGCAGTCTTTTTGTGGTGCTGGAAATGCGCGGCAGCTTGCGCTTGTCTCGGTGATCCTAATCGGCTCTGGCCTTCGCAGTCCGCCCGCACACACGACCGTGGTCTCTCCAAACGGTCGGCTCAAGCAAGAGCATGTAGAGCTCGCTTCCTCCGGTCGTCGCTTCTCTGGCATCGCAACACCTCGTTAAAGTGCTGCCGGCAACGGCGTGCACGCAGCGCTTAACGTTGCTTTTGGCCCGCACTTTTGCCGTCGCTGGAGCGCGAACGCTCTTCCACCCTCTCGGCTCCCTTGGAAAGCTGGGAGCCCTTCTTCGCCTCGACCTTCCGCTCCTCCTTACGCGTTTCCTTTCTGAGTGCGCTGGCGGACTGGCGTCCGCCTTCAGATGTCGACGGTTTCATGACCGTCCTCCTCAATTCCGGAATGATGTCGGGTGAACTTGTGCGACGTCCAAATGTTCCCGGAGGGGCACGCTTTGCCGCTTTCTTCATCCCGTTGCGTTGGCGACAAAAGAAGCCCGGATTTTCGCTCCTCTTCCCAGGCAAGTGCAGAACCGTTCCGGCAGAAAGTAAACTCGCGGCCGTGCGGGCGCGGGGACGTCGTTTCGGGCTCGCACTGATGCGAAGTCCCGACCACCGATGCTCGGCCACCAGGAGCCGCGGCAAGAGGACCATAAACGAGCGCAGCGAGAGGGGTATTTTCATCCCTTGGTTGAGAGATCATATGATCTTTTGACGACTCGACGTTAAGTAGTAGGAACAAAGGACGAAACATCGACAAAAGCGGCGATAGCCACACGCCCATACTTTCGTCAGTTTTCGGGGGTTGATCTTGGAACCGATCCCCAGCCCGTCCCGGATCAACAGGCATCCGGCTGGAGGTAAGGCGAATTACCTACGGTCGGATGCGCCCGTGCGTCGTTTTGAACTCGTCTGGCTCCCTTGACCGGCTGGGGATGAAGCAGATGAGTGCGCTAATTTTCTTGATGATACTGATGTTGCAGCTCATCTCAAGGATGGCAAACGTGATGTCCTTTAGCGACTCAATGCCCTCCTGGCTGCGCAGCCTCATGATATCCGTTCGGTCAAGACTGCATCCCCCGGTAATCTCTCCTACAGACCATTTGTCAAGGGTTGCGGGCCTCGTCACCCGGTCATGATGACACCTCTCCCTAAAGGATGTAGCTGATGGGGTCGCTGCTGACTGGATGCGGAAAGACGCCCATCTCCAAATCGAAGACCGATTTCAGCACGTCGGACCTTACGATTTCGGTCGGCCTGCCGTGTGCCGAGATACGGCCATTCTTCAAAGCGACGATCTCATCGCAGTAGCGGGCGGCCAGATTGATATCGTGCAGGACGACGACGATCGTCAGCCGCCGCTCATGGCTGAGTTCGCGCAGCAGTGTCAGGACGCCGTCCTGGTGCAAGAGGTCGAGCGCCGAGGTTGGTTCATCGAGAAGCAGGCACTGCGCGTTCTGGGCTAGCATCATTGCAATCCATGTGCGCTGCCGCTCGCCACCGGACATATTGGCGAGCGAGCTGTCTGCAAAACGCAGGAGGTCGGTGCGCTCTATGGCTTCGTCGACCAGTTTTTGATCGGCGCTGGTGAACCGGCCAAGCGCGCCATGCCAGGGAAAGCGGCCGAGCGCCACCAGTTCGCGCACCGTCATACTATCGGTTGCAGGTGTAAATTGCGGCATGTAGGCGACCTGCCGGGCAAAGGCTCTGCCGCCCCAGCGCGCAAGAGCCTCACCTTTCAGATCGACGGCGCCCGAGGTCGGGGCGATCTGTCGGGCCATGATCTTCAGAAGCGTACTCTTGCCGCTGCCGTTCTACCCAACCAGGCCACAGACGCGTCCGCTGTTCAATGTCAGGTCGATTCCCGAAAGGGTGCTCCTGCCTTCGGCTTGAAAGGCAATCTGTGACATTGTCAGAAAGGGTGTCGACATGCGCCGTCTCTTTAGGGATGGCAATTGCGGTTTTGTACGCTCCTGCGAAACTTTGCTCTCCGAGCGCAAAAATATTTCGGAACTTGCTGCCTTGGACCGATTGCCGTCTTCGACGATCTCCGAGAGAGGCTTGGCACTCCTTCGCGTTTGGCAAACGGCGTTTGAAAATCAAGACTGCGCAAGGCTGACGGCGGTCTGGTTTTGTTGAGCTGACGCAGTCATGAGAGCTGCGAGTTGAGCCGGGGCAGCAAGCAGCCCGCATTTTGCGCCAAGCTGGTGAGGGCGATGCGAGTGCAGGCTGTCGTTCAACTTGCTTTTCGCCCGCATAAATCCTTTCACCGTGATCTTGATTGGGCTTCGTCGTCCCCTAGCTCATTTATGCAGGGCGTACGCGTAAATGGGGCTGCGCAGATTTCAGCCGAATGGAGCCCACCATGAAACATCAGACATTGGAGCAACTGCAAAATATTGCGGATATCGACCAGGCATATCCGCACCGCATCATGTCGCGAAGCGAGCGTCTCGAGCGCTGGGTGGAGCTCCTCGAGATGAGTCCGCATCGACGACTGGCAACCCTCTACCAGACCGAACATCAGCCGACGTCAGTCCTATCGCTCCTGCGTAGCGATAACTCGCCGATCTCGGTCGCCTTCGAGGATCCGATCCTGCGAGCCGCCGGGCTAGAGGATGATACCTATGGCCAGGGCAAGAGGTTCTTCGGTCTCACCGATGGCGAACTGCATAACGTTCTTTGCTACTGCCATTTCGGCGCGACGGTCAGCGCCGCGACAGCTGCCCACTATGTACGCGGTATTCTTGGTATGGATCGACCAGGTTTATTCGCTCGCCTGCGGGCACTGTTCACATCTTGACTGGAGCTGATTGCCGCTCCCGTCTTCCAGCCGCCGCTCGGGCGAACGGCGGCCTCTTGCCTGCGATCATCAGCTAGCGGCGATCATTCGCCGTCTTCGCCAGACAATCCGGTTTGGTGCTCGAGATTGCTCAGGCACACATCGTTGTGGGCAAAGCGGAAAATGCTGTAGACCGCCAGTCCCCAGTCCTCACTTCCGGAAATGGTGACGCTGGCCGACTGGGCATTCTGGAACTTTGTACTCAGGCTGTCCCATTGCTCGAACACCTGCCGCTCTTGTGCAATGACCGCCTGCCTGAACATTCCGTCCTTTCCGAACTTGGACGTGGCGACATGGTCGACCTTCTCGTCCGCCGGCCCGAACTGGGAAGCGAGCAGAGATGTCGCTTCCTTGTAGACCTGTCGTGTCGTGGTGCCGCGCTGATCGTCGTCGATGTAGTGGGAGATTGCCACGACGTTGCAGATTCCCATCCCGCGGACATAGGCGAGCACATATTGGTCAAAGAGGTCATTTCCGCCAGGTAGATTGTTGCACGAGTATTGGCCTGTCGCATCCGGCTGGTCGCCATGGATCGGTTTGCACCCGAGCACTGACGGCAAGGCATCCTGCGCAACGCCGAGCGGGCGGAAGACCGGGGCGTTGGTCTCAGACGGTGAAATGGACGCGGTCACGGTTGCAGCGAAAGCCACGGACGTCAGAATATCGATTATGGCCATCGAATCTCTCCCGAGTAAGATCGGGCAATACCACAGCGGCGGGCATCCGAAACCCGATCTGCGCATAAGGCATGGTGTCGCAAGTTGACTTTCCACAGCCTTTCGTTTCAGCGCAGTCGCACAAAGTGTTTCAATTCCATTCGATCGGGAATTGTTCCATCACGATTGTGTTGCGGCGGACCAATTATTGTGAGCCTGGGGAGCAGCGCTTCGGGCATCTTACCGATGCCGCTGCCAGCGCTCGGTCGTGAAATTGATCATAAGGCGGACCCCTGGGATCCTGGCAGCGGTTGCAGCGGGGAGAGCACGAGGTTTCCACGGCGATGATCTTCGGGTCTGGTCAGCTACGCGGCGATACGCCTCATGCAGTGTTTAACGACCAGGCAGCGATATGTTATTTATGATGCAACCGACGAGGAGGGGCCCATGTCGACATTTCAAAAGGCAGTCGTCTCTTTGCCTGGCAGGGAACGCATCGCTAAAACGCCTTTTGGTGCGAAGATCGTCATCCATGCGACCGCCGCCGACCCTGGAGGCGCTTTCGGGATGTGGGAGACCTTCACTCCACCGGGGCATGGTCCAGCTCCTCACACGCATACCAGAGAGACCGAGGCGTTTCGGGTAATCCGTGGCTTCTATCGGTTCCAATGGGGGTGACGAGGAATTCGACGCACCTCCAGGAACAGTCGTCGTGCTGCCACCATATGTTCGACACACTTGGCGGAATGTCAGTAACCAACCCGGCCAGATGTTTGGTACCGTCACACCAGGTGGGTGCGAGCAGTTGTTTATCGACATTGAAGCCACCTATGCCGACACACCTGAGAAAATTGCAGCGATCGAGGCGCGTTTTGGCATAATCAACGATATGACTGTAGTTCTCGGATTGGCTGGCGGAGCCTTTCGCTGATCATCGAGGCACCAGCAGCTCGTATCACTTATTCCGGTGTTTGCGATTTCGCGGGCTGTGGGCTCGCCCACCACGCGGGCGTGCTTGGACAAAGGACCTAAATCTGGCGTCCTCGTGACAGATCCAGACCATCAAGACGCACTGTTCGTTTTTACGAAGTTGCCCTTGCATACGGAGGGGAGCAAAGTCGAGCCTCGAAATGACCTGAGATGTCACTTCAGGAGTGATACACGTATCGGGCTCGATCAGGAGCAAACCTGCAAGCGCGTGGTCGCGAAGCGAGGCGGAGTTCACCTTTGCAATCCATAGACTTCGGCAGGCTTCGCAACGCCTTTCAACGCAAAGCTGCCGACCTTTTCGAAATCAGCCTGAACGCGCGATACAAACATCGCGGATGCCAGTAGATTACGACCGACGTTGTCGCACAGCTTCTCCATGCGAGCTGCTTCGTTGACGGCCTTCCCGATCGCTGTGAAGTCCAAGCGTCGAGTGCAACCGACATTTCCGTAAAACACTTCGCCGACATGGAGGACGATATCGATCGGGATCGCTGGCTCCCCAGCGTCGACGCGTTTCCAGTTGAGCGTGTCGTTGGCGTCCATCGCCATCCTGGCTGCCGAAAGTGCTCGTTCGCATCCATCGGCCGGATTATCAATCTGCGCCGGAAAAATGGCGAGAAGGCTGTCGCCCATGAACTTCAGAATCTCTCCTCCGGCCTGCTCCACCGGCTGTCCTATGACCTCGAAATGCTCGTTTAACCATGTCACGATACGATCGGGCGCATATCGTTCGTTGAGCGAAGTGAAATCCTTGAGGTCGGCGAGCAGGATAGCGGCGTAGATAGCCGTTCCGTCGCCACGCTGCGTCTGTCCGTTGAGTATCCGGCCACTCGTACGGCTGCCGGTATACACAGCGAGCATATCCGTGGCGACGCGCAGTGCTGCAATCCGGTAGCAGGCAAGCGCAAGGGCGGGCAAAAACCTGTCCAGATCGGCGATTTGTCCCTCCGAGAAGCCGGTCGGGCCGTCACCTGCCAAGGAGAATCCGACACCACCGAGGGCAGTTCCTTCAGGAAAGGCGATGAGCTTCATCACATAGTCGGTTGCTCCATCGTGAGCGAGTTCTTGCAGTAGCGGAATGGGTTGGGAGCTTGCTTGCGAAGGTAGCTTCCATCGCCCGTATAGAAGATTATTCGACAGGAGGTGTGAAATCGGCGATCGCCGAAACATTTCCTCCCCTGCGTCGCCATGGCCTTGAATCTCCACCGAAATGCTTGATGATCGCGACCATGTGACCGAGAAACCTCGCTGCAGGGGGTCGATAGATGGCATGGCGATTGAGGCTCGGATTAGGGGGTATCCCAGTCGGAGCAGAGCTTGCGCGACGCCCTCCAAGATCTCGTCGATACTGTCGGAGGACAAGCCTTTGCCGATGATCCAGTCAACCAGTTTCTGCATCTCGCACATTTGGGAATTCCTTGCGAACCCTGAGATCGAGGACAGTGTTCAAGACCGCGGCCGTCTTGCCATAAACCGCTCGACGATAGTTTTGCGTCGAGAAGGCGAGCCCCAGATCCGACTCCGCGGGCGTTTTTTTAAGCTTCAAAGCGCCTGTGAGGGGCGATGTCAACGAGATGGTGAGGCGGCGCCGTTAGATTTTGCTCAGCAAGGGCAGTGATCGCCAGGGCGGTTTCCACGGTGCTTTCGTAACCCCTCCGATCTTCGCCGACGCCTTGTCAGCGCGCTGTCTCACCCGAAGCGCGTTGCGCGGCTTCTAGCCACCTCTCACGCGCAAGGATTATGAGTTGCTCTTCGTCATGAACGCCTTGCTTTACCAGAGCAATTAGGAGTGCCGCGATTTCCAACTCCGCTTTCCTGTCTCGCACCATGCTGATCTCGCGAGACAGCGTCTTCAGCGCATTTTTGATAAAAGAAAAATCGGTAAATGCCGTTGGCCCAGAAGTTTGCCCATCTGTTCGTCCGCGCCCGGTAAGAATATTGTCGTCGAACATCCGATCGTCTTGAAGAGCATGCCGGTCGCTTGCATCACAAGAGGTAGTGCTGCTGGGGTAGTCTTCATTCATGGCAATCCGTCGCACGCTGTATCTTTGAAATCTGATTGAGCATTCGCCCCTGGAATCGCCTCAGGGTACCACTCTAAGCGAATCCTAATCAACATGAGCAATCAACACTTTCCGCCAATCAACGCTGTCGCTGGCACGCACGATACGAAATTCGACGACGAAACTGAATCCGGTTCGGCGGGCTCTGCAAGACAGTGATCCAAGCAGATGGGCAGACCATCGCGCGACTGGGTGGCGCAGAACCCCTGCATCGAAACGATGCCTGGACGGCCTTCAATGCACTCTTTCGGATATCTTCAAGCCTGGACCGACGGCACGAACGTCAACGACTTCCGGGCGATCCTCGTTTGCTACATCTCACCAAGCAGGCGTTGCTTGCGCCATGGTTCGGCTGACCTGTGGCAAACAGTCGCGCGAACGGATCGCGCTGGACAGGCATATGACGAGATGCTTGCATGCAGTCGGCTGAGGGGCCGATGTGGGGACATCATCATGGATATCCGAAATCTCCTTGCGGGTTGGCAAGGGGTGTTAGAATGGGTTGCCGCCGAAAGGAAGCGACCAATCCAGCATGTTCAGTTTCCTGCCAAACCCAGCCCTCTCACAGCATCGGGATCGATAACCGGAAAACCCGCCACCGAAAGGAATGCACGCATGACGCAAGGAAGCTTTGGCTTTCCGCCTGCGGATCTTCGACTACGTGCCTTGGGGGAAATTCATGCGCGACCCTATGCTCTCGTTCAGGCGCCACGTGTCATATTCCAGCTGGCCTTTTTGACGGAAAGCGCGGGTGACAACGACCACGAGATGCTTGCCGATCTTTCCCGTTCCAGCGGCGTTGCTCCGCCCGCCCGCGAAACCAGTCATCATGCGATAAGCTGGGGCCAGGGTACGCTGCGCTGGGAACGTCACACCGAGTTTTCAACCTACTTTTGGGATTGCCCGGCTCCAGACAGGTTTGGTGTGCCGATCGCCGTTCACCCCTTCGGTGACAGCTTTTCGCCGCCAGGTCCCTTCATATCAGGGATTCGCCTGGAAATCCGGCCTGACACGCCCGAGACCGCGCAGGAGATATTCGTCTTCGATCCGACCAGCCTGTGCCGAAGCGAACTGAGAAACGGCCAGGCGACGATCCTTACCGATTTCCGTCAGGACGGCGACGGGTTGACGAAATTTCTGGTCATCGATCGCGGTATGTCGGACAGCGCGCGGGGTGCGTTGGTCCAGCGTCTTCTCGACATCGAGACATATCGCACGCTTGCAATGATGGGCCTGCCGCTTGCTCAATCGCTCTCGCCTGAAATCCGCCAGATCGAGTCCGGCCTGACCGCAATTACGCAGCGAATGAAGCTTCACGCTCGCGAGGAGGCGGATCAGATGCTGTCGGAGATAACACGTCTGGCGGCCGAACTCGAGGCGAACGCGGCGCTCAGCCTCTATCGGTTCGGAGCCAGCCGCGCCTATTATGACATCGTTCAGGAACGCATTCGCGCGCTTGCAGAAACTGCGATGCCCGGAAGCGAGACGCTTGGCTCTTTCCTGGAGCGGCGACTGGCTCCGGCCATGCGAACCTGCCAGTCGGTCGAGGAGCGTCAGGCAAACCTTTCGCGCAAGCTGGCCCGGGCCACAGCCCTGTTGCGAAGCTGGATCGACGTTGAACTCGAGCGTATCAATACCACGGTGCTGAATTCGATGGATCGTCGGGCCCAGTTGCAGCTACGTCTGCAGCAGACGGTCGAGGGCCTGTCGGTGGCGGCAATCTCCTATTATGTCGTCGGGCTCTTCGGCTATGTGGCAAAAGGTGCCCACAATGTCGGCTTCGAGGTCTCTCCCGAGACGTTGACCGGCCTTTCGGTTCCGATCGTCGTTGCTGGCATGTGGCTCGTCGTGCGCAGCATCCGGCGACGACATGCCGAAGAGGACAAGCATTGACGTTTTGAGCCGTGCAAAGCGGCAATCCGATCAGGTACCTGCGCCGGCCACGACCAACGTCGCGCGTCAGATCTCATCTGTCGAGCACTCGTAGAGAACGCTGCCGGTTGCAGCATCGACGCCACTCAGGCTGACGTCGTAGCCCCAGAGGTGGCGAACGTGGCCGAGCGTCTCATCACGGGTACTTTCTTCCAGAAGGATGCCGTTCTTCACATTATGTTGCAGACGAAGCTGTCGGTCGCCAAGTAGGTCGACGTCGATCACTTGGATATCAGGCTGTCGGGCACCGACATCGTAGCTGCGGGCAAGGGCTGAGCGGATCGTGGAATAGCCACGTTCGTTGTGGATTGAGGCCACTTCACAATAGCTGTCGGTGGCGCGATCCGAGAGCAGAAACAATCGGAACTTGCGGATCATTGCCGGGCTTAGATATTGCAGCATGAAGGATTCGTCCCGGTGGTTCGCCCAGGCGTCAAGCAAGGTTCCGCGCCAATCGCCATTGCCGGCAAACGAGGGAAACCAGTCGCGATCCTCCGCCGTCGGTTTCATGCAGATGCGCTCGATATCCTGCATCATCGCGAACCCCAAGGCATAGGGGTTTATGCCGGGAAAGCGGGGGTCATCGAAGGCCGGCTGAAACACCACATTGGAATGGCTTTTCAGCAATTCCAGCATCGCCCCCTCGCTAATCCTGCCTTGATCGAACAGCCGGTTGATGATCGTGTAATGCACGAAGGTCGCACAGCCCTCGTTCATCACCTTGGTTTGGCGCTGCGGATAGAAATACTGCGCAATGACGCGCACGATCCGAAGAAGTTCCCGTTGCCAGGGGTCGAGGATGAGGCTGTGCTTTTCGAGAAAGTAGAGCAGGTTCTCCTCTGGAAGGTTGAGAACCTTCTTGCGTTCCGATGCGTCGCGTTCGGCATCCTCCGGATTGCGATTTTCGGCTGCCAGGGGTAGCGTGCGCCACAAATCGCTGTAGGTTTGCTCTTCGTATTCCAGTCGCTCGCGGGCGCGCTCCCTGACTTTTTCGGAGGAAAGGCGCGGCGGGCGACGATAGCGAAAGACACCTTGGTCCATCAAGGCGTGGGCGGAATCGAGGATCGCCTCAACGGCGCTCACTCCATGCCGTTCCTCGCACTTGGCAATGTATTTCTTGGCGAAGTCCATGTAGCTCAAAATGGCACCGGCGTCGGTCCATTGGCGGAACAGATAGTTGTTCTTGAAAAAATGATTGTGGCCGAACGCCGCATGCGCGGTCACGAGCGTCTGCATCGCCATGGTGTTTTCTTCCATGAGATAGGTGATGCAGGGATTGGAATTGATGACGAGTTCATAGGCGAGACCGCGCTGTCCCTTACGGTACAGGTGATCCTCGAAGATGAAGCGCTTGCCAAAAGACCAGTGCTGGTACATCAACGGCATGCCAACTGAGGAATAGGCATCCAACATCTGCTCCGAGGAAATGATCTCCAGCTGGTTGGGATAGACGTCCAAGCCCAACTCGTCGAGTGCAATGGTCTCGATGGCATCGTAGGCGCGCGAAAGGGTCGCGAAATTCCAGTCGGAGCCGTCAAATAGCAGGCCTGAACTCGAGCGTCTCGCCATTCGGTCATCCCTTACTTGCGCGTGCGCATGGCAGGCTGTCGGGTAAAGAGCTTGCGGAAAACTGGATAGATATCTGCCGGTCTGGAGATCCGCGTCATCTGAAAGTTCGGCACCTCCCCATCGACTGTGCGATAGGCGCGCCACAGCGACGTGCCGTTGTCGGTCGTTCCAAAGATCTCCGTTTCGCGCTCGTCGATGATCTCCACATAAGCATAGTATTGGCAAAGACGCATCAGGTGATCGCGCAGCAGTGCCGCACAACGTTCAGAGTCGCCGCTGATGTTGTCGCCGTCGGATGCCTGAGCGGCGTAAATGTTCCACAAATGAGCCGGATACCGCTCCTCGATCACACGAAGCATTTCCTCAAGGGCCGTGGAAACGACCGTGCCACCACTCTGCTTGCTGTAGAAGAACGTCTCCTCGTCGACCTCACGCGCTTCGTCGGTGTGGCGGATGAAGACGATATCGATCCGCTCGTAGCGGCGGGTCAAAAACAGGTGGAGCAGCACGAAGAAGCGTTTGGCAAGATCCTTTTCACGCTCGCCCATCGATGCCGATACGTCCATTAAGCAAAACATCACGGCGCTGGCATTGGGGAGCGGCTGGCGCTCGAAGCGGTTGAAGCGAATGTCGACCGGATCGACATAGGAAATGCGTCGACGCCTGCGCTCCAACTGCGCCAGTTCCTCGCGCATCGCCTGCAGGCGACGCCGGTCCGACGCCGACAGATCCTGCTTGGCCTCCAGGGCGGCGATCTCGTCGCCAAGCGTTTTCACCGCCGCTTCGCTCGGCCGCTGCAAGGCGATGCGGCGGCCGTAGCTGTTGCGCATGGTTCGCCCGACATTGATGTTGGTGGGCGTGCCGGCCGTGCTGAAGCCGACGCGGTGCGGCTTGTAGGTCACTGTTTCCTTCAGGTTCAGCTTGACCATATCAGGCAGCTCAAGGTCCTCGAAGAAAAGGTCGAGAACCTCGTCCCGGGATAGAATGAACTGAAAATCATCCTCACTCTCGCCGCGGCCGGCGCCGCGGCCTCCTCCGCCGCCGCCGCCTTGCGGTCGCGACAGCTTGTCACCGGCCATGTATTCCTTGTTGCCCGGAAGAATATACTCGCGCTCACCGCTGCCGGAGGCAGGCTGAAAGGTCGGCTCTCCTGCACCACGCTTCGGCATCGGGACGCCATGGGCAGCATCCACGTCGGCAATCTTATCGGACTTGACCTGTTCCTTGATTGCCCGCTTGAGTTCGTCGCGGGCACGCTTCAGGAAACGTTGCCGGTTGCCGAGGCTCTTATCCTTCGGGTTGAGCCGGCGGTCGATGAAATTCGGCATCTGCCAATCCCTCGGTTCGGCATCGTCAACCGGCCTTGTTGACCCTCATGTACCAATCGACGAGCCGCCGAACCTGGCGAACCGTGTAGCCGCGCTGCGTCATGCGCTGGACAAATTCGGCGTGCTGCTTTTCCGTCGAGCTGTCCTTCTTGGAGCCGAAGCTGATGACCGGCAGGAGATCTTCGACCTGGCCGAACATGCGCTTCTCGATCACTTCGCGAAGCTTTTCATAGCTCGTCCAGGAGGGATTGCGCCCATGGTTCTTGGCACGGGCGCGAAGCGTAAACTTCACAACCTCGTTGCGGAAGTCCTTGGGATTGGCAATGCCAGCAGGCTTCTCGATCTGCGACAACTCGCTGTCGAGAATATCGCGGTTGAGGATTTGGCCGGTATCGTAGTCCTTGAAATCCTGATCTTCCAGCCATGCATCAGCGTATGCGATGTAGCGATCGAACAGGTTTTGCCCATACTCGCTATAGGATTCAAGGTAGGCCTTCTGGATTTCATGGCCGATGAATTCTGCGTAACGCGCAGCAAGCTCGGATTTGATGAAATCGAGGTAGCGCGCCTCGGTTTCCTTGGAAAACTGTTCGCGTCGGATTGCCTGTTCCATGATGTACATCAAGTGCACTGGGTCGGCGGCCACCTCCTTGGTGTCGTAGTTGAAGGTTTCTGAAAGAACCTTGAAGGCGAAGCGGGTGCTAATACCGGTCATGCCTTCATCAACGCCGGCCGCATCGCGATACTCCTGAACGGACTTGGCTTTGGGATCGGTGTCCTTCAGGTTCTCGCCGTCATACACGCGCATCTTCGTGTAGAGCGGTGAGTTCTCATGTGCGTGGAGGCGTGTTGCAACCGTGAAGCGGCTGAGATTCTCGAGCACTTCAGGAGCACATGGGCTCTTTGCCAGTTCGCTCTCTCGAAGCAGCTTCTCGTAGATCTGCCGCTCCTCGGTGACCCGCAGGCAATACGGCACCTTGACGACGAGGATACGGTCGAGGAATGCCTCGTTGTTCTTGTTGTTCTTGAATTGCAACCACTCGGACTCGTTGGAGTGAGCGACGACGATCCCCTGGAACGGGAAGGCGCCAAAGTTCTCGGTGCCATTATAGCTGCCTTCCTGCGTGGCGGTCAGCAGCGGGTGCAATACCTTGATCGGCGCCTTGAACATTTCGACGAACTCGAGAAGCCCTTGCGTCGTCCTGTTTAGTCCGCCGCTGTAGGAATAGGCATCCGGATCGGCCTGACTGAAATGTTCGAGCTGACGGATGTCCACCTTGCCGACGAGCGCAGACACATCCTGGTTGTTCTCGTCGCCAGGCTCAGTCTTGGCGATCGCAATCTGCCGCAGTCGGGAGGGCGTCAGCTTGACGACGCTGAACTTCGAGATATCGCCGCCAATCTCGTCGAGCCGTTTCGTTGCCCAAGGCGAGATCAGACCCGTGAGGCGGCGCTGCGCAATCCCGTACTTGTCTTCCAAGAGACCTGCCATCCGTTCCGGATGGAAGAGGCCGAGAGGAGATTCGAAGACGGGGCTGATTTTGCCATTGACAGCCAGGGTGTAGATCGGGCGCAGCTCCATGAGCCTTTTGAGGCGCTCGGCAAGCGACGATTTGCCGCCCCCGACAGGCCCAAGGAGATAGAGGATTTGCTTGCGTTCCTCGAGCCCTTGCGCGGCGTATCTGAAGTAGCCGACAATCCGCTCGATCGTATCCTCCATGCCGTAGAAATCAGCGAAAGACGGATAGATCTTGACTGTGCGGTTGGCAAAAATCCGGCCCAACCGCTCATCGGCGCTCGTATCAATCAGCGTCGGCTCGCCGATCGCCTCGACCATTCGCTCCTGCGCGGTCGCATAAAGGCTTTTGTCATCGCGGCAGGCTAGAAGGTATTCTTGTAGGCTCAGTTCTTCTTGCGCGGCGCTTGTGTAAATCTCCGAGAAAAGATCAAAGACGTCGCTTTCACCCTTTTGCATGATGTTCTCCCGCGGCCGGTTGGTTAAGACGGGATTGCCGCCCTGTCGGCGCGCTCACTGAAAAAACGGCACAAACTAGTATTCGTTCCTTCAAAGACTTAAGGGAATTCGAAATTGGCTCGGGAAGGCCATGTAGCATCTCATCGTCTCCATTTTCGCGCCAGATCGCGACTCAAATGTTGAACAGTGCTGATGGCTAATATGGCACGAAAGACGTGCAATAACCATGGCTAAGGTAATCACGCTGTCGCTATGGACATCCTCATTTCGGTCGACATAATGCTATGTCGGCGAATAAAATCGCACTTTAGGTTGGCACGTTGCGGTAGGCGGCAGCCTCAAACCCCCTGCCGTCCATAGCAAAAGAGCGTAAGGATTGCGGCCTCGCGCCAGTGCCAGGCATTCAACCGATACCGCCAAGGCACACGTATTTGATCTCGATAAATTCTTCGATCCCGTATTTTGAACCCTCACGGCCCAGGCCGGAGAGCTTGACGCCGCCGAACGGTGCCTCTGGCGTCGAGATCAATCCGGTGTTGACGCCAACCATGCCGTATTCCAGCGCCTCGGCCACCCGGAAAACGCGGGCGAGGTCCTTGGCATAGAAGTAGGAGGCCAGGCCGAACTCGGTATCGTTTGCCTGCGCAATGACGTCGGCCTCGTCCTTGAAGCGAAAGAGCGGCGCCACCGGTCCGAAGGTCTCCTCACGTGCAACGACCATCTCTTTCGTGACATTGGCGAGCACCGTCGCCTCGTAGAAGGTGCCGCCGAGCGCATGGCGCTGTCCGCCCCGCACGACGCTCGCGCCCTTGGCGAGCGCATCGGCAACGTGCTCCTCGACCTTTTCCAGTGCTGGCTGATCGATCAGTGGCCCGAGAATGACCCCCTCGTCGAAGCCATTGCCAGTCTTCAACTTGCCGACCGCCACTGCAAGCTTCTCGGCAAAGGCGTCGTAGACGCCATCCTGCACATAGAGGCGGTTGGCGCACACGCAGGTCTGGCCGTTGTTGCGGAACTTGGCGATCAACGCCCCCTCGACGGCGGCATCGAGATCAGCGTCGTCGAAAACGATGAAGGGCGCATTGCCGCCGAGTTCCAGCCCGAGCTTCTTGATCGTCGCAGCGCTCTGCTTGTAGAGCTCGGCGCCGACCTCGGTCGAACCGGTGAAGGTCAACTTGCGGACAGTCGGATTGGCGGTCATCTCGGCGCCGATTTCACGTGCCGAGCCGGTGATGACAGAAAACAACCCGGCCGGAAGCCCCGCCCGCTCGGCGAGCACTGCAATTGCAATGGCCGAGAAGGGTGTCTGGCTGGCCGGCTTCAGCACCATGGCGCAACCGGCAGCAAAGGCGGGCCCCGCCTTGCGGGTGATCATGGCGTTCGGGAAGTTCCAGGGGGTGATTGCGGCCACCACACCGATTGGCTGCTTCATCACCATGATGCGCTTGTCGGGCTGGTGGCCAGGGACCAGGTCGCCATAGACGCGGCGAGCCTCCTCGGCGAACCATTCGATAAAGCTCGCGCCATAGACGATCTCGCCGATCGCCTCGGAAAGCGGCTTGCCCTGCTCGAGCGTCAGGATGCGACCGAGGTCTTCCTTGTTTGCAATCATCAGCTCGAACCAATTGCGCAGAATGCCGGAGCGTTCCTTGGCGGTGCGGGCCGCCCACCCCTTTTGCGCGACGCGTGCCGCCTCGATCGCGGCTTTTGTTTCCGCCGCGCCAAGCTTCGGCACGCGGCCGATGATTTCGCTGTTCGCCGGATTGTTGACTTCGATCGCGTTCGACGGATCAGCCTCGATCCATCTGTCGCCAATCAGGGCTGCCTGACGAAAGAGTGTGTGGTCCTTGAGATTCATAGAGTCCATCCCATCCAGAAACCGTGTCGGGTCCATTCTTGCGGCCGCGTCGGTAAAGCCATTGACGCAATGTCGGCATCCTTTTGCGCTGTGTCAAACGCGTTCACCTAAAAACGGGCGCGGGCAACGCGCCAGATCGATCAGGCTGCCATGTGTCACCGCAACGCGTCTTGCCGCTCCCGGCGCGGGCGCATGAGTTTCGGGAACCTTTGCCATCCAGCTCCATCTAAAGTCATGCTAAGGAGATGAAGATGTCGCACATTCGAACCGATCGGGCCGAAGCACTCGATACGCTCGCCGATGTCGAGCTGGCACGGCGCGCGGTCGCCCGCGATCGCCATGCGTTTCGCGCAATCATGAAGGCCCACAATCAGAGGCTCTATCGCCTCGCAAGAAGCATCATTCGCAACGACAGCGAAGCGGAGGACGTTGTTCAGGAAGCTTATGTGCTGGGATTTGCCCATCTTAATCGCTTCCGCGGAGACGCGTCGCTTGCGACCTGGCTATCGCGCATCGTGATCAACGAAGCCCTCGGGCGTCTGCGCAAAAAGCGGCGGAGCGCGGGCGTGGCGAATGCCACCAACCAGCTCGGTGGAGCGACGATCGTCCAATTCCCTGTCGACAACACCGGCGATCCGGAGCGGACCATGGCGCAACGGCAAATCTTGCAACTGGTCGAGCAGGCAACAGATGCTCTGCCCGATATCTACCGAACGGTCTTTGTCGCCAGGGTCATCGAGGGGTTGAGTGTCGAGGAGACGGCGGCGCTACTTGGCATACGGGCGCAAACCGTCAAGACCCGATTGCATCGCGCCAGGCGTCTGGTGCGCGAGCGCCTCGACCAGCAGATCGGTCCCGTGCTCCTTTCCGCATTTCCCTTTGCCGGCCGCCGTTGCGAGCGCCTGACGAGCGCGGTGATGAGCCGTCTCGGTTTTCCCGATTAAACCGCGGGAACCTAACGGTCGGACTGGCATCCAATCTGCGTTCCAGAAAATAACGCCCAGCCTTGCCGGTTCGGGCGAAGGAGGTTCCTATGCATACTCGACAGATTGCCACCCTGACCGCGATTTGCCTGCTTGGAATTGTGCCGTCGGCATGGGCCGCAGACAAGCCGACGGACGCGCAGATCGCTCATATCGCCTATACGGCCGGCGTCATCGACGTAGAGGCAGCAAAACTTGCGATCTCGAAATCCAAAAACAAGGCGGTTGTCGCCTTCGCTCAGGACATGGTGCGAGACCATGAGGCGGTGAATACGCAGGCTCTCGCATTGGTCAAGAAGCTCAAGGTTACGCCACAGGACAATGACACGAGCAAGACGCTGACGAAAGCTGCGACCGACGAGCGAGCCAAACTGACCGCGCTCAACGGCGCGAGCTTCGACAAGGCCTATGTCGCCAACGAGGTGGCCTACCACAAGCAGGTCAACGGCGCTCTCGAGACGCTGTTGATCCCGTCGGCGAGCAATGCCGAACTCAAGGAACTGCTCGAAACCGGTCTGAAAATCTTCCAAGGCCACCAGCAGCACGCCGAACACGTCGCTGCCGAGCTCAAATAGGAGATATCGGCATGCTGGGACGGCATCTGTGGATCGTTGCGGTATCTGCGTTGACCATTGGTGTCGTTCCGGTGCGGGCGGAAACCGTCACGGTAACAATCGAAAAGATGATGTTTTCGCCCGCCGAGATTAGCGCAAGGCCGGGCGATACGATCGAATGGATCAACAAGGACATCCTTGCCCATACGGCGACCGTGAAGGGGGACTGGGAGGTGGTCATTCCTCCAGGCAAATCGGGACGTCTGGTGCTGAAGGCAACCACGCCGGTCGACTATTATTGTCGGTTCCATCCGAACATGAGAGGCCGGATTTCGATACCGGCCCAATAGTGCGGATCGGCATCGCTGTGCCTGGCAGACATCTCCATCCCCATATCCGTCCGTTGCCGGATGAAATCTTTGTCGGACATCTTCGCTCGGCGGCCGCGCTGGCCTATACCGCTGTCATGTATTCGCTGTCACGTCCGATATCCCTCGAGCAAGTCGTGAAAAGAAGCCGGTTTCTGGCGATCGGCATGCCGATCGCCAGTGAGCTCGAAGCCAAGGAGGCGCTTGCCGCGCACTGTCATGGCGACGCCAACCATAATTGTTGGGCCTGGCGCATCGGTCAGACCTACCGGTTCAGCGACGACGGCGAGCCGGGCGGAACCGCAGGAAAGCCGATATTGCAGGCGATTGACGGCCAGTCGCTCGATAAGGTCATCGTTATCGTCACACGCTGGTTTGGTGGCGTTCTTCTCGGTACCGGCGGTTTAATCCGCGCCTATGGTGGAACGGCCGCCGCCTGCTTGCGGGCTGGCGAGCTCATCGAGCTTGTTCCAACGTTGGAAGGAACGATCCGCGCGGCCTTTTGCGACCTTGCGATCCTCAAGGCAAGGCTGGCCGCCTTCGAGGGGATGCACATCCTCAGCGAGACATTCTCTGGCGCCGGTGCCGAGATCACGGCAAGCTTTCCGCAAGCAAGATCTGAGGAGATCGCCCGGCTGATTGCCGACACCACAAGCGGACGAAGCGTGCTGGTACTGAAGCAATAGCGCTCGCGAGAGCCTCCGCCTTTGGGCGATTTGTGACAGTCATGGGCCCATTTACGATGCCGATGTTGATGTGATGGTTTAACTCCTCAGTTAGCGCCAGCCAAGGGGCGGCGCCACATGCTTTAAGATCGCCTCGATTACATGGGCGTTGTATTCGACGCCAAGCTGATTGGGGACGGTGAGCAGCAGGGTATCGGCTTCGGCGATGGCTTCGTCCTCGGCGAGCTGTTTGACCAGCGCGTCCGGTTCGGCTGCGTAGGACCGACCAAAGATGGCCTTGGTGTTCTCATCGATATAGCCGATTGAATCCTGCTCCTTGCCGCCGCGACCGAAATAGGCGCGGTCGCGATCGTCGACGAGCGCGAAAATGCTGCGGCTGACCGACACGCGCGGTGTGCGGCTGTGACCGGCTTCCTTCCAGGCATTTCTATAAGCGCGGATTTGTGCGGCCTGCTGGACGTGAAAGGGTTCGCCCGTTTCGTCATCCTTCAACGTCGAACTCTGCAGGTTCATGCCGAGCCTGGCCGCCCAGATGGCGGTTGTGTTGGACCCAGCACCCCACCAGATGCGCTCGCGCAATCCGTCCGAATAAGGTTCAAGGCGCAGCAGGCCAGGCGGGTTCGGAAACATCGGACGCGGGTTGGGTTTTGCAAAGCCTTCGCCGTTCAGTGCTTCCAGGAACACTTCGGCATGGCCACGGCCCATATCGGCATCGCTTGAGCCTTCCTGTGGCTGGTAGCCGAAATAGCGCCAGCCATCGATGACCTGTTCGGGGGAGCCGCGGCTTATGCCAAGTTGCAGGCGACCACCCGTGATGAGATCGGCGGCTCCGGCGTCCTCAGCCATATAGAGAGGGTTCTCGTAGCGCATGTCGATGACCGCGGTGCCGATTTCTATGGTCTTCGTCTTGGCGCCGACTGCCGCCAGCAACGGAAACGGGGAGGCAAGCTGGCGAGCGAAATGGTGGACGCGGAAATAAGCGCCGTCGGCACCAAGCTCTTCCGCTGCAACGGCAAGGTCGATGGATTGGAGCAGCGCGTCGCCCGCCGAGCGGGTTTGCGATTGGGGAGAGGGCGTCCAGTGGCCGAAGGAGAGAAAGCCGATTTTCTTCATGATTTTTGCCCGTTGGATATCAGGGATCTGCCGTGGGATTATGATGGGCATAACATGGGAAGCGGCATCTGCGATGAAAAGGCGATTGAACGCTCTGTTCACACTTTGCCGCCGGCGTATCGGATGAACACCTTCCTCATCAAGGTCGCAGAAAATCGAGACGTCAGGCAGCCGAAGGCCCGAAGACGTCGTCCCCATGGCCCGAGAACCGCCGAACCAGTGAGGAATGCGGCCCGGAAAAGGCCTTGCCGCTCTTATTGCGGTGGAGCGACCGGTCTTGCGAATGGCAAGAAGAGCAGTGCGCAGCCTGTCAGGATGGCAACGATGAGCCACGCCTCGTTGATCGCTTGGACGCTTGCTGCCGTTTGCACCAGCGGATCTAGCGCTGCGATTGTGTCGGGGCTGAAGCCGCCGCCTGCACTGCCCGCAATCGTGCCGGCTGGCGCCCCGACGAACGCTGCGGCAGCTGTGTCGCCGGCACGCAACCGATCCCATAATGTCTGCGCGAGGGGCTCCGACCTCGTATAGATGATCGTATCGATCAATGCGATGCCGATTGCTCCGCCAAGGTTGCGCATCAGGTTGAAGAGCCCGCTTGCATCAGGGACCTGCGCCGCTGGCAGGGTTCCGAGCGCCAAGCGCGTGGGCGGGAGAAGGCAAAACATGATCGCTGCACCGCGCACGACCTGGGGCCAGAACATGGCGTCGTAATCGGACCGGGGATCCTGGAATGCGCTCATCGCCAGGCCGATCGCAAATAGCGCAAACCCCAATGCCGAGAGCAGGCGCGGATCCGTTCGCTTCTCCAGCGCAACTGCGATCGGTGCGGTGATCAACTGCGTGATACCTGTGACCAGCATCGTGGTCCCGATTTCCAGTGCATTGTGTCCTCTGATGAAGGCAAGGAAAACCGGCATGAGATAGACGGAGCCGAAGAGGCCGATCCCGAGCACGAAACTGAGGGCTGAACCGACGAGGAAATTTCGATCGCGAAAATGACGCAGTTCGACAATCGGGCGCATTCTGCCCAGCGACCGGCTTGCGAATGCGGCTCCCGATACGAGGCTGACTGCCAGCAGGCTGAGAACATATGGCGAGATCCAGCCGCTTGTGGGCGCCTCCTTCAGTCCCAATTCGAGGCTCGTCAACGCCAGCGCCATCATGACGAGCGAAGCACCATCGAGATGCCGGAGTTCGGAAGTATCGCCTTTTTGCAGCGGCAGAAACCGCCACGCCACGAGCGCCGAGACGATACCAGGAGCAATATTGATGAGGAACAGCCAGTGCCAGGAATAAGTCGCCGTCAGCCAGCCGCCGATGATCGGCCCAACCGTCGGTGCCAAGACAGCCAGCACGCCCGCAATTGTCGTTGCGATCGCCTGCCGCTCATTTGGAAAGAGGATGAAGACAGCTGAAAACACTGCCGGGATCAGCGTCCCGCCGGAGAAGCCCTGGACGACGCGCCAAGCAATCAGTTCGCTGAAGTCACTGCTCGCCGCACAACCAGCCGAAGCAACAACAAACAAGCCTATTGAAGCGACGAAGAGCCACCGCATCGTCAAGACGCGCGTCAGCAAGCCGGTCAATGGTATGGCGACCACCTCCGCGATGAGGTAGACGGTCTGGATCCAGCTCATCTGGTCGGGGTCGATGTTGATGGCTTGCTGGATGGTCGGAAGAGATGTCGCGACGACCTGGACGTCCAGGATCGCCATGAACATGCCGACGCACATCGCAATGAAGCCTACCCAAATCACTGCTGAAGGTGCGTGAGGACGGGCGGGCTCAAGGTGTGGCGACATGCGGTTACCTTGCGATCAGTGTCATTCAAGCGGCCCGCGCCATGGGCCGTCATTCAGGGCGATGGAAAAAGGCTTCCAGACGGTAGCCATCCGGATCGATGACGAACGCTGCGTAATAGAAGGATCCGTACTCGGGACGTATTCCCGGTTCGCCGTTATCCGTCCCGCCACTGACGGTAGCTTTTGCATGAAAGCCCCTGACACTTTCCTCGCTGTCGGCAACAAAACAGAAGTGCAGTCCCGACTCCATATCGGCCACGACCGGGCGTTCGGCGAGTTTTATCCAAAGCTGTGGTTGTTCCGCGCCGTAGCCCAGCCACTTGTCACTCGTGGAAAGCCTCATATAGCCCAAAGGTTCAAGTGCAGCGTCGTAGAACTGGCGCGCACGGTTAAGATCGGACACGCCGATAGAAACATGATGAAACATCATTCCTCCTTCTAAAGGCGGCAGCTTGGAGCGGCGGCCAATCAGCTCCTCAGGACTGTACAGCGTCGTATCTGTAAAGCAAATGACAGCTCTCGATTGTCGATTCTGGCGCCGACCATGTTGGCCGCGGCAGCCGAGATGGCCTCGGGTCCGGATCGCTAACTGGCCTGAAAACATCGCTGCCTTCTCCGGCGCAAAGCGGGAGGAGTTCGACAAGCCGTCGCGGTTTACGCCCGCTCAACGACCGAGGCCCACCGCTTCGCGTTATCTGGAAGCGGTGGGCCCCGGGCCGGTTGAAGGGATGCTGGCATGTCCGCGTTCGCCCCAGCTGCGACGCGCGGACGGTACTCGGTACTAGTTTGCCTTAACCCTTCGAGCGAGAGCCATTACATAGTCGTCAGCGATGTCGGCCAAAGTCAGAGCGACCTCCGATTCCTTCCAACCCGCAGCAACGGCTCGCTGGACGAAAGCTCGAAAGGCCTGAGCAAGGACTTCCTCGCGCTCGACAACGCGGTATGGATCATTCGCAGGATATCGAGGATTGCTGATCTGGATCGTAGGATTGGTCGGTTCCATGATATGCCCCTGAAAGTTGCTTTATTTATGAAGGAAGCGCATTTGCCATGCGTTCCGTCTGATTGACTGCATTGCGATTATGCTTCTTTATTAAGGGCTTACGGGGCACCTGTCGTTAGCTGCGCATCCAGAAACTTGCAGCAGCGTCCATTTCTGCGGCCTCTGGTAGTGTCCAGCCGCTTTCGCGCGTGATTGATTTTGGCACACGGATCCCGGGCGTGACGCGGCCGATCAGAGTCGACAGACGGGGAGGGGATTGTCGCCCTTCGGCGTCCTGGCGACCAACGCTTTATCGCGACAGGATTGGCAGCGATCAGGCGCGGCGGGTGTGCCCGAGCGTTCTCAGCCACTTGTCGAAGGATTGAGCGCTCTCTGCCTCGGACGCCGGCTCGACGGGGTGCCCGAGATAAGACGGCACGGCCACGTTTCTCGCCTCGCGCGGGCTGTAGCCGAATTCCTTGCTGAAGGCACGGCTGAAATGTGCGGCAGAGGAAAAACCGGCCGCAAAGGCGATATCAACGATTTGTTGCCGGTTGGCCGTATCGCTCAATGCGGCGTGTGCAGCCAGAAGTCGGCGGCGCTGAATGTAGTGATGCACGCCGCCGTCCGGCTCGAAAGCCTGGTAGAGGCGGGTGCGGGAGACGCCCAATTCCCGGCACAAACGGTCGGTTGTCAGGTCGGGCGACATCAAATTGTGCTGGACGAAGCGGTAGACGCGATCCTTAAGGGGCAAGCTGTTGTGTGGCTCTGCGGACGAGAAATATGCTGGTGACGATGAAACACTGGTCAGGATCATGTCGCGGATGGTCTGGACCACGTGCGCAAGATCCGCTTCTGCCAGCTGCGCCAGCTGTGCCTCGACGCCGTCCAGATAGTCGATTAGCAGTTTGGCACGCGTTCCGGAAAGGGCGATGTTGTTTCTGATCTCGGTTGAGGCGGGATGAAGCAGCTCGCGGGGAAGATAAAGGGATAGCGTCTGGGCGTCCGTCGATCGACCGCGAAAGGGATGTCCCAAACTCCGCAATTCGACTTTCCCAGGCTCGCCCTCGGAGACGTGCCCGCCGACCTCCGTCCATGTTCGGCCGTTGCGCAGGACCGAGATATGCCAGTGATCGATGGGGCTTGACCTGACCTTCGCTTCCGAACGCATATAGCTATGGGCGGGGGTGCTTTGTTGAATAATGAGCATGCCGCCGAGATTCCAGGCTGCGTGATCGGCTCCAAAACCCGCATCTGGGGGAGAATTATCCGGGCGCCGGACGTCGACAAGCGGCGCGACGTAAGACTGCCAGGCGGCAAATTGCTGTGCCGGATCGAGGTCGCGCGTGGAAAACCGCAACGGTTGCAATGCTGGCGAAGGTGCCGGTTGCTCCGCCGTCGATTTCGTCTCGCGAGGAAAGCGGCGGCGTTCGCTCTGCGCAGCCTTGCTATCGTCGCGTGCCCCGTCATCGGGTTGGGCTGGAAAGGGGCGAGATCGTTCGTCGTCTTGCAATTCGGTCTCCATCATCCATCAGGCAAGCGCGCTTCGTTCCACATCAGTTCCTACACCGTCAGGTCATTCTCAGATCCACGCCGGGATGCAGCTTTTTCAGGTTGGGCAGCGATTTCATCTGCCACGAAATCTGTGATGACCCCAGCACGGTCAAATGAATGTCCGGACGGTTGCGCGCTTCGATCGTCAGCTTGGCGAGCAGGTTTATGCCGGAGGAATTGAGAAACTCCAGGCCCGTCAAGTCCAACGTCGTTTTGCCGCCCCCACCTTCGAGCGCCTTCATGGCGAGCGCATGGATAGGCGCGTAGGCATCAGGACCTGCCAGCCGCATTGTCCCGTCGAAAAAGACGGTGCTGCCTTCGGACCAGACACGGTAGGCTTCTTCTCTAATTTCCATGGCGCACCTCTTGCCGTTTCATGCCGGAATTGCCATCGCGGCATAGGTTTCAATTCTTGTTCGTTCGTGAACGCTGTCCTCCTCGAAGAGCCAGGCAAACTGCACCTCGTAGTCGCTCATCAGGGTCAACAAACCCAGTCCGGAAGTGGCTCCGGTCGTGGCCGTGGCACTTGCCTCGATCTGTCGGATGAGCAGGTCGCCGGGATCGCCGCTCGTCACATTCACCAGCAGCCGCTGGAATCGGGCAGCCGTTTCGCTGTCGATAAAATTGGAAACCCGGAGCCGAACACAATCCGTCTGCGCCAGCGCCTCCACCACGACTTCTCCGCGCGCGCGAAACTTTATGGCATTCTCGATCAGTTCGTTTGCGAGATAGCCGATATCCTGCTTGAGTTGATTGTAGAGCCGCCTCGATGGACGAAATCTCGGCGCCATCATCTCGGCGATGAAATCAGACGTCATTCCAGAGTGCTTCCAGGCAAGATCAAGCGGACCATCAAGCAATAGAAGTCTGACTGCGTGAGCGGTGTCAGAGAAGGCGAGGTGTTCTTGCCCAAAGAGCACGACCGTCATGTCATCACCTATGCCGCATCACAACTAATGTGATGTCATCATGTATTTTCTGCGTTCCGATATAGGCCATCAGGCCCTCGATAATGCCGTCCTTTACCTCTTCGGCCGTTTGGCCGTACAGGCGCCGCGCGCTCTGGCAAAGCCGATCGATACCGAACAGTTCGCCGCGCGGATTTTCAGCTTCCGTGACGCCGTCCGTATGCAGCACGATCAGGTCGCCCTTCTGGAAGGATATTTCGCGAGTATCAACAAAGGGCGAAATGTCGGATTCAAGCCCCACCGGCAGTCCAAGATCACCGGTATCGATCCGCTCGACCTCCCCTGTCTGGCGAATGACGATGAGGTCTTCATGCTGCCCTGAAATGGTCAGGCGATCGCCATCGTAATCAAGGAACGACAAGGTCACGTGCTTGTCGGTCCTCGTGCGCTCGATGTTCTTGAAGATCGCCCGGTTCAGGTGTGCAAGGAATTTCGAAGGGTCCGTCTCCCCCGCCTCCAGCAAGGCGCGGGCGACCGATTGCACCATCAGCATCAGCACGCCGCTCTCCAGGCCATGGCCGGTAACATCGCCGATGCCTATCTTCAGGCTTCTGCCATTCTGCAGGACGTCATAGTAGTCGCCGCCAACCTCGTCGGCGGGACGCATATAAGCGGCAATCTCCAGATGCTCGACCGCGCGGAGCTCGGCTGCGCGTGGCAACACCATCATCTGGATGTGTCGGGCCACATCGAGTTCGGCGCCGAGACGCAGATTCTCGCTCTTCAGTTGCGTGTTCAAGGCCGAGATTTCTTCCTTCGCCTCCTCGATCTCCTGCGTCCGCTCCGCGACCAGTTTTTCAAGGTTTTCGGTGTGGAAGCTGATCTGCTCGGCCATGCGATTGAAGGCGAGTCCGGCCTGGGCGACTTCGTCCTTGCTGCGGATGTCGACCCGAACGGAATAGTCCTTCGCCTCGATGCGCTTGGCCGCCCCCGCCAGAGCTCTGATCCCGCTGGTAATGCGTTTCGACGCCGCAAATACCGCGGCCGTGACGATGAGCAGCGAAACGAGCACCGCGAGGATCTGATAGATGAGGATGCGGTTGGTTGCCTGCGCTATCTGCTGCCTGGCGGCGATCAGGGAGGCGTAAATCTCTCGCTCGGGGACGACAATGCCGAGCGACATGACTTCGCGCTGAATCGGACCGTTGACCCACAAATTGGAGGGGCGGAGCTGTTTGGTGACGACCAGATAGGGCACGTCCTCGCCATTCTCCTTAAGCGCGATGTGCTGGACGACGCCGTCCGTATCGAGTGGAAGGGCTGCAACGGCGTTCTGCGCGCTGTTGCGCAGCGAGCGATCAAGTCCCGTTACCCCCTTGCTGGTCGCGTCGCTCGCCGCGCGCAGGCCGATGACCTTCTCTCCGGCCGCGTTGATCGCAACGACGTTGCCGTTCGACATCGCCAGAAAGCCGAAACCGCTTTCTGCGACTTTCACGTGTTCGACAATTTCAGCAAGCTGATCGAGGGTAATATCGGCGCCGGCAGTTCCCGCCACGCCGCGTCGATCGGCCGTCCAAAGAGGGTGGAAGAAGCTGACGATCAGCTTTCCCGTAATGGCGTCGGTATAAGGAGCGGTCTGCGTGATGTTTTCGGCAACGGGGCGTGACGCGGGCTCTCGCGCCCATTGCTGCCATGACTCATAAATGCCCGGAAAGAAGAAATCCCAGAAGTTCGCGTCATTATGGCCGGGATAGAGCCGGTCGAATGTCTGCGCCTGATCGGTATAAGGGGCTGTTCTGAAGATCGGCCGCTCCTTCGGGCCGATGTAGTACATCTGGAGTTTGGAGGCGCCTGTGCGCAGAAGGTTTGGCGCAACGAGATCAAGGACGGTGCTGGTTTCGATATCGGTCTGCACTTGCGGCAGCGGATGATGATCCTTGTCGAGCAGGTAGCCCCAGACGCTGACGACGGACGGCGAACCTGGAAGGTTTTGCGCCCAATTGCCGCTCATGTTGAAACTCACCGTCACTGCGCCGGGGTCAGCCCTTGCCATGGCCGCGCCGACCGCGTCGTTCCTGATTGGTCGATCGATCTGGCCCTGGAGCACGCCGGCTAACGCTTTGACGTCTGAATGCACCTGGTCCAAAAGCAGGCCAACCTGCGCGGCCGTGGAATCGCTGGAGGAGCGGATATAGTCCTGGCTCGCCTTTTCAAGACCTTGGCCAACCTGGGTGGTTGCGTCACGTGATAGCCGCTGCACGTTCCAAAGCGCCAGGCCGCCGCTGACCAGAAGATCAAATAGCACGGCGCCACCGACAACAATCATGAATTTCGTCCGAAACGAGCGCAATCCGAGGCCTGGCTTTAGTGGAGAAACGGTCATAGCGGTTTTTGCCCCGACGCCGCCCAGATTGGCCAGCCGGAATAGCCTCGCGGATGAAGCGCAGCGAAGATGTGATCCCTGAACCCCTGCCTGAACCGTTCAACGAACTCCGGAGAATCTCCTCGTTTGACAGACATCTCGCCTGCGTACACATCCTCCCATGCTTCAATGACATCGGCGAACTCCTGCGGATCGCCGTCGAGGTTGGTGACCATGAAACTTTCGATCCTCACATCCTCGAAGCCGGTATCCAGCAGCAGGCGGGAACCCTTTGGCCCCATTTCGACGTCCATATCGAAATGGCGAAAGAGCTTGGCTACCTCGTTGTAGGTCCATTGGATGCTGTCGGCGCGCGGCTCGCCCAGGCAATGGGAGTTCTTTTCGTTGGTGATGTAGACCCTGCCGCCCGGCTTGCAGATCCGGTAGAGTTCTCTGAGGAGAAGCTCCGGGCGGTCGAAGATCTGCAAGGAGTGCCGGCACGTCACGAAATCGAACTGATCGCTTTCGAACAGCGTTTGGGATGCGTCACCATACGTGTATTCGATATCGCGAACGCAAAACTCCTCCGCAACGGAGCGCGCATAGTCGAGGCTTGCCGCGGAGTGGTCGAGGGCGACGATTCTGGCCGGATTGAATTCCTTCCTCACAAGCATCACGAAATCACCGATGCCGCAGCAAATGTCGGCGATCACCATGCCGTTGCGAAGGCCGTGCCGCGGCAGGATTTCCCGTTCGTGACGCCAGGTCATTTTCGTTTGAGTCCGCAGAATCGGGATGAAGCTCTGGTTCTCGACAAATGTCTGGCCGGGATAGAAGGCAGAATCGTAGATCTCCATCGAGATATTGGGCGAGAGTTCGCTCAGGTGCCGAAACATTTGCGTCGCCCATGCGACAACACTCGATGCGACAACGACGATCTTGAGCTCCGGCCTCGAGCGGGAGGCGTCGACGAGGACGCGCGCCAGGGCGCGGAACGCCGTGCTGTTCATGTGGGTGACGCGTTTCAGGTTGACGTAGAAAACCCCTTGGACCGTTTCAATCTTGTCTCGCAGCAGCAAGAGCTCATCGGCAATGTCGGCGATCGAACGCGGTCGGAAAACACCGGTGGCGACAAACTCCTGATTGCTGGCGTCGAATTGCGTCGTGAAGACGTGTGAAGAACTATTCGCGGTCAATTGAGGAGCCTCTCGAGCGGCAGGTCGACAACGAAGGTGAGGGCGTCGGCAGCCGAAGCGCGTAGTTCTATGTCCGCGTCATAGTTGACCGCCAATCCCAATAGCACCGCTTGCGCGATGGGAGCAGTTTCGTCGGCGATGACCCTCACGTAGTTTGCCAGCTTTTCACCGTCGTTCAGACCGTCAACGAGCTCAAAGTAAAAGCGTCGCTGTTGTGACGGGCAGGGAAAGCTCAACTCGATTCGCTCTGTCTGCTCATGACGATAGAGATCGCATACCAGCTCGCCCTCTTGCGCGTCGGAGCGAAACGACATCTCAAGCAGTTCGTTGAGAGCCGAAGAGAGCAGGTTGGAGTGGCGCAGCGGATCACGGCGATCGTGGCTGACCATGCGGGCGATATAATTCGACAGCTGGTCGCAATGCAGCCAGTCGGCCGTGAAGGTTGCCATTTCGATTTCCAGTTTGAGCAGCTGCTCGAAAGCTGTGTTTGTTATCGCTTCCTGCCTTTTCAACCGGAACCTCCCTGTCCAACTGCCGTTTGCACGCCTCCAGGGCCGCCCCTGTGACCCGGCGCAGCGCCGTTGGTCCGACGACCTTTTCGGTGGCCGACGAACTGTCCAATATGGTCAACATGCATGGGCGGGCTCAGGAAGTGGCCTTGCAATCGATCGCATCCCTCAGCCTCCAGCCACGCGGCTTGTTCGGCAGTCTCGACGCCCTCCGCCGTGACGCGCATGCCGAGCCCGTGCGACAGTGCAATGACAGCGCGCACGATTGTCTGGCTCTTCTCGTCGTCGAGGAGGTCGTCGATGAAGTATTTGTCGATCTTGATGTTGTCGAACGGAAAGTTCTTCAGGTAGCTCAAGGATGAATAATCGGTTCCGAAATCATCAAGGGAGATCTGGATGCCAAGTACGCTGAGGGTGTTTAGCGTATCGAGGTTGTTGATCGTGCGCTCCAGAAGGACCGTTTCGGTGATCTCAAGCTCCAAGCGCTCGGCGGGAAAGCCGACCAGATCGAGCGTTTGCGATACGCGGTCCGTGAAGCCTGCAGTCAGGAACTCTGCGGGGGACAGATTGACGGCGACGGTATAATGCGCCGGCCAGTCCAACGCTGCTCGACAGGCTTCCTCAAGCACCCACTGGCCAATCTCGCTCATCAGGCCATCGGCTTCCGCCATCGGGATAAAGGCGATCGGCGGAACCACGCCGAGCCTCGGATGACGCCAGCGCAACAAGGCTTCAAAGCCAATGACGGCGCGCGCGTGGTCAACGATCGGCTGGTACTCGAGGAAAAATTCACCGTGCTGAAGCGCCACCCTCAGGCTGCGTCGCAGCACTTCCCGTTGCTCTAGCACCAGCAACATACTTTGATCGAAGGTTCGTGCGCGGCGGCGTCCTTCCTTTTTGGCCGCATAAAGGGCGACATCGGCAGCTTTCATCAATTGCTCGCCCTCGTCGCCGTCGCGTGGCGCAATCGCAATGCCGACACTGGCTCCCACGAAGACAGCAATGCCATCCACCACAAATGGCTTCTTGAATTCGCCAACCAGCGCCTCGGCCAGTCGCTCAGCCTCGCTTGGTTGCTCTTGCGCAATCTGGATCACAGCAAATTCGTCACCGGCGAGACGAAAGGCCGTCTCGTCCGTGCCAAGCACGCTTCGGATCCGGTTGGCGGCGAGCTTTAAAACAATGTCTCCAGCGCCGTGCCCAAGCGTGTCGTTCACTGGCTTGAAGTCGTCGAGATCGATCTGCATCAGTGCAAGACCGCTCTTGTCACCGGTGGGAAGCAGCCGCCCCAATTCGTCGCTGAACTGCCGGCGATTGGGCAGTCCGGTCAGCACGTCATGGGTTGCTTGGTGCAGAAGCAGGGCTCGTTCCTGCTCCTGCGCACGTGTGGTTTCATTGAGATCGGCGCCGCTGATCTCGACGACCGCCAGACCCTCCCTGGCAGGCAGCAGCAGCAGATCGTAGCGGTCATCGGTCGATATGCCCAGCCGGATGGATTGCGGCCTGCCAGTGTTGACGACGAGCCGGACAATGTCAGCGGCCGGAGGATTTGCCAGCGCAGGGTAAACGTCCCACAATTTTGTCGCCGCTTGCTCGTTGAAACCCCCGCGCCGCTTAAATTTCTCAGACCAGTCGACAAGGACGAGGTCGAGATCCCAGAGCGAGAAAGCCGCGTCGGCGCGGCGGAGGAATTCGGATCCCTGTGGAACCAGCTTGGGCCAACTCGCACGACCTTCTGGCATATGGGTTGGATCTCCTCATTGCGCCGCGCCTAAGTTCTTCGATGTATCCTGCCAATATTGAATCAGCTGTTTGTATAAGAGCTAGCGCATGGAGTGTTGCAGTCAATCAAAAACGCTACCCTAGGGCAGTATTGCACACACTCCTGAGACTGTGGATGCGCGCTCTATGCAAAACGGCCCGCCTTGCAGTCATCCTAACGGACTAATGACCGCAATCCGCGCTTGCTGTTGACACATTCATACACGTTGGCAAAAGCGATGCGAAATTGGTCGGAGACCCGCGATTTGGTTATCGCCGGAAAGAGGCCGGCTGCAGTTCGCCAAATCCCCGCAGACACTTGATAACCTCCCGCAGTCCTTTGGTGAGGTGCTTGTCCCGACGCAACACGATGCCGAGCTGGCGGGCCAAGCGCGGCCTGACAGGCGAGGTCGTGAGGAACCCTGCGCGGTCCTGTTTCAGCGCGAGCGCAGGCAGTAGCGACCAGCCCAATCCTGCGGCGACCAGCTCCTTGATTGCTTCAACACTGCCGAACTCCATCGTCGGCTGTATCCGGACGCCGGCCTTTGCGAACCAGCCATCCGTGACAGTGCGTGTGTTGCCACCCTCGTAGAGCATGAGAACCTTGTCTTTGAGAAAGTCGGCGTCGGGTCCGCCTTCCGGCATTTCACTGCCCTTGGGCGCCACTGCAAGCAACTCGTCCTCATAGAAAGGCTCGATTTCCAGCGACCTGCCCGAGGCGGGGAGGGTAACGACGGCGAGGTCGAGCGCATTGGCTTCGAGGTCGCGTAAAACCTCGTCGGTGTTGCCGATCCGGACCATGATCTCAAGCCCCGGCATTTGCTTCTTGGCGGCCGCGATTGCGCGCGGAAGCAGGTGGATCGAGGCCGTTCCGCCGCTGCCGATCCTGACCCGGCCGACCGAGCCCTGCTGATATGGCGTCATTGCATCAGTTGCTGCCGCACAGTCTTCAAGGATGCGCCTTGCGTGAACGAGGAGATCCGCGCCGGCCGGCGATGGTTGCGCGCGTCGCCCGACGCGCTCGATCAGCCGAACCCCCAGCCGCTGTTCGAGCAACTTGACCTGCAGGCTGACGGCCGGCTGAGTGAGGCCAATCTTGTCGGCCGCCGCCGTGAAGCTTCCCAGATCGATCACGCTCACAAAAGAAGCGAGCTGGTCGATATTAAGCAATATAAGAAATCCTTATGGTTTGTATTTGAACCATAACCTTCCTTCTAGGTGTTGGCGAGTCTTATCTGTTGGTGTTGCGCTAATCACATGGCGCGGATCGGCGGACGATGCGGAGTATGACATGTCAACTGACCTGGAACTGGATTGGAAAAGCAATGTCGCTTCGCCGCGAGGCTTCATCAGTCGCGCAGTTGAGTTTTTGGGTTGTCGCCTGGAGAAGCGCCGCGGCCGTCAGGCTCTCGCGCAACTGACGGCAGACCAGCTCAAGGACATCGGGATCACGCCGCAGGAGGCCTCTGCCGAGATTGGCAAGTCGTGGTTCTGGAGCCAATAGCAACAGGAAAGCTGTTTTAACGTTGGTTGGTGACGAGCTGCGCTTGCCTCGCAACGATCCTGCAACACGTACATGAAAACGTGCTGATGGACGACCTGTATCAAATCGCAATAGCATGCGTTACGACAGGTACGTCTCGTCAAGTCTGCAGGAGCCGGGAGGGGACAATGCAGTCGCTGGCAGCGCCAGTGCACAAGCCGATGGACCGCGAGCTTTCTGCAGGAGGTAAACTGGAAGGTGTGCGGCGCGCCGACCTAGCGCCCATAGGCCACGATGCCGCCGGCGCTATGCTTGCCAGCCTTCCAGGGTCTCGACAAAACGCGTCAGCCAGGCGTTTGTCTGATGAGCGTCGAGTGCGCGATGATCAATCGTCAACGAGACATAGGCCATCGGTCGAATCTGGATCGTATCGACGCCATCGACCTCTCGTACGACAACGCGCTTTTCCATTTTTCCGACGCCAAGGATTGCCGATTGCGGCTGATTGATGATGACGGGTGCCGCGACCAGGGAGCCTGACACCCCGTGGTTTGAGATCGTGAAGGTGCCGCCGCGCATATCGGCGTTGGTGAGGCCGCCAGCCCGCCCACGATTGGTCAGGTCCTGAAGTTTGGCGGCAATCGCCAACAGCGAGAGGTCCTGCACGTGCCAAACGACCGGAACGACCAGGCCTTTGTCGCCAAGTGCCATGCCGACGCCGATGTTGATATCGTCGAAGATCTCCAAATGATCGTCATGCCAGCGGCTGTTGATCTCCGGCACAGCCCGCGTCGCCGCAACGCAGGCAGCGATGAGGTAGGCCGTATAGGAAAGATTGATGCCGTCGGCGGCAAATACCGCCTTGCTCTTCTCGCGATGCTTGATGATCGCGGTGAAATCGGCCTCGAAGATTGCCGTGACATGTGGGGCGGTCGTAGCCGATTCCAGCATGTGCCGCGCGATGGAAAGCCGCATGGGAGTATGAGCAACCATGTGCGAGCGGTGAGTGATCTGATCGCGGTTGAGCATGCCCGGATCGGGGCTGGTCGGGATGCGCCCGGACGATGGCGTCTCATCGCGCTCTATGCCGCATCCATATCCATACGCGTAACGCGTCCATCCCTGCCAGTGCCGACGACCTCAGCCGGATCGATGCCGTATTGCTCTCCAGCACTGCGAACTGCCGGCGAGAAGCGGTCGCCGCTCTCATTGCCAGTCTCGCCAGGTGGCAAGGGTGGAGTATCGGGCGCATGCTCATCACCGGCGGTGCTTGGCCTCAGACGAATGCGGCAGAGAACCGCGCCGGGCGCTGCATCCATGCCTGACGCCATGACGATCTCGTCGAGGATTCCTGCCGCGGGGGCAGAAATCTCCTGTGTGACCTTGTCCGTTTCGAGCTCGACGAGGGGATCGTCGAGGGCGACGATCTCGCCTGGTTGCTTTAGCCAGTTGCGTACGACTGCCTTCGTTCCCTCCTGTTCGACGGGCACGAGAACTTCGGAAAAATCGACCATGTTCTAGTACTCCACGAGGGCCGTGATTTTCTGCCTGATGCGGTCAACCGACGGCACCGCCCAGTCGAGCAAGGCCGGATTGTGCGGGCTTGGGATATCGGGCATCGTCAAACGCGACACCGGTGCGTCGAGATCCATGAAGGCCTCGTCGGCAACGACTGCGGCAATCTCGGCACCGAAGCCGCCTGTTCCAAGATCCTCATGGACGATAAGACACCGTCGGGTGCGACGGACCGACAAAACAACGCTCGCGTGGTCCCAGGGCATCAGCGTGCGAAGATCGATCACATCGGCAGAGATGCCTTCCGCCGCCTCCTCGCAGCGGGGAACCATGGCGCCCCAGGTCACGATCGAGATGGCATTGCCCTTGCGCGTAAAGCGTGCCTTGCCAAAGGGCAGGGCGTAGTTGTCACCTGGGTAAGGGCGGCGTGCCCACGGATGATCGAGCATGGCGCGATGCTCGAAGAAGATGACAGGATCGTTGCCGCGCAGGGCGGTCCGTAATAGCCCGACGGCGTCTTCGGCGTTCGAGGGAACGGCGACCTTCCAACCCGGCTGGTGGACGAAGGCGACCTCGTTCGTCTGGCTGTGCCATGGGTCGCCGCACTTGAAGAAACCGCCGGGCATGCGCAGCACGACGGGCGCTGCGAATCGGTTGTTGGTGCGCCAGCGGATCGTGCCGCAATCGTTGATCTGTTCCGCCGCCGGCTCGGCATATTTGCGGAACTGAATTTCGGGAACCGGAACAAGCCCGGCAAGCGCCATGCCGACGGCGCGCCCGACGATGCCTTCCTCCGAGAGCGAGGTATCAAACACCCGTTGTTTGCCGAACTTGTCCTGTAGTCCCAGCGTGACAGCGTGAACGCCGCCCTTCGGGCCGATGTCCTCGCCAAACAGCACCACACGCTTGTTGATGGTCAGTTCGTGGTCAAGTGTACGCCTGATCGCCGTGACCATATTGATACGCTGGCCGTCCGGTGACGCCTCGTCGCTGCAATCGGGGGCATGGTAGCCGTCACTATGCTGACCACCCATCGCCTGCATGTCTCCGTCGAAGAACACATGACGGGTGACCGTTTCGGGAGCGGCAACAACACGGTTTTCAGCCTCGGCGCGCGCTCGTTCTGCAATGTCAGCCGCCTCAAGCCGGCAGGCTTCCCACTCGTCCGCGCTCATCACCGACGGTACCAGGTAGTCTCGAAGCCGTGGTAGCGGATCGCGAGCCCATTCCGCCTTGACGAGCGCTTCGCTCTTATATGACTGGGTGTCTTGGAAGCTGTGCCCCTCCAATCGCGGGACAGTGAGCCGCAAAAGGGCAGGCATTTTACGCTCGCGAATGAAACCGACTGCCTGTTGCGTCAATCGCGCGGCCGTGGCGGGATCGCACCCATCGCCTTCAAAGATCGTCAGGCCCTGCCAGCTCGCGAGATTGGCGGCGATGTTTCCGCCGGGCGTCTGCACGTTGGAAGGGACCGAGATTCCGAAGCCGTTATCCTCGACGTAAAACAACATAGGCAGCGTCTGCGTCGTGGCGATCGTCAGCGCAGACCAGAAGCCGTTCGATGCGACCGAACCGTCGCCACCCAGCACGACGGCGATCGCATCGCGATAGTCATGCTCCCCCAACACCGTCGCGTAATATTGGAGCGCTTGGGCCCAGCCAGCCGTCGGCGTGTACTGGGCTCCGACACCGCCGCACATCGGCAGAGCCGAAGCGCCGTTGTGGTTTGGATAGTTGAAGACCACGCCGATATCGCGGCCATCGGAATAGCCGCCGGCGCGGCCCATCGCCGAGCCGAGCGCATCGGCCGGGTCGACGCCGAGCGACAAAAGCAGCGGGCGCGACCGATAGTAGCCGCAGGTAGCGTCGTGGCGGTTCGTCAGTTGCAGACCAAGCATGATCTGCGCCATGTCATGGCCGCGGGCGGAGAATTGATAAAGGACTTTCTTCTCGGGAACGAGCCGGGTTTCCTCCATCTCGTCAAGGATGCGCGACAGATGCAGGAGATAGGTAACGCGTTGCCAGTCCACTCCCTCGTCGGGTGCGTTCCTGCCACGCAATAAAACCGCGGTTGCCTGCGCCATCTTCGATCCTCCCAAACCTATGGTCTGTGAAGAGACTAGTGCAGCCCTTGGGAAAATGCGTTTCAGATTTCAGAGAAAAACGCCGAGATGTGAAACATTCATTTCGCCAGTTCCCAAAGCTACGCAGTATCAATTCGGAACCCTGGCTATGGCTCCCTTGGGTTGCGACAGCAAGAGCCGCACTGACCGAATCGCCGATCGGATATCGGTGCGTCCGGTGAGCTTTTTGGCAGCGAGTGGGGCAGCGGCTGCGGTTATCCTCTCAGCTTCATATCGACGTTGCAAATTCCAGATGCCTCATATGCGGTTTTCGAAGTGCTCATTGAGGAAGCAATCGGCTATATAATTGTGCAACGCACAAGGAGATATGACATGAAAATCGGCAACAGGTTCGGAGAGTTCCTTCAGCTCCGTAAAGCATACAGAGATCTTTCCCGACTCGACGACGCGGCACTGAAGGACATCGGCGTTGCGCGCGGCGATATTAAGCGCCTGGTATACGGTCGCTAAGACTTTCGACAAGATCAAGACATCAAGGCTCGCTCATGCGGGCCTTTGTTGCTTTTTGATGCCTGTATGGACGCGGGCCGAGCGGCCCGCCGACCCTCTTCGATCTTGCCTTCGGCAACGGGGCTTTTCAGCCGCAAGCCCTCGGGACAAAGCGGTGGGCTTGCCCTTTTCGGCTGGGTCAGCTTGCGTCTTCGCTGCGGAAGCTCGACACCCGATAGTGTCTTAAAAACAGACCTTGGAACGTGGCTGTCCGGTATGGTGTGGCGACGGCGCATCACGAATTTCTTGAGTGCGCGCGCTGATGCTTGTTAATGATCCGGGCCCGGAAATTAACTATTTATTAACCAAATCAGACATAGAAATGTTCAACGATTTCTTAACCTAGATGACCAAAGTGCTAACAGACGCTCGCTCGATCCGCATTAAAGGCCGCTCCTTCCTGGCGGTCATGCTTTCGCCAGATCTTCCCTTCGATGACTGGCTCGTAAGACTAGATGATCTTGCCGCGCGCTCCGCCGGCTTCTTCCTGGGGCGACCGGTCGTGCTCGACGTCGGCGACCTGGAGATTGACCGGGCACAGCTGAAGGGCTTGGTCGCTGAGCTTGCGCAGCGCAACGTCAGCATCATGGGCATTGAGGGCTGCCGTCCGTCGCTTCTCGGTCCCGGCATGCCGCCGGCGCTCAAGGGCGGGCGCCCGGTCTCCGATTTCGAGGTTCCCCAGCAGGAACCGATCATCGATGTTCGTACCAAGCCCGCGGTTGTCGAGACCCGGCCGCCATTGCAGTCGATTGTCATTCGCGAGCCGATTCGTTCAGGCCAGTCACTGATTTTTCCGGAAGGCGACGTGACGGTCATCGGCTCCGTCGCATCCGGTTCGGAAATTATCGCCGGCGGCTCGGTGCATGTCTACGGAACACTGAGGGGGCGGGCGATGGCGGGCTCTGTCGGGAATACGTCGGCACGCATCTTCTGCCGCAAGCTTGAGGCGGAGCTGGTCGCCATCGACGGCATCTACAAGATGGCGGAAGACATAGCGCCCAACCTTCGCGGACAGTCCGTTCAGCTCTGGCTGGATGGCGATTCGATCAAGGCAGAGAAACTTATCTAGGCCCGAAGCTGGCTATCACACAGGAGAGAAAGATGGGGAAAGTCATCGTCGTCACTTCGGGCAAGGGCGGAGTGGGCAAGACCACATCCACCGCAGCCCTCGGAGCCGCCTTAGCGCAGAGGAACGAGAAAGTGGTCGTGGTCGACTTCGATGTCGGCCTGCGCAATCTCGATCTCGTCATGGGGGCGGAGCGAAGGGTCGTCTATGACCTTGTCAACGTCATCCAGGGCGACGCCAAGCTTTCTCAGGCGCTGATCCGCGACAAGCGGTTGGAGACGCTCTTCCTGCTGCCGGCCTCGCAAACGCGGGACAAGGACAACCTCACGGCCGAGGGTGTTGAGCGCGTCATAAACGACCTTAGGCGTCACTTCGACTGGATCATCTGCGATAGTCCCGCCGGGATCGAGCGCGGTGCCACACTCGCCATGCGCCACGCCGATGTGGCAGTGGTCGTCACCAACCCCGAGGTCTCGTCCGTCCGCGACTCCGATCGCATCATCGGCCTGCTGGATGCGAAAACGGTCAAGGCCGAGCGCGGCGAGCGGATGGAAAAGCATCTGCTCTTGACGCGTTATGACGCCAGCCGCGCTGAACGCGGCGACATGCTCAAAGTCGATGACGTGCTGGAGATCCTCTCCATTCCGCTCCTCGGCATTATTCCCGAAAGCACGGATGTGCTGCGCGCGTCCAATATCGGTAGCCCCGTGACCCTGGCCGATAGCCGCAGCGCACCGGCGATGGCCTATTTCGATGCTGCGCGCAGACTGGCCGGCGAAGAACTGCCTGTCGTCGTTCCGGGAGAGAAGCGGGGCATCTTCGGCAAGATCTTCGGACGGAGGGCCGCTGCATGAGCATTTTCAGCATCTTTAGCAAACAACGGACCGCGCCGGCGGCCCGAGAGCGCCTGCAGGTACTATTGGCGCATGAGCGCGTTTCGGCAGGATCCGATCTCGTATCGTTGCTGCGCGAAGAAATCCTCGCCGTCATCGCCAAGCACGTGCAGGTCGATAGCGAGAGGGTTCGCGTGACGATGGATCGCGACGAGCATATGTCGATCCTCGAGATCGACGTGGAAATCCCGCTGGGCGCGAGTGTTCGGGCGGCATGAATCCAAGGCGGCGCCAAGAGCGCCGCTTCTTTTTTCGTCTTGAACCCGTCTCGGACGTCGTTCCGTTTGCGTCGCCCCATGGAAGGTGGGGCGGCTATTTCTGCGTCCGCAGCCCGTCCATCAGCAGGCCGATAAGCCGGTTCGAGCGGTCCCGCCATTCCGCAGACGCCGGTAGCGAATAGATGCTCGTAAGGGCATGCAGAAGGTCCGTCGTGTCGATGTCGCTTCGAATGAATCCTTGCTCGGCTGCTGCTCTTAGCAGCTTTTCGGCGGCTCCTCGCAGGATGCCGCTGCCTTCGGCAAACAGCGAGGCGTTGGAGTCCATCAGGATTTTCAGGCTGGTTGCCATTCCCCGCTTGGCGGCGATGTAACCTACAAAGCGGCGCATCCATTCTTCCAGCGCAACATCAGGCGCATGGCTTGCCGCCAGTTCCTTCGCGGCTGCGGCAAGGCTTTCGAGTTCCCGGCGATAGACCACCTCGACGAGATGCTCGCGCGTTGGAAAATGCCGGTAAAGCGTGCCGATGCCGACGCCGGCCCTGCGGGCGATGTCTTCCAGCGATGTTTCGACGCCGGCTTGCGCGAAGGCGGCTGCTGCAACCTCGACAAGTTTCTCGCGATTGCGGCGGGCGTCGGCGCGCAATGGCGGCGGTGTGGACGGGTCCGTCTTCGGCGGGGCCGAGGCCAAAATAAGCTCCAAGCAGATTCCGGACTTGACGATGGACAGCAAGTCACTAGATTAAACGGAGGCTCCTCCGCTTAGTGCAGGCAGGTGCCTTCGACTTCTTAATCCAGAAGGGGGCGGGATGTCATGCCAAAACCTGCCCAGGCTTGCTTCCGATGACTTTACCTAGCGCACCGACCTCGGACGACCATCTTTTTTTGGATTTCCGACGTCCAATCTCGTGACGATAGCAGGAGCTTATCATGACACGAACCGTTCATCTTTCCCTCGACATCAACACACGGCGGCACGAGCTCGATGTCGAGCCGCGGGTGATGTTGCTTGACGCATTGCGTGAGCAACTTGGTCTCACCGGCACCAAGAAGGGGTGCGACCAAGGGCAATGCGGTGCATGCACCGTCCATGTCGACGGCAAGCGTGTGCTTGCTTGTCTGACGCTTGCCGCCCAGGTCGAAGGGCGCAACATCACCACGATCGAAGGGCTTGCGGCCGAGAATGGCGATTTGCATCCGGTGCAGGCGGCCTTCCTGGAGCATGACGCCTTCCAGTGTGGCTATTGCACGCCAGGCCAGATCATGTCGGCTGTCGCCTGCATCAGCGAAGGGCGGGCGGGCTCGGACGAAGAGATCCGGGAATACATGGCCGGCAATCTCTGTCGGTGCGGCGCATACAATCATATCGTGGCGGCAGTGCGCGAAGCGGCGGAGATGGCGTGATGAGAGACTTTAGCTATGTCCGAGCTAGCTCCCTCGACGATGCCCGCCAGCGCGCTATGCAATCCGGCGCGATGCTGCTTGCCGGCGGCACGACGCTTCTCGATCTTGCCAAATGCGGTGTTGCCCAGCCCAGTTCAGTCATCGACATCAGTTATGTCCCGGGCTTGGCGCAGATTTCGGCTAATTCTGATGGCGTTACCATCGGCGCGCTTGCGAAGATGGAGGATGTGGCCGGCAGCCCGGGAATTCGTGCGGACTATCCCGTCATTTCACAGTCGCTATTACTGGCGGCATCTCCTCAGCTGCGCAATATGGCGACGATCGGCGGCAACCTTCTGCAGCGGACGCGCTGTCCCTACTTCCGCGATCCGGCGACGTTTTCCGCTTGCAACAAGCGCGATCCCGGCTCTGGTTGCTCTGCGATCGCTGGTGTGACCCGCAATCACGCGGTGCTTGGAACCAGCCATGCCTGCATTGCCTCCTATCCGGGTGATCTCGCCGTTGCGCTGGTTGCCCTGGAGGCGACGATCGACCTTGGTGACCGCAAGATCACTGCCGAAGAATTCTTCGTGCTCCCCGGCGACACGCCCGAACGTGAAACAATCCTTGAGCGCGGCGAGATGGTCGTGGCCGTCCTCGTTCGGGCGTCGCCGCTTGCCAGAAATTCGACCTACCTCAAGGTCCGCGACCGCCAATCCTATGAATTTGCAGCCGCAAGCGCTGCCGTCGGGCTGGAACTGGAGGCGGATGGCAAGACGATCCGCGACATCCGTGTTGCTTTGGGTGGCGTTGCCACCAAACCCTGGCGCGCACGGTCCGTCGAAAAAGCTCTGATTGGGAAGGCCATCGATGCCGGCACGGTTGAAAAGGCAAGCCGACTGGCAATGGAAGGTGCCGTCGCTTATGGCGGCAATCAGTACAAGATCGAACTCGCGCCGCGTGTCGTTGCGCGCGCCATTCTGACGATGGGAGGTCCGGCATGAACGTCATGGAACCCCGCAGCAAACGCGGCAACGCCTCCGATGGTACGATCGGCGGCCGTCTCTCGCGCTTCGATGGAAGACTGAAGATCACTGGTGGAGCGACATATGCTTTGGAACAACCGGTTGCACGGTTGGCCTATGCTGTTCTCGTGCAGAGCCAGATTGCTGCCGGTCGCGTTATCAAGGTTGACGCTAAAAGGGCACAAGCGGCGCCAGGCACGCTGCTGGTGCTGGCACCTGACGACGATCTCGGCCTGAAGATGGCCTCTGACTGGTACGGAAACCGGCCGGACAACCAACCCTTCTATCCCCTCTCGAGCACTGTCAGCTTCAATGGTCAGGCAGTCGCTGCCGTGATTGGTGAAACGCTGGAGCAGGCGACCGAAGCTGCCCGGCTGGTCGACATCGTCTACGAGGAAGCGTCGGCAATCATTGACTTCGACGATCCGAAGGCTGGAGACGGAAAGACGCTCGATGCGCTTGCGGTGACCTGGGGTGACGCGCAGGCAGCGCTCGCCGCTTCACCGGTGCGCATTGAGGCAGAATACCGAACGCCGCGTGAATATCATGTGACGATCGAACCGCATGGACTGATCGCCCAATGGCACGGCGATAAGCTGACCATCTGGGAGCCAAGCCAATGGACGCACGGGATGGCCCGCACCTATGCCGAATGGTACGGACTGCCGTATGACAACGTGCGTATTATCTCGCCCTTTATCGGTGGAGGCTTCGGGTCCAAGGCGACAGCCTATGCCTATGGCGCCATTGCAACGGCAGCAGCCCGCAAGCTCGGGCGACCAGTCAAGCTCGCGGTGACGCGCCCGCAGACCTTTACCGCCTATGGCGGCCGAGCCGAGACCAGGCAGACAATCGCCCTCGGAGCCAATGCCGACGGTGTACTGCACTCGATCGTCCATCGAGGGGCCAGCGAGACGGCCACCTATGCGGATTTTCCCGAGCAGACAAACGCTGCGACGCCATTGATGTATGCTGTGGAGAATTTCAGCGCGAAACACCGTCTTGTGCCGGTAAATACCGTCATGCCCGGAGCATTGCGCGCGCCGGGCAAGAACCCAAGTGCTTTCGGTCTCGAAAGCGCCATGGATGAACTTGCCTATGCGGTTAGCATCGATCCCGTCGAGCTCAGGCTTCGCAACTATGCCGAGCGTGATCCGCAATCCGGAAAGCCGTGGTCGACCCGCCGGCTGCGCGAGGCACTCTGCGAAGGCGGCGACGCGTTTGGATGGTCACGCCGCAGCTTTGCGCCGCGCTCGATGCGTGATGGCAGACAACTCATCGGATGGGGTGTCGCATGCGGCACGTTCCCGGTTCTGCGTGCATCGAGCGAGGCCTTGATCCGCATCCTTGCCGATGGTTCGGTGGACGTCGTCAGCGGCGCGATCGATATGGGGCAGGGCACCTACACGATCCTCGCCCAGACCGCGGCCGAGGTCCTTGGCGTTCCGGTTGAAAGCATCAACGTGCGGCTTGGCGATTCATCGCTTCCTGGTGCCACGGTCGCCGGCGGCTCCATGCTCGCCGGCGCCATCACCGGAGCCGTCCACAAGACCGCATCGGCTGCCCGCGACGAACTGATCGAACTCGCCCTTAACGACGGCGCCTCACCGTTTCGCGATACCGGTGCCAACACACTGACGGTCGCAGACGGCCGGATTTCAGTACCCCGTGACGGAGGTCTGTCTATCTCCATTGCGGACCTCATGACGGCTTTGGGCCGCGACGTCATCGAAACAAGACGAAACACCCTTCCGGAAGGAGAGCAGGGCCCGGATGGCCACACGAAGGCCTGGACGACGATGGGAAGCATCCAGGGGCCGACGGCGGGTGAATTTTCCATGCACAGCTGGTGCGCGCATTTCGTGGAGGTGAAGGTGGACGAGGATTTCGGCACAATCCGCGTCTCCCGCATGGTCTCTGCATTCGATTGCGGCAGGATTTACAATCCAAAGCTCGCAGAGAGCCAGTGGCGCGGCGGAATCATCATGGGGATCAGTCAGGCGCTGCTCGAAGAAGGCTTGGTCGACCAGCGCAACGGGCGCGTCATCAACAACAATCTCGGCGACTATCTCGTTGCGACCAATGCCGACATCCCGCCGATCCAGGTGATCTCTGTTGGCATTCCTGACCTCAATGCCTCGGTGCTTGGGGGTAAGGGTGTGGGCGAGGTCGGCATCGTCGGTGTCGCGCCGGCAATCGCCAACGCCGTCTTCCACGCAACCGGCAAGCGGGTTCGTCACCTACCGATAACCCTCGACAAGCTGCTGTGACGTGAGTGGTTCATCGGTTTGGCTCATGCCAAGGTGATCGACCGTTCGTAGGCAATAGAGAGTTCCCGCGCGCCATGATTTGCAGCGCGCGGGAACAGATTCTTGATAGCGCCCATCCGCAGACCGAAGACGTGACATCAGCACAGCCGTGCAAGATCGGACCGCAACTCCCGGAACGGGCGGACGTACTCGCTGATATCGTCGCAGCATAGGCAAGCAATCGGCACTTCAGGCTCAAGACGCCTGCTTCAGGCCAGATACCGCACCGAAAATCCCAAGGCCGCGCCAGCGCAAGCCCCTTTGCGAGCATTTGCTCACTCGTGGAGGCAGATGGGTAGAGTGCTGAAGGGTTGCCGTTGGCATCGATTGGGACGGACGGCGGCAGATTCTGGCTGTCGAAATGGCGTCCCGCGAGAGCCGTTCGGCGTGGAAGGACTTTCTCATCAAGCTGAAAGGCCGCGGTCTACGGGGTGTGGAACTGGTGGTCTCAGACGATCATGCCGGCCTCGTGGCGGCGATCGCGGAGGCGCTGCCAGAGGCCGCCTGGCAACGCTGCTACGTACGTACACTTTCTGCGCAACGCCCTTGATCACCTGCCACGAAAGCATGGCGACGACTGCCTGCAGGAACTGCGATGGCTCTACGACCGGCGCGACCTCGACGAAGCCAAGGCCGATCTCTCTGCCTGGCTCGCCAAGTGGTCGGCACGCTATCCGCGCTTGACCAGTTGGGTCGAGGAGACAATCGAACAGACACTGACCTTCTTCCGATTGCCACGCCAGCATCACAAACATCTGAAATCGACCAACATGCTCGAACGCCTTAACGAGGAAATCAGACGCAGGACCTACGTGGTGCGGATCTTTCCAAATGCACAGAGCTGCTTACGCCTCGTCAGAGCGCTCGCTGTTGAAACCCACGAAAATTGGATGGAGGCCAACCGTTACATCAACATGGACGATCTACGGGAGCACAAAAAGCTCGCTATGCGCCAAGCCGCACGACCGCTCAATTTGCTGAACTTGACGCACATAACCTCGATGAGCGAGAGCTGGGATCGGAGGTGGCCGATATCGGCGAGAGTGTCGCTATCGTCGATTTGGCATCTTCGTCATGCCAGGGGAGGCGTCTCGACCCCTAGATGAGTGCCCGCGCCGCATCGATCAAGCGTCTTGGATTTTGCGCCAGTTGGCTGCTCTTCGACCGTAGGAATTTCAGGCCCATGCCGAGCGCACGATGCCGATCCCGTTCAGACTGTTCGCGACGCGACGCGGCCAGCGCGCTCGCGATGGCTCCTTCCATGCCAGTCATCCGCTATATCAATCTTTGGTTTGACAACGCTCGGCCGGCCGCCAAAGCTCCGGCGCGAAGTCGAGAAGGCATTTTTTATTCGTCGGCCCGACATCAAAACGAGTACGGGCACCCTTGTGCGCCCGTATCGCCACATACGTTCTGGTCCTTACGCAGCTTTCACTTCGGCGTGACGTCGAATCCGAACCACTTCTCGGACAGTGTCTTAATGGTACCGTCGGCCTTTGCAGCAGCGATCGCGTCGTTGAACATCGCCTTCAGCTGCGTGTCATCCTTTCGCAAGCCGACAGAACTGCCGCGACCGAGAAAGCCGCCCTGGAAGCGCGGACCCGCGGTCGTCATATCGTCGTTGCCCGGTTTCTGGGATGCGGTCGTCAGATATGCCATCGAGGCCATAACGAGATCCACGCGACCGGCCTTCAGGTCGAGATCGTGTTCCTCGGTGGTCTTGTATTCGCGAACCTCGACAACTCCTTTGAGGTACTTGTCGACGAAAGCAGCAGCCGTCGATGCGGTCTGCACGCCGATGATCTTGCCCTGAAGGATCGGTTTGATCTTGTCGATCTCGGCAATGGCGCCTGCCTCGTCACCGGCGAGCGAGAAGACCTCTCCCTTTTCCGGAAGACTGGCGAGATCGCTCGATTTCGATGTCGCAAAGGCCTGGCCGGTAGAACTATATGAGTCGCTGAAGGCGATGACCTGTTCGCGCTTCGCAGTTGCCGACATGCCGGAGATGATGGCATCGAATTTGCCAGCGTTGAGAGCCGGAATCATGCCGTCGAAGTTCTGGACGACGACATTGCATTCGACCTTCATCTGATTGCAAAGATATTTGGACAGCTCGATCTCGTAACCATCGAGGGTACCGTCCGGCTTGGTGAAGTTGTAGGGCTTGAATGCCCCCTCTGTGGCGATGGTGACCGTCGTCCACGTCTTGTCCGCAGCGTGCGCAGTCCCTGCGGCAAGCAAAACCGCGGTGGAAACGGCCGTCAGGACCCGAGATTGAAATGTCATTTAATGCTCCCCTTTTTCCTTGTGAGGTTGAATTATTTGCTGATGAACTGCCGGAAGCGTTCCGACTGAGAATTGCTGAAAACGTCGTGCGGCTTGCCGTCTTCCTCGACGCGTCCCTGGTGTAGGAAAACGACGCGATTAGAGACGTCACGGGCAAATCCCAGTTCGTGCGTGACGACGAGCATGGTGCGCCCCTCTTCGGCCAGTGATCGCATGACGCGCAAGACTTCGCCGACGAGCTCTGGATCGAGCGCTGATGTCGGCTCGTCGAAGAGCATCACCTTTGGGCGCATTGCCAAGGCACGAGCAATTGCCGCGCGCTGCTGCTGGCCGCCAGAGAGGTGAACGGGATAGAAGTTGCGCTTTTCGGCGATGCCAACCTTGGCAAGCAGTGCTTCGGCCTCTTCGACACATTCACTCCTGGCACGGCCGAGGACGTGAAGGGGAGCCTCGATGACGTTCTCAAGTACGGTCTTGTGAGACCAAAGATTGAAGCTTTGAAACACCATTCCAAGCTGAGAGCGAATGCGATCGACCTGTTTGCGGTCAGTGGGACGGCTACCCTTGTGACCATTCGCCTGCATGCGAATGGTTTCGCCTGCAACCGTGACCTCGCCGGAATCGGGTGCCTCCAAGAGGTTGATGCAACGCAAGAAGGTGGATTTTCCCGATCCCGATGAGCCGAGGATGGACACGACGTCACCCTCATGCGCATCAAGCGAGATGCCTTTAAGGACTTCCAGGGGGTCGAAGCTCTTGTGTAGGTTCTTGACCCTTAGCGCGAGCGGCGAAAGGGAAGTGGTCGCCACGGTCATTGGGCGTCTCCTTCAAGTGCGGGAGCGACTTTAGCCGCGGGACTGTGAGCAATCGGCTGGCGCAAGTGCGGGCTCAACCAGTGTTCGACAAGATGAACCAGGCGCGTCAGCACCAAGTTGATCGTCAGGTAAATCGCGCCTGCGACGATAAAGACTTCGATCGCACGGTAGGTCTCCGAAATGATCCGTCCGGCGACGCCTGTCACTTCCATGAGAGTGATGATCGAGGCCAGGGATGTAGCCTTGACCATCGAAATCATCTCGTTGCTGTAACCTGGCAACGCCTGACGGATTGCAAGTGGCAAGACGATGCGACGGAACTGCATGAGCCGTGGCATCCCGCAAGCGCGAGCTGCTTCGACCTGACCAAAAGGCACCGAAAGCAAGCCGCCGCGTATGATTTCGCTGGCGTATGCGGCGGTGTTGATCGTCAGCGCTAAAACGGCACACCAATAAGGGTCGCGCAGAAATGGCCAAAGGATGCTGTGTCGCACCGCCGGAAATTGCCCGAGGCCGTAATAGATCAAAAAAATCTGGACCAGCAGTGGCGTTCCGCGAAAGACGAAGACATAGCTGCGTGCCAACCACTCAAGCGCGAGGATGCCGGATAGGCGGCAAAGGGCAATTGCGAGCGCCAGGATTGCGCCAAGTGCAATCGAGGTGGCAGCGAGCTTCAGCGTCAGCGGGATTGCCGAGATGAGGCTGACGAACGTTTCAGACAGAAATACGAAGTCCATCACGCTCTCCTAACGCCTCGCGTGAGGTGCTTTTCAGCGCGCCGGAGAAAGATCCCAGAACCAGTTGAAATCACGAGGTAAATGCCGCCAGCTATGAGATAGAAGTCAAACGGCAATCCGGTCGAGCCTGCGGCGATCTGCGTCTGGCGCAACAGCTCGGCAACGCCTGTAATGGAAACAAGGGCTGATTCCTTCAGGACCACCTGCCAGATATTGCCAAGTCCCGGCAAAGCGTGCCGAAGCGTCAGTGGCACGATGATGTGACGAAATCGAAGAGACCGCCCCATGCCACAGGCAATCGCCGCCTCGATCTCACCTGGATGGACGGCCTTGAACGCGCCACGAAAAACCTCTGTGAATTGCGCGCCGGAGGTAACACCAACGGCGAGCGACCCGGCCAGAAAACCGGGAAGGCCGACAAAACCGTCCGCACCGAGCAGGCGGCCAGCGGCGGTAACGACGGCGCTCCCGCCGAAATAGAAAAGGAAAATTACCAACAAGTCAGGAATGCCGCGAAGCACAGTCGTATATGCGTCGGCAACGAACCGAGCGCCGCGCCCCCCCGAGATCTTTGCCCCAGCTCCGAATGCGCCAATTGCGGCTCCAATGGAGTAGCCTGCCAACGCGATCAGAATTGTCATCCACGCGCCGGCAAGCAAAGCCTTGCCCCAACCCTCGGAACCGAAGCTGACCAGCTCTAGAATGCTGGGCTGGTTCATTGAGATTGCCTTTCTGGCAGCGGCGGCTGAACGTCGTTCGGGATCGGGTTGACGAAGGGCGTGCCATCGAGACGGGCCCTCAGATCCGCCTTGGCAGCGTCGATGAGCTCCGGATTGCCGATAAGCTCGATCGCTGTGCTGGCCATGACCTTGGCTGCGTGTGCCATGCCCTTGTGGGCCGCCGGAAGTTTGCCTTGAGCAACCAACTGCCAGGAGTGGCCAGGCGTTCCAATCGCGTAGGTCGCACCGCGCATTTGCACGGTCGGCACAACCCAGCTGACGCTTCCGACATCCGTAGAGCCCACGATAGTACTGTCGCCGGCATAGAGCGGAAAGATTTCATCGCACAGTGGCTGGTCCTTCTTCGGCTTCAAACCGAAGCGGGCATAGGAAGATGAGATATCCTCCGAGCTCATCGTCTGCTGAAATTTGCGCGCTGTTGCGCGATCCTCATCATTGAAGACCGGCGGTCCAAGCCGCTGCAGCTTGGCGAACATCAGTTCCTCAAGAGGGGCATTGCCAACGAGATTGGCGTCGCCGCTGATCACTTCACTGCCAACCGACGTCTCGGTCATTAAAGCAGCGCCTTGCGCCACTTTTTTCACCCGTTCGACCAAGGAAAGCAGTTCCGGAAGATTTCGTGCGCGGATCAGATAACGAACCGTTGCACGTGCTTGGACGACGTTTGGAGCCGAACCGCCCGTATCGGTTACGGCGTAGTGGATGCGAGCGGTCGAAGGCATGTGCTCGCGCATGTAGTTCACGCCAACATTCATAAGTTCAACGGCGTCGAGCGCGCTGCGGCCAAGATGTGGCGTTGCCGACGCGTGCGAAGATCGTCCGGTGAAATGGAAGTTGATCTCATTGCATGCCAGCGAAACCGGGTTATTCACACCAGCGAAAGCGGCCGGATGCCAGGAAATGGCAATGTCGACGTCATCGAAAACGCCCGCGCGGACCATGAAACCCTTAGACGAACCACCTTCCTCCGCCGGGCAGCCATAGTAACGCACGCGGCCCTTTAGGCCATTGGCAGCGAGAAACGCCTTGACCGCCGCCGCGGCAAGCATTGAGCCTGCACCCAGCATGTTATGCCCGCATCCGTGGCCGTTGCCGTTCGCCTTGACCTCACGCTGTTCTGCAACCCCGGCTTCCTGGCTCATGCCGGGCAGGGCATCGAATTCTCCTAGGATTGCGATGACCGGCCCGCCTTCGCCGGCTTCACCCATGACCGCTGTTGGCAATCCCGCTATCCCTCGTTCGACGCGAAATCCCTCAATGTCCAACTGACGGGCGTGCTCTTCGGCAGAGTGGTGTTCCTCGTAATTCGTCTCTGGCATGTCCCAGATGCGGTCGCTCAAGGCAAAGAAACCGTCTCTCTTGGCTTCTACAATGTCCCATACGGTGTCGGTGTTTTTCATGGCTTTCAAAACTGCTTTGCTTCGAATAGTATCCAAAATTGGCGCCAATTTATGGTACAAAAACGCTTTGGGCAATCCGTATGCTCGAATAATTTTCGTCAGGTCTTAGGTGTCTCGGCGCCTACAGAAATTCGATTTGCCGTGCTATCGGTCAGGAAAGAACAGGGGATTTTGAATGGCAGATGCCATCTTGGATTCGAGAGTAGAGCCTTCAGCCGTTCGTGACGTGACAGACCTTATTCTCCAGGACATTCTGGCGGGGGCGTTGATGCCGGGAACGTGGTTGAAGCAGGTTGATCTGGAGCGACGTTACAACTGTACCCGCCCAGACGTGCGTCGCGCACTCGACCGCCTCGCTCAAAAGCGGCTGGTCGAGCATGTGCCAAACCGTGGTTATCATGTCTATGAGCCAGACGGACGCCGGGCGAGAGAAGTTAGCGAGATCCGCGTTATTCTCGAAACCGCGGTTGCCGGAAGGATCGTTCAAAATGCATCCGCAGATGATGTCCGTGCCCTTCGCAAACTTGCGGAACATTTCGATGAGGCGACGCTGAACGGAACGATGTTGGAACTCTATGAGGCAAATCTTGCCTTCCATCGTCAGCTGCTGATGCTGAGCGGCAATTTTGAGCTGGTCGACCTCGTAACGGAGATCCGCCAGCGGACCTCTTCGGCCCCGGTCTCGCAATGGCGAACGCGCGCACGCGTTGAGCAATCCGGGCGGGAGCATCACATGATGATCGATGCGATCGAAAACAGGGACGGAGCGCTGTTTGCGGAGCTCACACGACGGCACATCCTACAGAACTAGCATCGCGTGCAGATTCGTGGCGAACCCAAGGAAGCGCTGGTAGCAAACAGGCGAGAACGGCACCCCCCGTGTCAAACATGGCGCCGGAGAACCAGATACGTCGCAAAACAGCTGGCTCAAACCGTGATCCGATCGGGTCGCGGCCGGTCATCCAAGACAAACGATCATCCCAATCAGCTCTGGAATGCCGGCTTCGCCTCCGAAGCCGCGCCGTCACGCAACGCCGTCCTTTGGTATAGGAGCGCCTGCGTATCGGATTGTCGCGCCAACTCCCCACGCTTTTTGGTTGATATACGCGCCAGCGCTCTATCTTGGCTATGTCGCTCTTTGGAAAGGGAGAAAACTGCGTGATTGTGGAGAAACAACTTATTTCGAAAATCACCTGGCGGCTCATGCCGTTTCTCGGCGTTTTATATTTGATCGCCTACATCGACCGCCAGAATGTGAGCTTCGCCAAGCTTGATATGGTCGGGGCGCTTGGAATGACCGAATACGCCTATGGGCTGGGGGCTTCTCTATTCTTCGTCGGATATTTCATATTTGAGGTCCCGAGCAATCTGCTTCTCGACAAATTTGGCGCCAGCAAGTGGTTTGCCCGCATTCTCATTTCCTGGGGCGCGGTCACGATCGCGCTCGCCTATACGCAGAACGCTACGATGTTCTACATTCTTCGCTTCTTGCTGGGCGCCTGTGAGGCCGGCTTCTTTCCCGGCGTGCTTTATCTTCTGACGCTTTGGTACCCCTCTGCCTATCGCGGCACAATGGTCGGATTGTTTATGATCTTCAGTGCGATCGCCAATGCAGTTGGCGCTCCTTTGGGAGGCGTGCTGCTGGATCTGGACGGACTGTACGGGATTGCGGGATGGCAATGGGTCTTCATCGCAACGGGAATACCGGCGGTCATCGCAGGCGTTGTCACTCTATTTTACTTGGCCGACAGACCCGCGGACGCGAAGTTCCTCACGGCTGAGGAACAGGCTTGGCTGAAAGATCGTCTCGCACGAGAGAATTCCGGCATGGAGGCGTCTGCTGGCGACGGATTCAAGGCGCTGATCAATCCGCATGTGTTGTTGATGTCGCTCTGCTACGTCGGGTTTCCCCTCGCAGCCTATGGTCTGAGCTACTGGCTCCCAACCATTGTAAAGGGCTTTGGCGTCAGCAACACGACAAATGGCCTCCTAAATATCATTCCTTGGGTTCTGGTCGCCATTGCTCTTTATGTCGTGCCATCCGCAGCTGACCGTGCAGCATCGAAGACGCCCTATATTGTCATCCCGGCACTTGTGGGCGCCGTGTGCCTTTTGCTGTCCGCAGTTATCCCGAACCATGTCGTGCAATTTCTGCTTCTATGTTTGGCGGCAGCCGGAATCTTTGCTGGGCAGCCAGTGTTTTGGAGCCTGCCGTCGCGCTTCCTTCGCGGGGCGGGAGCAGCAGCGGGATTGGCTGCTATCAACTCGGTGGGGAATCTCGGAGGGTTCGTAGCGCAGAACGTCGTGCCCTGGATCAAAGACGCAACGGGTAGCACAATCGCGCCGATGTTTTTCCTCGCTGTCTGCCTGGCCGCAGCTGCGCTTCTCGTCCTGATCATAGGGCGAACTTTGGGCCGCCAGGCGACGTCTCACGACCTCAAAGCCAGGGTCTGATGAATGGAGGTTCGGGACGATCAAGCTTTCTTGGATCAACGGTTCGAGAGAGCGATGGCCCGGATAAACGCTCGCCGATCCGCACGACCGACTGCGGACGGCATAAACGAGTGGAAACGCCAGTGACCGCCAGCGCCTTTGCGAGAGGGATCCAGCCTTTACCTTTTCAGTCTCCTGCGGATCCGTGCGTCACATTGATACCGTGCCAATCGCAATCGAGACCGGAAAGGGCTCGAAAAGGATCTGGCGAACGGTCGCGCTGATCGGCTTGCTTCTGCTCTGGGTTGCACCGGGGTGCGGGGTTGGTTTGTTCGATCATGGGGAATTCCTCCATGTTATGACGAAGGAACTCGTTCAGGAACGACCTGTTCCGGCGACGTTCGGATCCGCCTCCATGATCTCGATGATTTGAAGACCTTCCTCATACTTGGAAGTGTCGGCACCCACCTTTTGGGCCTGCGCGAGATTGTCTCTGAGGTCGGCAACCTTGATGGAACGCGCAAGCCTGTTTTCGGCAGCGCGCGTGACAAATTCTTGATCTGTCTCTTCGGGGCGTCGTGTCAGCGCATCGACGGCTTGAACAATTTCTGTGCTGAAGCCAGCCTGTGCCAGTCGCTCGAGGGGCCAACCGTCTCCTTTTTCCACAACATCATGCAGGAAGCCGACAATGCGTTCGTCATCTCCTTCGACAGCGTCGGCAACGCGCTTGCAATGGGAAAAATACGGCTCACCTGCCTTGTCGGTTTGTCCAGAGTGGGCCTTGAAGGCGATCTTGACGGCCTTGAGGAGATCGGACGCCGCACGATGATCGTGTTCGTTGATCCATTCGCGTGAACCGACGGGCATGGCGCTTCACCTCCGCGAACAGGAAACGAGAGGAAACGCTTGAAGTTCCAATCGATTTTTTTAAGGATTATCTGCAATCCTGGGGCGATAGTCTGTCTCTTCCTCACCCTTCCGACGGTCTCGCCCGCCGCGTCTAAGCTGCGGCTCTTCTGGTGAGGATCACCGAGCTTGAAGCCATCGCAAATGCCACTATGTGTCGCTGCACTAGCTGAAAGCGCTCATCAGCAAAAACAATGAATTCCCACGTTTTCTTAAACAGGAGTGTGCGCCGACCCGGCAACGTTCCTGCGCGCGGTATTCCGAGAAAATAGTTCGTCGACCTGCGTTCGAGCGGCGTTTTCGACATCGAACGGGCCGTTTTTAAACTCTTTTTAGATCGACGGAACAAAGAGGCCGGCTTCAAGTTTCAAAGACAACCGTCCGGCCCCGCTCCTTCAAGAGTGTGCCGACTTCTCCAGTCTTGCCGGGCGGTCCTCCTCCCTGACATAACCTGCCATCTCGCGGCGGCTTGCTTTGGAAATCGAGAGGCTCGCTTGACTTTGCAGCCACTGGCCCGGTTTTCTGCGTCGTTCCTTGCTGCGGCCGCGTCATAGTCAGCGCCGGACACGCATCGATAGCCCTGTTAATATTCGCGGAAGTCGCCCGTCGCCGACTGCAGCAGCGTCAGTGGGTAACGGTCGGGATGATGGACAAGTGCCGTCATGTTGATTGGCCGGTCGCGCTCGTCGAAGGCGATCTGGTCGACAGTGAGTACGGCGGCCGGCCGAGGAAGCTCCAGCATCTCAGCTTCACTTTCACTCGCCAAACGCGCGCTCAACGTCGTTTGTCCACGCCGAGGCTGGATCCCGTAGATTTCTCGCAATTCGGCATAAAGCGAACGGTTTGCGACCGACCAGTCCAGGTCTGTCAAGCCCGGCGCGCGGGAAGCCGGTACCCAGTCGGTCTGCAGGACGACCGGCACGCCGTCCAACAAGCGCAGACGAGACAGCACGATCACATTTGATGCTGGCGCAAGAAACAGCGGCCGACTGATCTCGAGGGATGCTTTCACCACTTCCAGCCTGAGAAGGCGATGTCCTGGCACACGGCCACTTGCTAGCGCCGTACTCGTAAAGCTTCGCAGAACCTCGAGTTCAAATCCTTTGCCATTTTCCGCCACATACAAGCCCTTGCCCGGCTGGCTGCGAACAACGCCCTGGCGTATCAGCTCGCGAACGGCATGCCGCACGGTGATGCGACTGACATCGTAAAGCGAAACGAGTTCGCGCTCTGACGGCAGCTTGCCGCGTAACGGCACTTTCCCATCGCGGATCGATGCCAGCAGATCTTCATAGACCTGCTGGTGGAGCGGGCGAGGGTCGGCCCGATCAATTGCCGCATGCCTTTCCGTCGCTCTTTCCCGCTGACGCGTCGTCACGCTACGCTCTCCGCCTCGACACTGATTTATCCGACTTTGCATCTTTGCTTGCAATCGAAGCAGAGTCCAGTTGACATGACTGGTCATAACCAGTCCTATTGGGTTCAGGAGCCACAGAGTTCCCCACAATGCAAGTGTGATAAAGACAAGGAACAGCTCATGTTGAAGAAATGCCTCGCTGCGGCTGCAGTCTATGCCGGCCTGTGGGCTGGTGCGGCACATGCGGAAACCATCTCCGTCTTCTGCGCACCCACTGAATTCGAACTTTGCACCAAGGTCGCCGACGCCTGGAAGGCGAAGACCGGCAATGAAGCGAAGATCAACAAGATGCCGGCTCTGCTGGACGATGCGATCCCGATCTATCAGCAACTGCTGGCGGCAAAGTCGAAGGACATCGACGTTCTGTTCCTCGACGTAATCTGGCTCGGGATGTTCAAGGCGAACCTCCTGGATCTGAAATCGATGGTCCCGCAGGCCGACCAGGACAAGCATTTCGCCTCGACGTTGAATGCCGCAAAGCTCGACGGCAATCTCGTCGCCATGCCCGCTTATATGGACGTCGGCCTGATGTTCTATCGCAAGGACCTTCTGGAGAAATACGGCAAGCAGCCGCCGAAGACCTGGGACGAGCTTGCCGCCACGGCAAAGGAAATTCAGGAAAAGGAGCGGGCTGCCGGCAATGACAAGATGTGGGGCTATGCCTGGCAGGCGAAGAGCTATGAAGGCCTGACCTGCGACGCAATCGAGCTGATCGCATCGAATGGCGGTGGGACCATTATCGCCGATGACGGCAAGGTGACGATCGACAACCCGCAGGCCGCCGAAGCCATCGAAAAGGCGAAGGGGTGGATCGGTTCGATCAGCCCGGAAGGCGTGTTGAACTATGACGAAGAGGCATCACGCGCCGTTTTCGAATCCGGCGATGCCGTATTCCACCGCAACTGGCCCTATGTCTGGGGCACCTCCCACAAGGAAGGCAGCTCGGTCATCGACAAGGTCGGCGTCATGCCGCTTCCGGTCGGCAAGGACGGGCAGAAGTCCAGCGGCTGCCTCGGGCCGATGTATTACGGCGTCTCGAAATACAGCGCCAAGCCGCAAGTCGCAGCCGACTTCGTGAACTTCATCACCGGCACGGACATGCAGAAGATGCGCGCTGTCGAGGCTACCCTCAACCCCTCCATCCAGTCGCTCTACAGTGACCCGGACGTATTGGAAAAGATCCCCTTCCTGAAGGACAACCAGCAGGCTTTTGCCGATAGCGCCGTACGTCCGTCAGGCTACACCGGAACCAGTTACAACCGCGTCTCACAAGCCTTCTATCGCTCCACCCACGACATGCTATCGGGCAGCGGCGACCCGAAGGAGGGCTTTGCGTCGCTGTCAAAACGCCTGGAAAAGCTCAAAGAGAGCCGCTGATGGCAAGGCGAGGGGGCTGCGACCTCAAGGCTCCCTCGTTTTTCGCTGCCGGCGCTGCGCCGGCCGTGCCCCTATGCGCAAGCCAAGGTGAAAAATGGCATCGGTTTCGATGGAGTCTGTTTCGAAGAGTTTCGGAACACAGAGTGTCATTCATAATGTGGATCTGAAGATCGACGATGGCGAGTTCATCGTCTTCGTCGGCCCATCCGGATGCGGGAAGTCAACGCTCCTTCGCATCGTGGCGGGGCTGATCTCCGCATCCTCTGGAACGGTCAGGATTGGCGGCGACGACGTAACCGACGTCCCAGCCTCGAAGCGTGGCGTTGCCTTTGTCTTTCAATCCTATGCGCTCTACCCACATATGAGCGTCGCCCGGAATATCGGCTTTGCGCTGGAAACGATGGGCATCCGCCGCGACGCAATTGCGCAGAAGGTGCAATCGGTCGCCCGCATGCTGAAGGTCGACCATCTTCTTGATCGGCGACCGCGGGAGTTGTCGGGAGGCCAGCGCCAACGCGTCGCCATCGGCCGGGCGCTGGTCCGGCAGCCCGATATCTTTCTCTTCGACGAGCCGCTTTCCAATCTGGATGCGGACCTCAGAATGGAAATGCGGATGGAGATCGCCAAGCTGCATGGCGATCTCCAGACGACGATGATCTATGTCACGCACGACCAAGCCGAGGCGATGACGCTTGCCGACCGGATCGTCGTCCTCAATCATGGCCGGATCGAGCAGATCGGCACGCCCTCGGAGCTCTATCATCGGCCCGACAATCGTTTCGTCGCCGGCTTTATCGGCAGCCCTCGCATGAACTTTCTCCCGATCGCGACGCAGACAGGCGACAATAGCGCAAGCGTCATCGGTCAAGGCGGCCTGTCGCTGTCGCCGAAGGCTGGCGATGGAGAACCGATTGCCGAGATCGGCGTCCGGCCGGAGGCCGTGCGCATCGTGCCAACCGGAAAGGGCCGTCTCGACTGCGTGCTCGAACGCGTCGAGGACCTGGGTCACGAACACTTCGCCTATTGCCGGATCGCCGGTGAGGCGCTCTGGGTCATCCGCCTCGCGGCAGCTCCGGCTGCGGAGACAATCGGCCAGCCGGTCGCGCTTTCCTTCGATGATCAGGCGGTATTTCTCTTTGCCGCCGACGGTAGGCGACTTGGCCAGACGGCGGAACCGCCAGGGTTTAGGAGAGCGATACGATGAGCGCGCGCCTCGCCCGCCGCGATCACCGTGCCGCCTGGCTCTTCCTTTTGCCAGTCATCATCGCCATGCTGGTGGTCGCCGTTTGGCCGCTGGGACGGACATTCTTCTTTGCCTTTACCGACGCTTATCTCGACGATCCCAGCGTCTATTCAATGGTCGGCCTCGACAATTTCATCGAGGTCTTCAACGACCACAGCTGGTGGCTCGCCGTCAGGAATACACTGATCTTCACCGTTGTTTCGGTTGCGATCGAGACGGTGCTGGGCCTTGCGATCGCGCTCCTGATCAACGAGGCCATCCCCGGCCGTGGACTTGCCCGCGCCGCGATCCTGGTGCCCTGGGCCATCCCTGTGGTCGTTGCTACCAGAATCTGGGAATGGATGCTGAATGACCAGTTCGGCGTCATCAACAAGATCCTGGTGGCACTTGGCTTCATAGATCATGGTGTGGCCTGGACGGCGAGCAGTTCGCTTATTATGGGGGTGGTGATCTTTATCGACGTTTGGATGACGACCCCGTTCATGGTGCTGCTGATCCTCGCGGGTCTGCAGATGATTTCCCAGGAGATCTTCGAGGCCGCCGAAGTTGATGGCATTCCAGCCTGGAAGCGATTCTGGTCCATCACCCTTCCGATGCTGAGGCCTGCGATCGGTGTTGCGGTCCTGTTTCGCACACTCGATGCGCTACGCATGTTCGACCTTTCCTATGTGCTTGCCGGCAGCAACGAAAAGGTCATGACAGTATCCATCTATGCCCGCGACCGGCTGATCAGCTTCCAGGAACTCGGAGTCGGCTCGTCTGCCTCGACTTGGGTCTTCCTGCTGGTGGCTCTGGTGGCGATCATCATCATCGGTGCATTGCGGCTCGATAAGGCGGCGGGGCATTGACAATGACCGATCTGGCGCTTCCCCTCCCGGTCCGCAAATCCAGCGCCTATTACAGGCTGCGGCGCCGCGTACTGCGCGGTTTGCAGATATTCGCGCTGTTCCTTGTCCTCATCTACACGCTGTTTCCCTATTACTGGGCCTTCGTTTCATCGACGAAGCAGGGGGCAGCGCTTTACCGGTCCGTTCTCCTGCCGGCACTCGATTTCACCTATTATCGGCAGTTGATCGACAATCCGGTCTTTATGAGTTCGCTGCTGAATTCCGCCTATGTGGCGGTTGCGACGACCTTCCTGTCTCTGGTGATTGGCGTCAGCGCAGCCTACGCGCTCGGGCGGATCGACTTCCCGCAGCGCCGGGCGGTGCTGATGGTCATCTTGATGATCTCGATCTTTCCCCAGGTGGTCGTGCTTTCGGGGATGTTCGAGCTCATCAACTGGCTCGGGCTCTTCAACCGGCCAAGCGCGCTCGTGCTGACATATTTGCTGTCGACCGTGCCGTTTACGACCTGGATCCTCACCACCTTTATCCGCGAGTTTCCACGCGAACTGGAGGAGGCAGCGATTGTCGACGGCTGCTCGCATCTGCGCATTCTTCTGAAGATATTGCTTCCACTGATGGGACCGTCGCTCGCAAGTACCGGCATCCTCGCCTTTATCCTCGCCTGGAATGAATTCCTCTTTGCCCTCACGTTTACCTTGACGGACGAAAACCGCACGGTGCCGGTGGCGATCGGCTTAATCGCGGGCACCAACCGTTATGAATATCCTTTTGGACAGATCATGGCAGCGTCCGTCACCGTGACACTGCCGCTGATCGCAGTCGTGCTCGTTTTCCAGCGGCGCATCGTCGCCGGGCTGACCGCCGGTGCCGTCAAGGGCTGAAGATCGAAAGGAACGAAATCATGGATATGCTCGTCAAGCTCTACGATCTCAAGCCGGACGCCGCCCTTGATGCGAGAATGGAACGCCAAGGCATCACCATCCGTCGCGTTCTGCCGCCGGAGCTGAAGGCCTTGACCGACTGGATTACCCCGCGCTTCGGTGTCGGATGGTCGTCCGAGGCCACGGCTGCCGTCATGCGGCAGCCGCCGACATGCTTCGTCGCCATCCAGAATGGCACGCTGATCGGTTTTGCCTGCCACGAGGCGACGGCAAAGGGCTTCTTCGGGCCAACTGGCGTCGATAGCGCAGCCCGCGGCCAAGGTGCGGGCCATGCGTTACTCCTGACGACGCTCCTCGACATGTATGCGCAGGGCTACGCTTATGGCGTCATCGGGGGTGCTGGACCCATGGATTTCTACCGCCGGAGCGTCGGTGCCGTGCCAATCGAGGGATCCATTCCCGGAATCTATCGCGGCATGTTGGCCGAGGCCGAGCCAGACGAAATCTCGGAATCGCACGTCTAGGCCTGCTGACTGTTGATTTGCATTGAGAACCAATGGAGTGGACGCCACCTCCCGACGGCATCGCAGTGTGCCAAAGTGATGTTTGCTGCAACGTCACTCAAAGGAGAGAGCATCTAGTCAAGGACGTTCTCCGTGCAAATCAACGATCTTCCCAGAGGGCGTTCATTTTCGGCTGCGGAGTTGGCACCTGATATGGTCAAAGATTTTCAGAAGCGCGATGGTAGATAACGTCACCATTAAACGAGATAGAGGCGCTTTAAACTACCATGACAGTGTTTGAGGAAGTGCTATGGTGCTTTTAATTACCATTAGGTCGGATAAGGGAGGATTAATGCACCATGACCCGTAGAAGCACGGTGACCATGGCTCCGCCTTATGCCGTTGAGCAATCGTTGACGACGCTCGGCGCAAATCTAAGAACCGCGCGTATTCGGAGGAATATGACGTTGCAGGAGGTGGCCGACAAAATTGGCGCCGACAGACATGTGGTGTCTGCTGCTGAAAAAGGGAAGGCATCCACGAGCATCGCCGTCTATGCCGCCATGCTTTGGGTATTCGGCTTGGTAGATCAGTTCTTTCACGTGGGCGATCCCGAAACCGACCAAGAAGGAAAGTCCCTTGAGAGCGCACGATCGCCAAAACGGGCAAGGCAAGACAGTGCGCTGAATGACAATTTCTAAACGCCATCCGTCAGAGTGCTACGTCGATGAAGCGCTGGCGCTCGACGACCGGATCGTCGTGATGCGCGATGGCTGCACCGAACAGATCGCGCCGCGCGATCGCATCTACGGCGAGCCAGAGATCGAATTCGTCGCCGGCTTCATCGGCTCGATGAACTTCATTCGAACGACTGTGAGGGGTGGTGTCAGCCGGCATGCAGCCTTTGCGCTTTCCGTTCCGGTCGCAGACGGGGACGTGGTGCTTGCCGTTCGACCGGAAGCGCTGTCGCTTGTCGCGGCGAAGGGGATGGGTGGCGGCATCGTTCATCGCAGCATCGATTTTGGTACCCATACGATCGTCGAGGTTGATCTTGCCGACGCAACGAGGGTGAAAGCAATGACATCAAGCAACAGCGCCTTGGCGAAGGGCGCGTCAGTGGAGCCGGTAGCCTCTGCCTTCAGGGCGTTCTGGGACAACCGGCTCATTCACGAGTCCGGTGCGATAGCGGCACGACAGAACAATCGGGTGTTTGGGCATGCTTGAGGACCGCGGAATTGCGATTGAAAGCGCCGGGCATCGCACCTGGCTGAAGTGGCACCGAGGACACCGCTTTGCCGGCGACATTTCCTTCACGGGCGAACGTATCGTCGATGGCATGGAACTCGGCGCCAGCGTGGAGATCGATCTCGTGCGCTTTGCCGGTGACGGCTTCGCTGTACTGCATGATGAGATGCTTGATGCCGCGACAACCGGTTCCGGTCCGGTTCGCGAGGCATCCGAGGCCTATTTGCGAGGTCTTTATCTTCGCGACCCTTTCGGGGCGCCGAGTGGGCACAAGGTGATGATGCTTGAGGATCTTGCGCAACTGCTCGGTCAAATCAGCCGACATCCCAGAGCTGGCCTGCAGCTTGACCTGAAAGAAAACGCAGATGCCATTTCCGACGAAGACATCGCCGCATTCGCGGCTGCCATTTCCCCTGTTGTGGGTTCGGTTATTCTTTCAGGCGGCGACTCGGCTGCCGTCGAGCGGCTCTCGCAGGCTGTGCCCGAGATGGCAATCGGCTACGACCCGTGCCACGATGGCGCCATGGAGCGGCTGATGGAAACCCGCGATTTCGCGGGCTTTGTTGCCGGTACGTTGCGCGCAGTGCCACGCGCGCAGATGATCTATCTCGATCGCCGTTTGGTGCTCTGTGCCGATCAGGCAGGCTATGACCTGATTGGCGCGTTTCACGAGGCCGGACGGGTCGTCGACGCCTATACCATCAACTCGGCCGTGCCGTCTGCCTTACCGGGTGTCAAACGCCTATTGGAGCTGAAAGCTGACCAGATCACGACGGATGACCCGGTCGGTTTGGAACGGCTTCTGATGGACGATCAGGCCTGAAAACCTTCGAGGAGCGAGGGTGGAGAACGATGAAGCTTTGATGACAAAACGCCGGATTGAGGTTGGCGCGTTGCGTGCAACGGCGGGATCGCTTTGCTGGGTTTTGCTTTGCCAATCGAGCTCCAAAAGCGGCTGTCCTGGACCTTGAGGGATCAGGGGTGTCCTTGCCCTCGAGTCACCGCCGGATGATCACACGCGTTCCCGGTCCGACCATGTCGTAGAGTTCCTCGACATCCTCTCGGTACATGCGAAAGCAACCGCTCGATGCATTGGTGCCAATAGAAGAGGGATCATTGGTGCCATGGATGCGCAATAGGCCGTCGGCAAGATAAATGGCCCGCGTACCAAGTGGGTTGGACGGGCCCGGCTTCACGACGGCCGGCAGCTTGGGATTCTTATGGCGCATGCCAGCCGTTGGTCGCCACTCAGGATGCTTGCGCTTCGACGTGACGTGTGTGGTGCCGTACCATCGTTTCCCGGCGCGCCCGACAGCAATCGGATAGGCCAGCTGCTGACCCCAGGGCGTCGTATAAACGAGCGTGTGCTCCCGCGTGGCGATGACAATTGTCCCCCTTCCACTCCTCATCCGTGGTTGGCGTTCTGGCATTGGCTCGTCGTAAATCGGCGGCGGTCCATATGGTCCATACGGGTCATAATAGTCGTAGTCGCCGTAGTCGTCATACGGTCCGTAAATCTGAGCCTTCGCCTGAAAGACGATAAGCAAAAGCGCTGTAGCAAATAGAGCCAGGAATTTCATTTCCGCTATCCGCTTGTTTTGCAAGAAAGATAGCCTCGAAATCTATGGCGGCATTGTGGCACCCGTGGTTCTGACGGTGGAGCCATACTCAAGTGCTTTTCCGCGTTTCGGTCATTTGGAGGGCGTGATGTTCGCTAACCTCACAAAGCGATGCCAATTGTCGGCTCCGGGCGTTGAGCAAAGTTCTTAGCCATACGCCTGCGGCGCGTTTGCTGGTCAAAGATTTCGGGATACAGCGCGATACTTGATCCAATGCTGGGAACTTGTCCAATCATTCGGTGCTAGCGCCTCTTCCTTGCCGATCAGCTGCACGGCGCAGATCAAATGAACGGGACCGCGCTCGACGAGACTTGCGCTGCCTTTGAGGTCGCAGACTGAAACGCAAATCCAAGCGCAAATGCAACCAGCATTTTTTATAATTCCTGAAATGCGCTCATCCGTATTAGTAGATTGGCCGGCAATCGCGCTGTCGCGCTCGAATGAAGACAGTCGTTTGACGACGTAACTGGACTACGACTTCGCGCTTAACGCTTGGTTTGGTGTGTTAGTGCTCAATGGAACAGATTCCACCCTTTGCAGTCGTCATCCAATCCCTTTTGGCTCAGTCTAGGCAAACTATCTCGATGTCTCGGGCCACCGGCGCTTCGGCAACGGTGCGCCTGCGCTAAGACCACAAGGAGCCCAGTTGTCTGAAGTCAAATCCCTTCCACAGCCGCGACCTCTGCTTGGCCTTTTTTCGTCATTGCGCGTCGCCGCTCTGGGTCTTGGCGTGACCAGTTGCCTCGTCAACGTGCTTGCGCTCACTGGTTCGTTCTTCATGCTTCAGGTCTATGACCGTGTCATTCCGAGCCGCAGCCTGCCGACGCTTTTCGGTTTGGCCGTCATCGTTGTTGCTCTCTTCGCCTTCCAGTGGCTGCTTGATCTAACGCGGTCGCTGCTGCTCGGTCGGGTCGGACGGGCTGTTGACGAGCGTTTCTCAGGGCGTGCTTTTCTTTCCGTCGCCTTGTCGGCATCGCGCAAGCCCTCGCCGGGAGATGGGCTGCAGACAATCCGTGATATTGACACAGTGCGTGGCTTCCTGTCCGGCCCGGGTCCGTCGGCATTGTTCGATCTGCCCTGGATGCCGTTCTATCTTGCGCTGTGTTTCCTTTTTCACAGCTGGATTGGCTTAACGGCCACAGCTGGCGCCCTGATATTGACGGGGCTGGCGTTGCTTGCCGAGCTCAGGTCGCGCGAACCGACAAGACAGACGGTCGCGATCCTTCAAGAACGGATGGCATTTGCCGAAACAGCGAGGCGCAATTCGGAAGTCGTCGTCGCAATGGGCTTTGCGGCAATGCTTTCGGCGCGATGGGCTGAGATCAACCAGCGCCACCTCGACAGTCACTTGCGCACGGCCACTCTCGTCAACTCGCTGTCGACGCTATCGCGGTCCGCGCGCATGCTGCTGCAGTCCGCGGTGCTGGCGGTTGGTGCGATATTGGTCATTCGCCAGGAAGCCACCGGCGGCATCATGATTGCCAGCTCCATTCTCGTCAGCCGCGCTCTCGCACCGATCGAGCTTGCCATCGCACACTGGCGAGGATTTGCAGCAGCGCGACAGGCCTGGTCGCGGCTCGACCGGGACGTCCGGCTCACGGAAGACACGCGCCACGACGTCGCGCTGCCGGCGCCGCGACAATCACTGACGGTGGAAAACCTGCATCTCGGGGCGCCAGGCTCGAAAATGCCGATCATTCGCGGACTGTCTTTCGAGATGAGAGCGGGCGAGGCAGTTGGTGTCGTCGGCCCAAGCGCCTCGGGCAAGTCTTCGCTGGCGCGCGCTATCGTGGGGCTATGGCCAGCCTTTGGCGGAGATATCAGGCTGGACGGTGCGTCGCTGTCCCAATGGGCGCCGGAGGCGCGCGGCCGCCATATCGGTTACCTGCCGCAGGACGTCTCGTTGTTCGACGGGACGATTGCCGAAAACATCGCCCGCTTCGACCCCGAGGCCTCTTCGGCGCTGATCATCGCTGCCGCTAAAGCCGCGGGTGTCTACGACATGATCGTCGGCTTCGCTGAAGGGTTCGATACACGGATCGGCGAGCAGGGCAGGGCCCTGTCCGCAGGCCAGCGGCAGCGCATCGGGTTGGCAAGGGCACTCTACGCCGATCCGTTCCTCGTCGTGCTGGATGAGCCGAATTCCAATCTCGACGTCGAGGGCGAATTGGCGCTGGCGCAGGCGATCGATGGTGTTCGATCGCGCCAGGGGGTGGTGCTCGTCATTGCCCACCGGTCAAGTGTGCTGTCTGGCGTCGACAAGGTGCTGGTACTCGAAGGTGGCCGCGCCAAGGCGTTCGGTGCCAAGGGCGATGTTTTAAGGACCGGGCCAAAGCCAGCCGCTGCCACCGGCTCCTTCGTCCGACTGCTGCGTGCCGGCGGGGAGATGTCGTCATGATCAGAGCAGCCGTGACATCGACAGAACGGGCAATCCGCCGCCTCACCTTGCTCGCTCTGGCAACCGGCATCCTCCTTGTCGGCGTGCTTGGCGGGCTTGCCTCGGCGATCCGCATAAACGGCGCAGTCATCGCGCAGGGAACACTTGTCGTCGACAGCTATGTCAAGCCGGTGCAGCACCAGAAGGGCGGTACCGTGGGGCAGGTCTTCGTCCGCAACGGTGATCGCGTCACGGCTGGCCAGATCCTCGTCCATCTCGATGACACGCAGACGAAGGCGAACCTTGCGATCATATCGCGACGGCTAAGAGAGCTTGCGGCGCGATCCGCCAGGCTTGCAGCAGAGCGCGACGGCCATGATACCATCGCTTTTCCGGCGGTCGTCAGCGGCAACGATGCCGCTCAGGCTGCCGCCCTCGTGAGCGCCGAGCAGCGATTGTTCGATGACCGCCGCGCATCGCTTCGCGGACGCACGGCGCAACTGCGCGAGCGCGTACGCCAGCTCGAACAGCAGGCCGAAGGTCTGGCGGCCCAGCAGGACGGCAAACGCCGAGCGATCGGCATCATCGACAAGGAACTCGCAAGCCTTGAGCCGCTGCTTCGACAGGGAGCCATTCCGGCAACACGGGTCTACGCCTTGCAGCGTGATGCGGCCGATTTGACGGGAGAGCTCGGCAGCCTCGTTGCCTCGACTGCCGAAAGCAAGGGCAAGATCGCCGAAACAGAGCTGCAGATTATCCAGGTGGGGGACGATCATAAAAGTGAGGTATCCGAGCAGCTCAGACAGGCCGAGGGCGACAGCGGCGAATATGCCGAGCGCCGCATTGCGATAGAAGATGAGCTGCGACACGTCGACCTCAGAGCGCCGCAAGACGGTATCGTTCACCAGCTCGCCGTCCATGCAGCGGGGGCCGTGATTTCGCCCGGCGAGGCCATCATGCAGATCGTGCCTGATCACGATGTGCTCACGCCCGAACTGAAGCTGTCGCCTCAGGATGTCGACCAGGTCGCTGTTGGCAAGGATGTCAGCCTGCGGTTCTCCGCGTTCAGTTACAGGACGACGCCGGAACTGAGGGGACGCGTTGCGTCCATCTCCGCTGACCTGACGACGGACACACATTCCGGTCAATCCTATTACACGCTTCGGGTCGCAGTGCCTGAAACCGAATGGCAGAGGCTTGGCGCGTTGGCACCGGTTGCTGGAATGCCCGTCGAAGCCTTTATCGAGACCGGCGAGCGCACAGCACTCGGTTATCTCGCAAAGCCGTTCACGGACCAGCTGGCCCGTGCATTTCGGGAGGAATAGTTGCAGCCATGGGAGGAGCAAGACCCTTGAGACATATCAAAACCCGAAGGAGTTGATAATGGCAAAGTCGATACAAAACGCCGTCGGCCAACCGCTGTACTACAGTGGCGCCTCGACTGCATGGTTTTCCGCGACCGGTTCCGGCCCAGTGCTGAACGGAACCTCCGGCAACGATTCAATATGGGGTGACAGTTCCGTCAATGTGACCATGCACGGCGGCACTGGCGATGACATCTATTATCTCTATTCCAGCATAAATCGCGCGGCGGAGGCGCCTGGAGCAGGGATCGACACGATCAACACCTGGATGAGCTACACGCTGCCTGAGAATTTCGAGAACCTGACCGTCACCGGCAACGGGCGCTATGCTTTCGGCAATGCGCAGGACAACATCATCTCCGGAGCCTCGGGCAGCCAGACGCTCGATGGCGCCGCGGGCAATGACGTGCTGATCGGCGGAGGTGGGGCCGATACATTCATCTTCTCCCGGGGCAACGGCAGCGACCTGATCGTTGATTTCAGCAGCGACGATACCGTGCGGCTGAACAGCTATGGGCTTTCGTCCTTCCAACAGGTTCTAGCTCATACCACGCAGGAGGGCGCCAATCTGCGGCTCGATCTCGGCGGTGGCGAGAGCCTCGTTTTTGCCAATACCGATGCCTCCGATCTGCAGGCCAGCCAATTCCAGTTGACGCTCGACCGCTCACATCTGGCGTTGACCTTCGATGACGAGTTCAACAGCCTGTCTCTGCGAAGCGGAGATCAGGGCACATGGGATGCGAAGTTCTGGTGGGCTCCGGAACGCGGTAGCTCATTGACCGGAAACGGCGAGCTGCAGTGGTACATCAATCCGTCCTACGCGCCGACGGCAGCGGCAAATCCGTTCTCGGTGAACAATGGCGTGCTGACGATCTCGGCCGAACCTGCCTCGCAGGCAATCCAGGCGCAGATCGACGGCTACGACTACACATCAGGACTTCTGAACACCCATTCCTCCTTTGCCCAGACCTATGGCTATTTCGAAATCCGCGCCGATATGCCTTCACAGCAGGGCGTCTGGCCGGCGTTCTGGCTGCTTCCGGAGGACGGGTCCTGGCCGCCTGAACTCGATGTTGTTGAGATGCGCGGGCAGGACCCCAACACGGTCAATGTCACGGTACACAGCGACCATAACGGAGCGCATACGATGACGTCCTTTCCCGTCAAGGTGCCGAGCACCGACGGATTCCACAATTATGGCGTCCTGTGGGACGAAGATCATGTCACATGGTACTTCGATGACGTCGCAGTGGCACAAACTGATACGCCCGCGGACATGCACGACCCCATGTATATGCTGGTCAACCTTGCCGTCGGCGGCTCCGCCGGAACGCCGTTGAACGGCTTGGCGAATGGTTCGGAAATGCATATCGACTATATCAGGGCATATGCCCTTGGCGACGCTCCGGTGGACGCCGCCACCACAGCCAGCGCGAGCAGCGATTGGCACATTTAATGGAACGGAGCCCGGCCAGGAGGACGATGACATCAGTCAATCCGAGCCATTCGAGCGTCTTTATCCGTTAGGTCGCTTCGATATCGCTTTGGTATCGCGTTCGCCGATCCCGCAGGCGTTCGCGATATCGTTCCTGGCTTGCCGACAGATGAGCGCGCATGGCATCGCGCGCGCCAGCAGCGTCGCCTGCAGAAATTGCATTGAGGATTGCAAGATGTTCTCGCTGTAGTCCGGCCTGATAGCTGAAAGAGAGCACGTCTTCCGCTGCATAGGGTGACGTTACGTCGCACGGGATGGTGCGCGCGCCGAGCGCATCGAGAACCTCGACATAGAAAGGGTTGTTGGTCGCCTCGGCAACGGATCGGTGGAAAGCAAAGTCAGCCTGGCCGGTCGGTTCGCCAAGCTGCAGGAGGCGATCGAATTCGAAAAAGCGCTCCTGGATTTGCGCTTCCTGTGACGCGTTTCTGCGGGTTGCGGCCAGTGCTGCACTTTCAGTTTCAAGCGCGATGCGAACTTCGAGCACGTTCAATGCGTGCGATATGTTGCTTGATCTGTCCTGAATTTTGATCGGACCGGACGTCTGATGGCCGATCACGAAAATACCTGCCCCCTGCCTGGTTTCCAGCAATCCATCGGCCACCAGGGCTGCGACTGCCTCGCGAATGACGGTCCTGCTGACATCGAAGGTCCCGGCGAGCTGGGTCTCTGTCGGCAACTTCTGGCCAAGGGAGACCTGGCCTGAAAGGAAGTCCTGGCGAAGGGAAGCGGCAATCCGTTCGGAGAGCTTCTGCCGTCGGGATGCAGTGAGATCGACCTGAGGAGGGATGGAGTTCAAGAGTATCGTCGTCTCCGTGAAGGGTGCTTAACCATATCGCCAACGGCGCAAAAAGGCAACAATTCTCGAAATCATCATACAAATATGATGACAACAGGGTCTTGATCTATCGAATTGGAAATGTTGAATATTTTTTTGCAGTCGGTGAATGTGGATGATGTGTTGGCCGATGAATGGAGAACGATGTGTTGCCGAAGTGTGATCAATATGTATGATGACTTCAGCTGAAGGCTCTGGGAGGCATCATGAGTCACACCGACGACACCAATCGTTTCGCGATTGATCCGAAGACCGCAGCCGGCTTTGGAACTGGCGAACTTCGCGAGAATTTCTTGCTGCCGCCGCTATTTGTGGCTGGGCGCATCCAGCTTCACTACACCAACTACGACCGCATGATTGTCGGCGGTGCCATGCCGACTTCGCAAGCGCTCGCATTGGAAACGATCAAACCGGCAGGAACAGACGCGCTTCTGGCGCGCCGCGAGCTGATCGCGGTCAACATTGGCGGTGCCGGCGCCGTCGTGGTCGATGGCGAGCGCTTCTTGGTCGGGACGCGCGACATGGTGTATGCCGGGCTCGGCACCTCGGTCACGTTCGAGTCTGCCTGCGCGGAACAGCCGGCGAAATACTATCTGCTGAGCGCGCCAGCCCATATGCGCCACCCGACCAGGCATATTGGCATCGCCGATGCCAAGCGTCTCGATGTCGGTGCGCAGGCGACGAGCAACGAGCGTTCGATCTTTCAATTCATTCACCCCGAAGGCGCAAAGACCTGTCAGCTCGTCGTCGGTATGACGACGCTTGCGGCGGGCTCCGTCTGGAACACCATGCCCTGCCATGTTCACGACCGGCGGATGGAGGCCTATCTCTATTTCGATCTGCCGGACAGGGCCCGCGTCGTGCATCTGATGGGAGAGCCCGACGAGACGCGCCACCTCATCGTGGCGAATGAGGAGGCCATTCTGTCACCGGGTTGGTCGATCCATTCCGGTGTTGGTACATCGAACTATACATTCATCTGGGCAATGGCCGGCGATAATGTCGACTATACCGACGTCGATCTCGTCGCCATCGAAGATCTGAAGTGAGGAGGCTGTATGACAGCGAGTGATCTTTTCGTATCGGGCAACGGTGCCGAGTGGAAGAACCCGGAGCCGGGCGTCACTCGTCGCATCATGGCCTATCTGCCTGAAATGATGATGGTCGAGGTCGTCTTCGAAAAGGACGCCGTCGGCGCTCTGCATTCTCATCCGCACATCCAGGCAAGCTATGTTGCGGAAGGCAGCTTCGAGGTGACGATCGACGGCAGGACCGAAACGCTTCACCAGGGAGGAAGCTTCATCGTTCCTTCCGACCTGGTCCACGGGGTCAGGGCTCTTGCCAAGGGTCGGCTGATCGATACGTTCACGCCACATCGCGCCGAATTCCTCAAATGAGGTGCCTATGACCATGTTCGATCTTTCCGAGCAGGTCGCCGTCGTCACCGGCGCGAACACCGGCATCGGTCAGGCCATTGCCGTGGCGCTGGCAGGTGCCGGCGCCTCGATTGTCGCTGTCGGTCGCTCGTCCATGGACGAGACGCAGGCGACTGTCCAAACCCTTGGTGCACGGTTTCACGCGATCAAGGCAGACCTTGGTTCGATCGAACCGGTCAAGGCCATTGTCGACGAAACAGTGGCGACATTCGGCAGGCTCGATATTCTCGTCAACAATGCCGGGATCATCCGGCGTGCCGACGCTATCGATTTCACGGAAGCCGACTGGGATGCAGTCATGGACGTCAATCTGAAGACCGTCTTCTTCCTGTCGCAGGCTGCTGCCCGGCACATGCTGGAAAGAGGGAACGGCAAGATCATCAACATTGCCTCGTTGCTGTCGTTCCAAGGCGGAATTCGCATTCCATCCTATACGGCGGCAAAAAGCGGGCTAGCCGGATTGACGCGCCTGCTGGCTTGTGAGTGGGCGGGCAAAGGCATCAACGTCAACGCCATCGCCCCTGGCTATGTCGTCACGAACAATACCGTGGCACTTCGCGAGGATCTTGAGCGCAGCGCCGGCATCCTTGCCCGCATTCCCGCACGGCGCTGGGGAGATCCGGCAGATCTTGGAGGTGCCGCCGTGTTTCTGGCGTCAAAGGCCTCGGACTATGTCCACGGGACGGTGCTGCCGGTGGATGGCGGATGGCTTGCGCGCTGAGCGCGCAGATGGAAGCGGATCTACTTGGATTGTGCCCATCGCTGACATCGCGCAACACGTTTAACCCAGGCCAGGCTCGATTGTCCGGGCCAGCATCCGGGCCAGCAAATGAGGGCGTCTTTCACATCTTCTCCCCGGTCACGGGGAGTTGATCGACGGCAGGAAGAACTCAACTTCCTTCCGGCGGCGTGCTTCCAAACCCTCTACGCGATCATGCCAGAACTGCTCGGCGGCAGGCGGATCCGCCTCCCATGCGCGAACCGTCTGCTGGTTATCGTCGATCTTGACGCGTCTCTTCCCGCCGAGCCGCAGATATTCCTCCGCAAGCCGGCGGCCCTCCGTCATTTCCATCTCTAATCACGTCCTTTCATCGGGCGGCAACCCATCTGCCGCTGATGAAAAGAACGATCATCGCGCGCCATTGTTCCCATTCCCGGCGTCCGTCGCGGCGCCGGGACCGCACAAATGCATGACCTTCTCGCCATCAAGTGCGTCGATGACGGCATTCCACAAGGCGTCGACTTCCGCTTTCGCGTCAATCGATACGACAGGGCTTTGGCTCGCTTCCAACGCGGCAGCGGCCATAGCATTTGCGTCGGCTTGTGTGTCGACCAGACGTATCGCGCCGCCGTCTATCAGCTTGCGAAACAGCCCATGATGGGCGACGGCGTCAGGCTGTCGCGGCGCGTTGACGACGAGGGGCTTTCCCGAAAAGCTTGCCGCAAGCACGCTTGCCCGACGCGCTGTCAGCCCCTCGGAGAAGAGATAGCAAAACACGTCAACGTGCTTGAAGATGCCGAAGAGTTCCTCTGCATTGGCAACATAGCCGGTTACAGTGACCCGACCCGAAATGCCAAGCTTGTCTGCGAGCGCATAAAAATCGCGCTCCACGTTATCGGTGCCGCGGATGAACGATCCGACGAACACGACGCCGACGTCGTGACCGAGTGCCAGCAGGCGCGCGGCAATCTCCAGAACCGCCGTCGATTGCTTCTTGGGATAGATCGAGCCGAACTGCCCAAGGATGAGCCGCCCTGCCTTGCGCTGCTCCTCGAGTGTGCGGGCAACCAAGCCGTCATGCAGCACAGTCGGCAGAGCAAGATTCGGCGGGATGGGAATGACCCCGCGCCGGCTGGTTGACAGGGCAGACAGTGGACTTCTGGCAAACTCGGCAGCCACCTCAGGCGCTGAAAACAAGATCTGTGTTGCGAGCATCACCACCGGAGCCAACACCAGGCGGCGCTTCCAGTCCAGAGCGTCCCACTCGTGCAGTACCACGACAAGCTGTTTGCGATGCAGCCGGGTCGTAAGTGCCGCCGCGATCGGCTGCGTGAGCTTCTTCTTCCAGGCCACAACGGGAAAGTTGACGATGACGGCGTCCACATCAGCAAGCGATGACGTGAGCCGGCGTATTTCGTCGTCAAGCACATGCTGATCAGCCCGCTCAGCAAGGCGTAACACCGTCTGCCGTGCAAATTCCTCGACACCGCAGGTCTGGGAGGCGTCGGAGACGAGTGCGAGATAGCGACGTTTCAGCATATCGAACCTTCTGAATGGGCGGGCCGCCACATCGCGGTGATACCGTCTTTTCGTAAAGGTCGGCTTACAATTTTAGGTTCGATGCCTGGCGTGTCTTCATGGAGGGCGCCTGCGACCATCACGTGCGGAGCGGGATTAACTATAGCGCGAGGTTTTACAGCGACCTTCCGCCGAAACAGCTAATGATCGGGCTTAAACTGATGCCTGTTTCGAAGGTGCGTGAATGGCAAGGCATAGTAGTGCGTCAGCGCGTCTCAGCTATTCGATGAATGAATGGCCCACGAACCGGCTTGGAAGCCTGCCGATCGTGCGGGCCGGCATGGAGGAGTCTGCGGACGCCTTTATTCGCTTGGCGCTCGAGCGAAGGGGCGCCGGCGGGCGTCCTTTCTACTCCACCTCCGCAAACGGTCATGTCATCGCGCTGTGCGAGCACGATGCCAATTTTCGCTCGATGACACGTCAGGCCGACCAGATCCATGCCGACGGCATGTCGGTGGTGCTGTTTTCCAGGCTTTCTTCCACCGAACCCTTGCCGGAGCGTGTTGCCACCACCGATCTCGTGCATGCCGTCGCCGAGCGCGCCGCGAAGGCCGGTGTCAGCTTCTATTTCCTCGGTGCCAGCGAAGAGGTGAATGCCCGAGCGGTCGAGAATATCTCCAACGCCTACCCTGGGCTTGGTTTCGCCGGGCGGCGCAACGGCTACTTCGACCGTGCCGAGGAAGAGGCGGTCGTCGAGGCAATCAATGCGGCCGCTCCGGATATTCTCTGGATCGGGTTCGGCGTGCCGCTGGAGCAGCAATTCGTCGTTCGTAACATCAACAGACTGCACAATGTCGGTTTGATCAAGACCTCCGGCGGCCTGTTCGACTTCCTGGCCGGAAGCAAGAGCCGCGCGCCCCAATGGATGCAGAGGATGGGCCTTGAGTGGCTGTATCGCATGATCCTCGAGCCGCGTCGGCTGGCCAAGCGCTATCTGACAACCAATCCGGTTGCGATCTATGCGATGCTCCGGCATTCACTGCGGGCTCTCGCTGCAGGTCGTTGATCGGGAACGACGATCATATGGGCTCCTCAATCTCGCTCATCACACCGAGCTATCGTGGTGACCTCGACAGTTGCCGCCTTCTCTGCGACTCGATCGATCGATACGTCACCGGCTACGACGTGCACTACCTCGTGATCGGCGACGAAGACGCCGACGTTTTCGCCGGTTTCGAAGGAAAAAGACGCCGCGTCATTGTCTCGTCCAGCCTGCTTCCACCACTCTGGTCACTGCCGAAATGGCGTGGGCGACGTTACTGGTGGGCGCCGCAGCTTCGCCTGCCGATCTATGGCTGGCACCTGCAGCAGATGCGCAAGATCGCGATGACGCTGGCGCAGCCGAGCGAGCGGGTGATGTGCATCGATTCCGACAATTGCTTCTGCCGTCCGCTGGACCTGAGCGCGACCGCGTCGACGCCGAAGCTTGCTCACTATTCAGCGCCGGGGGACGTCAATCGCTCACGGCCGAGCCATGTCCGCTGGTGGCAAAATGCGCATCGGCTGCTTGGCCTGAGCGCCCCGGCGCTGCCGGGTGATGATTTCATCAGCCAGATGGTCCTTTGGGAGCGGCGGACGGTGGTGGCGATGGTGAAGCGGATCGAAGCAGCAAGCGGCCTTGGGTGGTGGCAGGCTCTTGCCCGCATCAGGCATTTTTCCGAGTACCTGATCTATGGTATCTTTGTTGCCAATGACGCCGAACTCGCCGAGCGGCACGAACGTGTTTTGCAAAGCCCGTGCCTGACCTACTGGCAGGGGCCTGCTCTCGACAGGGCAGGACTGGCGGCATTCGTCGATGGATTGAGGCCAGATCAGACGACAATCGCGATTCAGTCGCATACGTGCACGCCAATCGAGGTCATCCGCGAGGTCGCCCTTGGCTGACGCAGCCTAGTTTAGTTGTTGGCCCGGTAGGGGGTCGGCAGGAACCCGAGGCTTGCCAAGGTACGACCGAGCGATACCAGCAGCGGGTGACTTGCCGGCAGCAACCGCCCGGTCCGCAGAAACAGGGCTATCGATCGCAGGCAGCCTGCACCAAGGCTTAAGGCGTTCTTCGCAACGACACGCATCGCCGAGGTGCTGTGGATCCGGTCGATGACATAGTTGATGCTTCCGGTGCGCAGCGAGCGCTTCATCAGAAAGCGGGCCGAAACGCGCTCCTGCGGTACAAATTCGCGGATCTGGGCTTCGGCGCACCACCAGCTCTTGAAACCGGCTTTGCGGCATCTGGTGAAGAATTCCATGTCGCCGCCGCCCAGAAAGTTGAAGCGGACATCGAAAAGTGGCGAGGTAAGGCCGGCAAATACGCGCCGCCGTATCAGGCAGTTGCCGGAGCCGTGGATCTGATCGATTGCGCGTGTCGAACCCTCTATCGAACCGAAAAGCAGATGCTGGGTGACAGCGTCGGATACTGGCACTTCGAACTCGCGGACGACTGGTCCGCCGACGATGTCGGCGCTCTCGCGTCGGGCTGTGCCGACGATTGCTGCAAGCCAGCCAGGCAGCGCCATTTCATCGTCATCGATCATCAGCAGAAACTCGGCCTCGGGAAAGGCCGTCATCGCCTCGCCGAATGCTCGGTTGATGGCGTGGCAATTGCCCTGCCGCTCTTCGGTGAGGATCAAGAATGGCAGGTTGGCCCTGGCGAGACAATCGCGGGCATAGCGCGCGCCGGCCGGATTGGCCGCGTCGTTGTCAACAACGACGATGGCGAAAGAAAAATCGGTCACTTGATCGACGAGCGATGAAAGGGTGCGCGCAAGCCATGCCGGCCGACGGAACGTCGGGATGCAAACGACTGCCTCAACGGCCCCCTTATTTTCCTGCATCATCCAAACCTCGATCGGTGCCAAGGATTGTTGGCCTTGCCGCATTGGGCGACTTTGTCCACTGTCGGCGGCGAAGCTGTAGTTGGCTGGCCGGCATTCTACAATCGGGGGCTAAGGATGAGGTTAACGGGCTTTTCCCGAAACCGCCGCCTTGGCCGGCGGCGCGGAGCAAAGATCCACCTTCAGCACCGGCGCTGCAGGTGCGCTGACGACAAGACCGGCATTGGCTTGCAATCTCAAACCGAAAACAGCAAGCAGCATCGTGAACCAGATCGGTCCGCTGTTGCCGAAGAAGGGACTTTCGAGGCAGGCCAGAAACAGCGAGAACAGCCAGATCCGCAAGAACAGGCGCGTCAATGTTATGTCGTTGCTGCCGGCAAGTGCACGGCGGGCGTAGCCAATGGGCAGGATCACCAGCCAGGTGACCGTCATTGCCAGCGCTGGGATGCCGCCATTGATCAGCTGCTCGACATAGCCGTTGTGTGAATTGGCGGCAGTTACCGCCCAGGTGGTCATCGCCTGGCCGCTGTTGAACAGGGCATCGGTCTGCCAGAACGACTGGAAACCATAGCCGATGATCGGTCGCTCCGCGATTGCCGAAAGTGCAAGGCGCCAGATGGAGCCGCGGTCGGTGAAGGTTGGATCGATGCCGGCCGATGCAAGCAAACTGCTGAAGGAAGGCGATACCGCCGCCGAAAGCAAGATCAGGTTCAAACTGACGAGGCCGCCGGCCAGCATCACCATGCCGAGCCTGGTCCAGCGTTCAAAAATCCAGGCGAGCAGAAGGATTGCCGGGAGCATCGCCGCCGAGGTCTTGCCGCCAGCATGAAGCACGAAGAAGCCCGCTGACAGCGCAATCAGGGACCCGAGCCGGGCGTGCCCCGCCTTTGCGATGTAGAGGCCGAAGAAAACGGCATAAACCATTGCCGCGGCGGCAATGTTCTTATGGCCGAAGTGACCGCGCCAGTCACCCGCAAGCGACTGCTCCAGCGCATCTGTCACCTGATGGACGGCAAGGTGCGGTAGGACAAGGACGCCAAAATAGGAAAGGCCGATCGCAAACGTCAGGCCAATACACATGAGTTTTGCGAACTGCGCGCCATTTGTTGGAATGAGCAGCGTCGCATTTGCGCAAAGGCAGACCAGGATCGCAAAAACGATGCGCCGGAAGGCCGCGCTCGGATCGCCCGCAAAGAGACCGGTGAAGAGCAGCCACGCGAGCAGACAAATCAGGAGGCCATAGGGGCGCAGCAGCAGGTGACGCGCCGGGTTCTGCAATATTGTGGCCAGCACCACACCCGACATGGCGATCACGATTAACTGATTGAGGACGTTCGAGCTGCCGCCATAGGGTGTGGAAAGGCTGGCGGCGTTCGGATCAGGAAACGGGTTCAATCCGACCCAGAAGTAGCTGAAGATAGCCAGGAAGAGAAAGGCTGCGAAGGCGCCGCCGTTTCTGACCCGGGCAGTCCTGCCAATGTCAGCCATAGGCGTTGCCGAAAGCTGCGCTCAGCCGGCGATAGTCTCGCCAGAGGCCCAACAAGACCGCGACGGCAAGGCCGAGGCAAAGGCCGACGACGCCGCCAGCACCAGAAAGCACATAGCCGCGCGGCGGGAAGCTGCGCGCTGTCGGGACGACTGCCGCTGAAACAATCCGCACATTGGTCGTGTCGATCTGCTGGCGCTCAGCGGCTTCTCCTGCCCTGGCCATGAAGGCTTCGTAGACCGTCGCCTTGGCGCGCGCCTCGCGCTCCAGTTCGCGCAGGTGGATCTGCGCTGCGGTATCCTGGAAGACTGAGGATTTCATCTGGTTGGCTTCCGAGTTCAGCGCGTCAAGCGCCGATCCGGCTTGGTCGAGTTCGGCCTTTGCGGCTTGCACGATGCGTGCCGTCTCGGCGTCGATCTGGCCTTCCAGCGCTCTGAGCTGGGGCCCGAGCCCCAGGATCATCGGATGACGCGGCCCCAGCACGGCCGATTGAGACGTCACGCGTTGCCTGAGGGTCGAATACTGCGTGCGCAGCATCGTCATCGTTTCCGACTGCAGCGCAGCGGCGTTGAGACGGTTCTTCGGGTTGGTGGATACAAGTTCATTATAACGCGACTGCGCCTGGATGAGGCGCGCCTTGGCGTCGATCAGCTGTGTGTTCGTCTGGTTTGACATCAGGGTGCTCACAAGTTCCCCGGAACTTGATTGCAACCCCTGTTCGCGCTTGAACGCCTCGACGGCAGCTTCTGCCTTGGCGACCTCGACCTTCAGATCGCCGAGGCGCGCAAACAGCGAGCTTGCTGCCCGGCCGGCTCCTTCCGATTCCGCCTTGGCGAGTTCCTCCTGGAAGGCGGTTGCAACGGCGTTGGTGATGGTAACGGATTTAGCCGGGCTTTGCGTCCATACGGCGACGTTGACGATGAACGAGCGCTCGTCCCGGCGGGCGGTGACGCGTTTTGCAAGCGCGCGCAGCGCGTCGCTGGTCGGATCCTTCGATGTCGGTGAAACGAACTCGGGATCCACGGTGAGCTTCAGGTCGTCGATCACGCGGCTTAACACGTTACCTGATGTCAGGACCCGCAATTTGCTCTCGACATCCAGCAGTTGCGTGTCTCGCTGCATGCTTTCGGAGAAGATGTCGTCAGCGACGACCCGCAGGTTTGACGGATCGACGAGAAGGTCGATTCCGGCCGTAAAGCGCGGCTTTACGACGAATACGACGGCATAGCCGGCCACAGCACCTAAGATGGCAAACGCAATGATCCACACAAGACCGGAGCGCAACCAGTTAAAGATGCGTGCAAGGTCAAACTGAAGCAGCTCCTGAAGGACGAAAGAGCGGCTTTCTGCGGCAGGGGGCTCGGCAACCTTCAGTACCGGCCGCCCTGGAACGGCAACATCGAGCTGCTCCCGATTCGTTGCCCAGCCACGCGTACTGATGACCGGAGTCTGATGTCGGGGAGCGGCTTCATACATGGCGGCGAGATCTTATTGACACGGCGCCAAAGCGCGAACCTATGGTTAAGAGACCTGATTTTCCTTAAGTATCCATTAAGAGCGATTTCAATTGTCGCGTGCGCGCGAAGCAAGTCTCCACTAAAGAGCAGACGTTGAAAGCCTTGCCCGCGTGCGCGGTCGAATTCTGGTTCATTAATACACACTAGGGATTTCAGTTTATGCGCAGGCGGGACTTCGTTTTCGGCGCATTGGGTGCCGGACTGGCATCCTCCGGTGCGCTCGATCCTTTTGTCTGGAGTGACCCGACTGCCAAGGCAGCGCCTGTAAGAGGCGTGATCCCTTATGGCACGGCAGTGCGTACAGATCTTCTCGATACGGAATTCGACTACAAGGCAGCCATCGTCGACCACTGCCAACTCGTGGTCGGCGAGGGTGGATTGAAATGGTTCGACCTGCGTCCGAGTGAGGACCAGTTCGTGTTCGATCAACCTGACCGGCTGATCGATTTTGCCGATCGGAACGGCATGCAGATGCGCGGCCACACGCTCGCCTGGTACGGAGCCATGCCGGATTGGACTCAGACCATTGCGAGCCCGGCGCAAGCCGAACGCGAGCTCGTCCATCACATCACCACCGTCGTCGGACGCTACCAGGGGCGGATTCCAAGCTGGGACGTGGTCAACGAGGCGATCGCCGAGCATCCCGAGAGTGGGGCGACGATCCGTAACTCGATCTGGCAGGAGCGGCTGGGCAAGCGCTACATCGAGCTTGCCCTGCGCACTGCTGCTGATGTCGACCCCTCCGCTCAGCTCGTGATCAATGACTACAATATTGAGAACCCGACACAGCAGTGCCGCGACCGGCGCCAGGCGTTACTCGACCTGCTGCGCGATCTGAAGGATCGCGACGTGCCGCTCCATGCCGTTGGCATTCAGGGACATCTTCCGGGCGACATGGAAATCGACAAGGAAGGCCTGTCGAAATTCGTCGAGGCGGTGAAGGGAATGCAGCTCGAGGTTCTCGTGACCGAACTCGACGTGATCGACAACAAGCTGCCCGCCCGGGAATATGACCGGGACCAGATCGTCGCGGCACGGGCGGGTGATTTCCTCAAAGCGATCTCTGACGTGGCGCGGCCAAGTGCAATTCTGACCTGGGGCATCACCGATCGCTATACATGGGTGCCGACGTGGTTCAAGCGCGACGACGGTAAGCCCAACCGTCCGCTGCCGCTCGATGCCGGGTGCCGCCCAAAGGCGCTGATGAAGGTGATCGACGAATTCACGGGTGCTGCCGAATGATGTTTCGCCAGATCTCGACATACATGATTGCCAACGCCGTCTCGGCTTTGTTCGGGTTCGTCTCGGTCGTGCTCTTCACCCGCATACTGAGCCCGCACGAATACGGCATCTATGTCGTCGGCACCGGTGTCGCCGGCGTCATATCGACCCTGCTGTTCGGATGGATAAAATTCTCGGTGCTGCGTTTCGATTCCGAAGGTGGATCGAAGGATGTCCGCACCACCGCGCTTTGCGCCTATGCGGGACTGATGCTTCTCAGCCCGCTCGTCATTCTCGCAACCTGGCTGATCGCCGAGGACTCGTCGACCTATGTCGTGCCTGCTGTATTCGTTGCCTTCATGGTCGGGCTGTTCGAGTTCGTGCAGGAGGTATTCCGCTCACGCCAGCAGACCGGCGCCTACATGTGGTCGGTCATCCTGCGTGCTGTGCTGACGCTCATCTTCTCCGCCGGCCTGGTGACGGTGTTCGGCATGGGCGGGCAGGGCCTGCTCGTCAGCGTGGCCTGCTCCTATTTCGTGACCCTCTTGATCTACGCGCGAGATGTCTGGCGCCAGCCGCGCCATCCGTTCGATACCGGGCTGCTTAAAGATATGTTGCGCTTTGGCCTGCCGATGACCGCTTCGTCCTTCGTCTTCGTGCTGCACACGGTTCTCGACCGAATGATCATCGTAACCTTTATCGGCGAGACGGCCGCAGGCGTCTATGGTGCTGCTGCCGATCTCGTCCGGCAGATCATCCTGTTTCCCGGTGTCGCAATTGGCTCGGCAACGATTCCGCTGGCAATCCGTTTGCTGGCGCAGGATGGCCACAAGGCCACAAACCGGCATCTGATGCAAACGTCAGAGGTGCTGCTGACCGTGCTGATGCCGATGGTCGTTGGACTGGCTCTGGTGGCGCCTGGTTTTGCAAGCCTGATCCTTGGGGCCGAGTTTCGCGATGCGGCTGCCATCCTCATCCCGATCCTTGTCTTTGCCTGGCTGTTTCGCTCGATCTCCTACCAGTTCGTCCATGTCAGCTTTCAGCTGGCGAAGAAGCCGAGCCTTATGGGCGTGCAAGGCATGATCATTCTGGCAATCAACATCATCGGCATGTTCGTCCTCGTCCCGCGTTTTCAGCTTGTCGGCGCGGCATGGGCGCTGCTGATCGCAGAGATAGGTGGCGTGATCGCCGGGTACTTCCTGTCCTACCGCGCCCATCGCTTGCCACTCGACCTGCGCCCGATCGTCAAGGTCAGTCTTGCAACCGCTACGATGGCGGCACCGACCTTCATCGTCGTCAGGCATCCGACCGGCAATGCTGTCTTCGACTTGACTGTGCCAATCGTCACGGGCGTCGTCGCTTATGCGGCAGCCGCATTTGCGCTGAACCTCGCCGGCGTGCGCATCGCGCTGACGAGGCGACTGCGGCCAGCCTGATCGGGGACACTGGGGTCTTGTAATCGAGCACGGACCAAAAGGTAAGATAACGCCACTGAGCTTCCGCGAATTCTTAACGCCTCAAGTATATCAGCGGGAGATACCTTCGGCGGGCACGCAATCGGAAGGCTAGGCAAGGGAGGCCGTGGTGAATCAGACTGGCATGAACTCCGACGAAGGAAAGGGGCGTTCTGCCTCGCAGCCGACGGTCTTCGGGTCGCATGCTGGCTTGTTTACGCCAGCCGATAATAACGCCCCCAAGAGCGATCTCGCAGTGCTTCTCCTCAACCCCTGGGGGATCGAGGAGATGTGCACGCGCCGGTTCTACCGTATCTTGGCGGAACGGTTCGCAGAAGTCGGCGTCGCGAGCCTGCGCTTTGATTATCCCGGAACTGTGAATTCGCTCGACGAGACGTCGGCCGAACGCGGCTTGTCGGTGTGGTCCGAGGTGATCGGCAAGGCCGCCGAAGAACTCAAGATGCTTTCGGGCGCCCGAAACCTCGTGTTCATCGGCCAGGGCATCGGCGCCAGTCTCGCCCTCATGCAGGCGCATTTTGAGCCATCAGTTGCGGCGATTGCCCTTTTGGCGCCGGTGCTCAAAGGGCGTGCCTATCTGCGCGAACTTTCGTTGTTTTCGCGGCTCATTGATGATGGTCTCGGCATAAAGCAGGAGCTGCGCGATAGCGCGCCCGGGTCGATTGCTGGATTGCGCATGCCGCGCGCTGTGGCAGAAGACCTCAAGGCAGTCGACCTCAACGGCCTCGAAATTACCATCAAGCCACATGCCTTCTTGGCCGAGCGCCCAGGCTTGGAAGCCGACACGACGTTTCGCGACCGTCTCCAAGCCGCAGGCTGCCAGCTGCGCGCGACACCCTTTGCCGGATATGATGCGCTTGTATCCAACCCGCTGAACCAGGAAATCCCTGACGCGCTCATCGATGAACTGATCGGGTGGCTGCAATCGCTGCCACAATATCAGGGCCGGAGTACGCTACCGGCCAAGAAGCCTTCGCCGATTGCATCGGTCAGTGCCGGTGCAATTCGCGAGACGGGCGTTCGCTTCGGTCCAAACGACCGGCTCTACGGGGTTTTGTGCGAGCCAACCGGTCATTCGATCGGCGTGACCGCCGTTATTCTGACGACGGCCTATGATCATGCGGCAGGTTGGGCCCGCTCCTCGGTCGCGCTTGCACGCGAGCTGGCGAGCGTCGGCGTTTCGTCCTTGCGCTTTGACAGCGCCGGCGTCGGGGACAGCCCGCCGGTCGCAACCCGTCGCAAACAGGTTCTCTATGACGAGGCCCAGATTGCCGATGCCGGCATGGCCCGCGACTATGTTGACAGTCTTGGCATAAGCGAACGCACGCTGCTGATCGGACGCTGCAGCGGTGCCTACGTCGCCTTCAGAAGCGCCCTTGCCGATCCGCGCTGGGACGCGTGCATGATCGTCAATCCGGTCGCGTTCCGTTGGCGCTTCAAGGGGCTCCCGAAGACGCTCAAGGCCTATATGAGGAATGCCCTGGATATCGAGACGGTTCGCCGCCTTTGGGCCGGCGACCTTGATCTGACCGCGGTAACCAAGAATATCTCCATGCGCCTCGTCGATCGGATGGCCGGCGGGCTGTCTCCCGTCTTTGCGCCAGCCATGCCGATCACGCAGCTCACGGGCCACGTTCATCGCGATTTTCAGGCCCTGGCCAACCGTGGCACCCCGCTTTCGATCATCTATACGGAAGGTGACGAGGGGCAGGAGATGTTCCGGGTCAACTTTGGCGATGCGGGTGAAAAACTGTCTGCCTACCCCAATGTGCAACTGCATCTGTTTCCGGATGCCGACCATAATCTCACGCCGCTGCCGGCGCGTGAAAGGATGATTGAGCTGACAAAGCTGCAAGCTCTTTCACTTGTCAACCGTTGTCATGAGCAACGTGCGGCTCACGGCTGACGCGGATCGGTAGGCTCCGGTTGTCGTTACAAACGTCACACTGCTCAACATGCGCGGCCCCGCTGAGGTGATCTCGGGCTTTCATGGCGATCGGAATCGCAGAACCTCGGCTGTATTTCTGCCGCTCGAACGATAACCCACGTTGATAGGTGCAGATCGACAAACTGCAATCTATGCGGGAAGTCGCTTGGGTTGGCCTGACGGAATGGGCTTCGCGAGCGCCATTGTAGGCGCAAGGGTTTAGGCATTGTTTGGTCATATCTTGAATTAAGTCTTATGGTTTACCAATTTGTATACTTAAGCGTGAAGTTCACGCGACGCCTGATAAGCTTCAAATTGGGAGGTCATCATGGCAATCACCTTGATGGAAGGAAGGAAAAGGCAGGACTGGGCCAATCTGGTTCTGGCGGTTTGCTTGTTCGTCTCGCCGTGGGTTGTCGGTTTCGCGGCCGAGGCGATGCCGAGCTGGAATGCCTGGATCGTTGCCGTCATGCTTGCTGCGCTAGCCACAGCGGCGCTGTCGGCGTTTTCCGAATGGGAGGAATGGGCAAATCTCGTGCTCGGCCTCTGGTTGATTGTGTCGCCCTGGGTGCTCGGCTTTGCGGCCAATGCGAGCGCGATGTGGACGGTTATCGTGCTTGGTGTGCTCGTTGCCGCCGTGTCGCTGTGGGCAGTCTGGGATGTTCATCATCCGCACGCCCACGCTTAGCCAGGCCTGATCCGGTCGCCGCAGCGGTGGACCCTGTGAACTGAACGTGTCCACCGCTCAAATGATGGTGAAGTTCGATTCGCGATCGGCATTGATTCGCGAAGAGCAATACCCAATACCGATCGTGCTGTGGCGCCGACAGATCATGAGCAGGACGGATCATCAGCAGGCAAGGCCCCTCAAACTTCGAATATCAGCAGGAAGTAGGCGACGAAGAGAACGAGGTGCACGGCGCCTTGCATCAGGTGCGTGCGACCGCTCGCAAATGTGATGATGCTGAGAGCGAGCGTCAGGATGAGCATCACGGCATCGGTGCGCTCTAGGCCGAGCACGACTGGATGGCCAGTGAGGTGACTGATGACCAGCATTGCAGGTACGGTCAGTCCGATCGTCGAAAGAACCGATCCCAGGAAGATGTTGACCGACCGCTGCAGATGATTGGCGACCGAGGCTCGCACGGCGCTGATTGCCTCCGGTGTCGCGACGAGGACAGCCATGACGACGCCGCCCAGCGCTGCGGGAGCGCGAAGTGTCTCGATAAAATAATCGATTGGCGCAGCCAGCTGTTCGACCAGGAAAACGACGAGAGCCATGTAGGCAACCAACAGAATAACGGGCGGCCATAGAGGTCCTTCTGTGGTTCTGCCATGCCCACCCGCCGCCTCACCGGCATCATCGATGAAGAAGCCTCTATGGCGACCGGTCTGCAGCGTCAGGAACACGCCGTAGAGCCCAACGGAAATGAAGGCGAGAACCGTTTGTTGGACGGGGGAATAGGGCGGTCCATTTGTCGGATGCGTAAAATTCGGCATAATCATGCTGAGGGTTGCCAGAGGCACGATAACGCCGAGATAGGCGTTGGCGCCCTGCAGATTGTGGTGCTGCTCGTGCCGCCGCCAGCCTCCCATCAGCAAGGACAGGCCAACCATGCCATTGAGGATGATCATCACGACGGCAAAAAGCGTGTCACGCACCAGCGTCGGGTTGCTTTCGCCGTGCCGCATGACCGCAGTAATGGCCATCACCTCGATCGACGTAATGGCAAGCGTGAGGATAAGCGTCCCATACGGCTCGCCCAGTTGCTCCGCAAGATGATCGGCGTGGCGCACGACTGATAGTGCAGAACCAAGCACGACTGAAAACAGCCAAACGAAAATAACTGCCAGCCATATCGGATTGGCAAGCAACCCGAAGAAAACCTCACCGAAAAGGAGGAACACGACGCTCGTCGCAATGCTGACCAAAAGCAGCCATTCCCGGCGTATCAGCGCCAACCTGGGACGTTGCGGCACGGCCACTTCCGGGTTCATTCTGCAGGTCCTCCTAGTCGTTTCGAAGAATACGCCACACCCCGGCCCGTCCGTCCACTCCCATCACTCAAGCCGGGCCTCACTGGGTTGATGCGGCCACCGGTCGCCTTGATTGCCGCTGATGGTGCGCAACCGTTTCCCGCTGACATAAATCCTTCATCTCAAAAGTCGAAATAGGCCCGACTATTGGTCGGTTCGATAATTGGGGAAGCGCACATGACGACGTTGCAGCAAGTGGCGCAAAGAGCTGGTTGTTCGCTTGCGACGGCGAGCCGAGCCCTTAGGCTCAATGGTTCCGTTAGCGACGCGATGAGCCGGCGCGTTCGGCGCGCTGCCGCCGAGCTCGGCTACCGATCGACAGCTGCAGGTGGCAAGGTTGGCAGACGTCCCGTAATCGGCGTTCTGATCCCGAGCATCACCAATCCCGTCTTCTCCTCGTCCCTATCCGGTATCGAGAACAGGATGCTGGTTGGAGGTCACGGGGTTCTGATTGCGCAATCACACTATGAGCCCGCGCGGGAAGCGGATGCCATACAGGCGTTGTTGAACGACCGGCCGACGGGACTGATCCTGACTTTGTGCGATCCGTTGAGCACCAGAACTTACCGTCATCCATGCCGCCGACCGTCCTCCTCGGCAACCTTCCGACAGAGATGTTTCCGGCCGCCGTCACCGTCGACAACTTCGGGGCGGGATACGAAGCGACGAAAATGCTCACCGCACTTGGCCACAAAGCAATCCTGTTTGTCTCCGGCACCTTTATCGCTTCCGATCGGGCGCGGCTGCGGCATGAGGGTTACCGGCAGGCGATGCTGGAGGACGGTGTCGCAGCGGTGGATCCGGTACAGATTGCCTTCGTTGGCGGCTATGACCAGCTCGATTTGAGCGCCGTCTTGGCCAGGTTTTCGCCAACCGCCATCATTGCCTCCAACGATCTTTTGGCTTTCGGGGTGATCGGGGCCTTGCGGCGCGAGGGACTTTGCGTGCCGCGCGATGTCTCGGTGGTCGGCTTCGACGGCATCGCAATCGGCCAGATGATGGATCCGCCGCTGACGACGATGGAAATGCCGGACGCCAGCATGGGGGCAACGGCCGCCTCGTTGCTCCTGGATATGGCCGAGAACGCGGCACCTGCCCGGCATTTCGATATCGCCTATTGCCTGCGGCGCGGCGGAACAGTTCGCGCGATCTGAAAAGCAAAACCACCGCTACACGGGAGCGGTGGTCGTCGTCCTCATTCAGCTTGGCGATCAGCTGCGTGGCAGCAGACGCTTTACTTCATCAGCAGCGTCGTCCAGCGCTTCCTGCGGCGTCGCGGACTGGTCGACGACACGCGAGGTGTTGTCGACGATCGTCTGTGTGACGCGAACACCATTTGCGCCCGGGAATGCGTACCACGCGATCATGCGCGGCATTTGCTTCAGGCCGGCCTGGAAGAGCGGGTTCTGTTTGTAGAAGTCACCGAGATATTCCGGGGATTTCGCGGCCAGCTCGTTGTTCGGCACATAGCCGGTGCCGGGCACGACGACTGAGGCGCCATAGGGGCCAGCGGCAAACTTGGCGAATTTCCAGGCGGCGTCCTGCTTGGCGGCGTCATGGGTCAGGATGACGACCGCGTTGCCGCCGGTCGGCAACTTGCCATTCACCGGATCGATCAGCGGGATTTCGGCCGTGCGCAGGTCAAACTTGCCGCCGACATTCTTGATCGTGTTGCGCAACGCGCCGGTCGTCTGGAAGGCAAAGCCAACCTTGCCGGCAACGAAGGCCTGCTCGCCGGCGGCCTTGGTGAAGACAGGCATGCCGGCTTCCTTGACCATGCGGTCGATAATGGTCATCGCCTTCTGGCCTTCCGGACCGTTGAAGCCAACGCTGCTTTCGTCTTCGCTCAGCATCTTTCCGCCGGCGCCGAACAGAAGCGCGGAGAACATCCAGTCGTCGCCCTGCCAGCGGAAGTCGATGGAATCACGCCGTTGCCAAGCGCCTTGATCTTGGCGCCAAGTTCGATGACCTCGTCCCAGCTCGTCGGCGGATTGTCCGGGTTGCCGCCTGCGGCCCTCACCAGGTCGGCATTGTAATACATGATCGGGTTCGAGGTCGCGAAGGCGAGGCCGACCTGCTTGCCGTTCACCTGCGCGAGCTTCAGGATGTTGTTCGAGAAGCCCTGTTCCGCCATGCTGTTGTCCTTGGCGATCAGCGGGTCCATGTCGACCGGGATGTCGCGTTCATTGGCCATGCGCAGGCGGTTGAGACCGATGAAGGTCAGGTCCGGCATCTCGGGCGTGCCGACTTGGCGCATGATCGTCTGGATACCTTCCTCGTAGGTCGCCGACGGGTTTGCAAACTGGATCTTGATGTCAGGGTTTTCCTCCATGAACTTCTTCGAGATCGTGTCCATCACGTCCTTGAAGAAACCCGGCATCGGATAATGCACGGTCAGTGTCGTCTCGGCATGGGCCGGAAGCGACACCGTCATGGCGACCGCGGCAGCGGCGAGTATCTGGGTGAAATGCTTCATCGGGTGGCTCCTGGGTTCAGACCGGTCAGCCCTTGAGACCGGTCATGGTGATGCCCTCGACGAAGCGTTTCTGTGCCAGCAGGAAGGCGGCGACGAGGGGGAAGGTGATGATGAGAGCGGCTGCCATCAGCGCGCCGTAGTCGTCTCCGGCCTCCGCGGCGCGGAAATAGAGAAGCCCGAGCGGCGGTGTGGCATAGGCCGGGTTCGAGATGACGATCAGCGGCCAGTAGAGGTCGTTCCAATGCGCCACGACCGAGAAGATCGCAAAGGCGGTGATCGCCGGCCACGCGTTCGGTACGATGACGCGCGCGATGATGCCAACCTCCATCATGCCGTCGAGGCGGGCTGCATGGATCAGATCGTCCGGGATGGAGCGGAAGAACTGCAGGAACAGGAAAATGCCAAAGACCGAGATGGTGAAGGGCGCAACCAACGCAAAATAGCTGTTCAGGCCACCCACCTTATCGAAGGCGACATAGAGCGGCAGCGCGGTTGCATGGATGGGGACCAGCAGGCCGAGCATGACCAGCACCATCATCGCGCGGGCCGCCCGGAATTTGAGCTTCGCCATGGCATAGGCACAGGGGACCGCGATTATCACCTGGATGGCAAGGATCAGCAGGCAGACAATCACGCCGTTGAAAAGCAGGTTGCCCATCGAGACGCGCGACAAGGCCTTTGTGAAGTTCTGAACATAAAACCATTGCTGCGGGACGAGCGACAACGAGGACGTGAAGATGTCGCTCTGTGCCTTGCCGGCCGTCGAGACCATGAAAATATAGGGCGCGAGGAAAACGAGCGCGCCAAGGCTCAGGATTGACAGCCGAACGATCCGGGCGAGGGGGAAGGTGTTCGCGCTCATGTGTAGTGCACCTGCCGGTCCTGGATACGGTACTGCAGGAACATCAGGACGACCAGAATGGCGAGGAAGACGACGGTCATGGCCGAGGCATAGCCGACGCGCAGATAGACAAAGCCTTCCTGGTAGATCGTAAAAAGAAGCACTTCGGAGGCCTTGTTGGGGCCGCCCTCGGTCAGCGTCTTGACCGTTTCGAAGACCTTGACCGAGTTGATGATGCTGATCGTCGTCACGAAAAGTGTCGTCGGCCCGAGCATGGGCCAGGTGACGAGACGGAAGCGATCCCAGCCTGAGCGGGCGCCATCGACTGCCGCTGCAGCATAGAGTTCGCGGGGGATGGCGGTGAGGCCTGCCAGGAAGAGCACCAGGTTGAAGCCCACCGACTGCCAGATGCCGATGATCGACAGGCCATAGAGTACGGTGCTCGATGCGCCGAGCCAGTTCGGGCCCTGGATGCCGATTTGCGACAGCATCGCGTTGACCGGGCCGATGGTCGGATGAAAGAGATATTGCCAGACCGTCGCCATGGCGACGAGCAACGAGGCGACGGGCAGGAAATAGGCTGTCCTGAAGAAGGCGCGGCCGAACCCCTCGGCTTCGATCAGCATGGCAAGGCCAAGCGCCATGAAAATCGAGACCGGAGTGACGATCGCCGTATAGACCGTCGTATTCCAGAGCGAGCGCTTGAAGGTGCGATCGGTCAAGAGCTCTGCGTAATTTTCGACGCCGACGAACTTGAAGCCCGCATAACCGAGCTCGAAATCGGAAAAGCCGAGCGCGATCACTGCTGCGACCGGCACAAGGATGAAAAGGAAGACGAGCACGATCGCCGGCAGGGACAGCAGCCAAGCCGTCCGGGCTTCATGGCGCTCGGCGGTCCTGGACGGGGCATGTGCGATGACGCCCGAGGCTGCGGCACTATCGGCCATGCGCAGCCTCCCGCGCAACGCTGGTCGTCTGCGCCATTGCAGGTTGGCGTGCCCCGTCGGGGCCGAACACGAGAATATGCTCGCAGGCAACATGCAGGCGGATCGGCATGCCGGCGGCAAGGCCGGTGCCTTCAGCGGGCGAGACCTTGGCGATCATGGTTTCGCCGATCGCATCCAGACGGCTATGGACGATGATCTCGGAGCCGAGGAATTCGACGCGCTCGACGCGGGCCGGCAGGCCGCTATCACCGCCGCGCGCAATGCGGACAAATTCCGGTCGAATGCCGAGCGTCACTGCCGCGCCGGCCGAAAGAGTGCGGTTGGAGAGCGCACAGCGCACGTTACCGAGAGCCACCGTCGAATCCGTCTCGATCTGCGAAGGCAGAAGATTGATGCGCGGCTGGCCGATGAACGTTGCGACTTCAATATGCAGCGGATCGTCATAGATGACCCGCGGTGGCGAAAGCTGGAGGAGTGCGCCGCCGATCATCACGGCGACCCGGTCTGCCATGGAAAGTGCTTCGGCTTGGTCGTGGGTGACGTAAAGGGTCGGTACTCCGGCGCGGCGATGCAGGTCGACGATCTCGCCACGGGCATGCACACGCAGGTTGGCGTCGAGGTTGGAAAGCGGCTCGTCCATCAAAAAGACCGCCGGCTGGCGCACCATGGCACGGCCGAGAGCGACGCGCTGGCGCTGTCCGCCCGACATCTGGCCCGGCTTGCGGTCGAGAAGGTGATCGATCTTCAAAGAAGCCGCCATGCTGCGCACATCGCGCTTGATGTCGGCGATCGCCTTGCGCTGGCCGGGTATCAGTGACCCGATGAAGGGCAGGCGCTGGGTGCGCGTCAGCCGGCGCATGACGAGCGGCACGGCGATATTCTGGGCGGCGGTCAGGTGCGGATAAAGTGCATAGGATTGGAAAACCATCGCGATGTTGCGCTCGGCCGCCTTGAGGGTGCTGATGTCCCTGTTCGCAACTTTAATCTCGCCGCCATCGGCGGTCTCGAGGCCAGCCAGGATGCGCAGCAACGTGCTTTTGCCGCAGCCGGATGGACCGATCAGCGCGATGAATTCGCCCGGCTCCGCATCGAGGCTGACGCCCTTCAGGATCGGGCTGCTGCCAAAGGATTTATGGATGCCGCGAATGGATAGGGCGCTCATTCAGCCATCTCCGTCTTGACGGCTTTCGGATAGACCTCGTGCACCACTTCATCGAGCACATGCGCTGTCATGCCCGGCACGGTGACGATCTCGCTTGTGACATCCTCGCGAAGTGTATGGATGACAGCACCGACGAGACGTTCGCCCGGCATTGCACGCTCCATCTTGTCGATGATGAAGGCAGCCGACGGACCCCAGACAAGCGATGTGGTTTCGAAGCGTCCCTGCCAGGCCCAGTGGAGGTGACCACTGGCAAAGAGCGGTACGTCGTGGGCAGCAATCAGATCGTAGAGCCGCCTGCGCTGGCTTGGCCCGACGGACCAGTAGCCCGTATCGCCTTCATGCGGCTCGTCGACGAAAAGCGGCTTGTGAGCAAACAGCGCCAGACGGCGACCGTTGCGTTCCTTGAACACGGTCTGCAACCACTCAAACTGCGCTTCCTCCTCATCGTCCTCGTGGCCGAGAAGCAGCGAGTTGAGGCCGACGAGGCGCCAGCCATTCGCGTCTTCGATCCAGCGGTCGTCGCCGGCAAGCGCGCGCCACCGCTGGAGGCGCTCTTGATTCACCGGCTGATCCGAGCCTGGCAGGTGGCCGACGTCGTGATTGCCCGGCACGATGAGCATCGGGATCGACGTCTGCCGCATAAGATCCATGCAGAAGGTGATGTCGCTTTCCTTGTCGGCGCCGTCGACCGTGAGGTCGCCGGTATGGACGACGAGGTCAGCATCCGTAGCCTCGATCCAATTCAGAAGAGGCGCCCAGTTGCCATTGAAATGCGCCTTCTCGGGGCTGAAATGGGTGTCGGTGATCTGGATGATTTTCACAGGGGGCCGCTCTCCGGTTCGGGAGCGTGCCGGACCATGAGGCACGCTTGCTTGCAGCCTCTTTAATACTGGCCTGTGTCAGGCCCGTAACATCGTTTTCCAACGCCGTTTCTTTTTCGTCGCACAACTGTCACGCAGATGACGGTGTTCTGTTCGGAATTGAACTGGTGCGCAGCGGTGCAATCAGGGCGCGGTGGTGTACTTGTTACGGCAACTCCCGTGCCTATCTCCCTTCAGGTGAGATTTCACGAAAGGCGCCGATGAGCCCGTCGGCGGATCAGATTGCAGCAGCCAGAGGAGACGTTGATGCAAGATCCCCTTGTCGTCCACCGCGAGACCCACATTTCGGCGCCGCCTTCTGCGGTTTTTGCTTTGCTCACCGATCCCGAAAAAATCCTGCGCTGGATGGGGACTGAGGCGCAAGTCGAGCCTCAGCCAGGTGGCCTTTATCTCGTCAACGTGACCGGCGCTCGCTTCGCGCGGGGCTCCTTCCGGGAGGTTGTGCCTGTCCACCGGCTCGCCTACAGCTTTGGCTGGGACGGGAGCGAGATTGTACCGCCCGGGTCGAGCTTGGTGGAGATAGACCTGATCGAGAAGCCGGACGGGACCCTGTTGCGGTTGACCCATACCGGATTGCCGAATGCCGAACAGTGTGCCGGACATGCGGAAGGCTGGGAGCATTATATCGGCAGACTGGCGCAATACGCCGCCGGGCGCGATCCGGGCCCAGATCCCTGGTCCGGTCGGGTTTGATGGCTCTTCTCCAGTTCCCGTCGGCTCTGCGATGAGCAGATTGAACCGCGAGTGACAGGTTTCAGTCGACATGGCATGATCTAGGCATGGATCTGCCCCCCTCCCTTGCATGGCTGGTCGACGAAGCCGGCGCATCGCCGGATCCCGAGTGGTTCCTGGCCGAATTGGGCCGCAGGCTGCTGACAGACGGGTTGCCGCTGGCAGGCGGCGCCCTGACACTGGCGGCACCGCACCCCATCATCGCCCGCCGCACGTGGTTGTGGCGGGCCGAAACCGGAGCTGTGATCGAGGCTTTAAGCTTCACCGATGTTTCACACAATCAGGCCGGGCATGAATGGTTGGCTGGCCTTGGACCAGTCCAGGAGGATACGGTGGGCTCGGCAGCCGATAGCCCAGTTCTGGGGTGGGCTGGAACGCGGGCGTTTACTGCGGCCGAGGCCGGCAAACTGCACGAGGCGGCACGATTTGCGCTACCATCCCTGGTGGCGCTGGCGGCAAGGGCAGGGTTGGCCGCGCTGCTCGAGGCCTATCTTGGTCGACGAAGCGCCGCCAGGGTGCGGGCCGGTGCTCTGTCTCGCGGCACCGGCGAAACGATACGGGCGGCTTTGTTGTGCGCGGATCTGCGCGACTTCACGGCGCTCTCCGAGGCGACGGAACCTGCGGTGATGATCGCCACGCTCGACGCCTGGTTTGATCGCATCGCCGGTGCGGTCCACGCTTTCGGCGGTGAGGTGTTGAAGTTCATGGGCGATGGGGTACTGGCAATCTTCCCCGTCACGACTACGCCCGGCGAGGCATGCGAGGCGGCATTACGCGCGGTTGCCTCTGCCCGCGCCGGCATGGCCCATCTCGATACCGTGCGCCAAGACCAGGGGTTGCCGCCACTCCCCTTCGGTGTGGCACTCCATTTCGGGGAGATCCTCTGGGGCAATATCGGCGCCGCCGACCGATTGGATTTCACTGCGATCGGGCCGGCCGTCAATTTGGTCAGCCGGCTTGAAGGGCTATGCAAGCCTCTGGGGTTGACCGTGTTGCTTTCCGGCGCGGTCGCCGAAAAGACAACTGCCACGCTGGTTCCTGTGGGCCGCCACGGGTTGCGCGGGATTGCTGAACCCTGCGAGGTCTTCACGCTGCCCGGCGACTGAGACTGCCGCGACGATGGGCTGTAGCTACTTGCCTAGAACCAAACATCTGCGACCGTGCGCGCGTCCGGCGGCAGATCCTCGAAACTGTGGAGACCATCAAACCGCTGCAGCCGAACGTCAGCCACCTCAGCTGGTTCGGCCAGACGGAGGTTGACGGCGATTCTTGTCTCTCCGTTGCGACTTGGCCTCAACGCGCGCCAGCTGACGAGGTTGCCGCAGCGACGACAGAAGTTGAAGGAAAGGCTCTGCGAGCCGCAAATATAAGCGGCGAGTGCGTCGGTTTCGTCTTCGACGTGAATTCCTTGGCCATCATAGTCATAGGCCCACAGCACGCCGTAGCGTCGGCAAACCGTGCAGTTACAGATCGTGGCATCTGGAATGGTGCCGCGAAACTCCCAGTGAACGGCCCCGCAATGACAGGAGCCGCGGGTAATTTTGGGGACGGCGCGATATGCTTCGTCTGTGGTCATGCAAATCCTCCCCGACGATTGCCGGTCATTCTAACGCAGATGAACCAAGGCGTGTATAGCGACGCACGCCCGGCCGTGCTGCTCGGTCCGTCTGACGTTTTCAGGTTGCCCAGCCAGCTCCTACTTCGCGGCCGCATCTCCTGTTCCCCGCCCGGCCAAAGTGCTGATCACGAGGACAATGTCCTGCCAAAAACCTGCTTTTTGAATGTAGCGGGCGTCGGCTTCAGCGAGCGCCTCGGGCGTCGACATGTCAATTCCTTGAAGCTGAGCCAGTCCCGTTATGCCAGGCCTCACGGAAAATACGTTGCGCTTGCGTCGCGCAGCGATGACGTCTTGCTGCGTGGGCAGACACGGGCGAGGGCCAACGAAGCTCATCTCTCCGCGCAAAACGTTGATGAGCTGAGGGAGTTCGTCGAGTTTGTATGCCCGCAGTTTTCGGCCGAGCGGTGTGATCCAGGATAAAGCTGCATCATGAGAGCCGACACTGGGAGAACCTGCCGCCATCGTGCGAAATTTGATGCAAACAAACGGTACTTCGGCCCGGCCGACCCGCTCCTGAAGAAACAGCGCGCCGCCAGGGGATGATCGCCGCACGAGGACCATGAGGATAACCAGGACCGGCGCGAGAACGAGAAGTCCGAGACACGCAGCGCAGATATCAAACAGTCGCTTCAAAGATCGGTTAAAGCCGTTCAGCATCGAAAGATTCAAGTTCCTGTAATCAAATGTTGACGCCAAAAGCTCTCAAAGTGAGCGCTTCAAGCCGTTTCGCATATCAAAAGGCGGATTCCAGTCCAATAGCCTGCGCGTATGCGATATGTCCACTTCCAGCCAATCGGTAAGGCGGCTTACGAGCTCTCCTTTGCCCATTGCCCGGCCAAGAATACGCAGAACGGCGCAAGGACAGGGAAGCAATCGCGCCGGGCGCCCCATGGCAGCTGCCAGCCGCCGCAGCAGCTCGGGCGTCGAGACGGCCACGTCATCGCCTGCCAGCAGTATCTGGCCAGGCGCGGCGGGATGAAATACTGCCGTCACGATGAGATCGGTAAGATTTTCGACGTAGACCATGGACCTTCGATTGTCGATCGAAGCCAGGGGCAGCGGAATTCCGCTCCGAACGAGCTGCGTGAGAGCGCGGAAGCTGCCCGAAGCGCCGCGCCCGTAGACCAGCGGCGGGCGAATGATGACGATCTCCATGCCAGTTGTCTTGGACAATGCGATCAGAGCTCGTTCTGCTTCAAATTTTGACACGGCATACTCAGTCGTCGGATGAGGAAGGTCATGCGGCGTGAATGGACGCCCCCTGACCGATCGTTCGCCGTTCACCTTAATCGTGCTGATAAATATGAACCGCTTGACCCCATAGGCGGCCGCCTGCCGAGCAAGGTTGATTGTCCCTTCGGTGTTCACCGTTCGGAAAACTGCAGGTCCTGAGTTTGATCCATCGATGACATTTTGATTTGCCGCCGCAAGATGAATGACGGCTTCAATGCCAACCAAAGCGGCTTTCCAATCCGTCCCACCATCGATATTGCCAACGGCAAAACATCCCGCTTGAGCGGAGCGGCCGGCCGCCCTGAATGCAAAGTCGCGGATGCGAAGTGCGTGCTGAAGATCCTGACCGACAAAACCTGTCGCGCCGGTAACGAGTATCATACTCAGCTCCCAACAGACGGCAGCACGGACGCCGTGACACAGGCCGTCACTGGGTCGCTCCCTGCCGAATGGAGACGAGGTCAACCACGCCGTCGAATGGGCGATAGTCTCTCACAAGCTCGCTCAGAATGCGGCGCAGCCCCTCGACATCTCCCTCGTCGGCGGCCGAGCTCAATTGCCGAAGTTTCGGCGTCAGTATCTCCCACTCGATAAACCGCTCCCGCGCACGCATGATTTTGGGATGTTCAGTGGGCTCGGGATTGTCGCCGATCAGCAGTTCTTCGTAGAGCTTTTCTCCCGGCCGCAGGCCGGTAGTAACAATACTGATATCTCCCGACGGATTTCGTTCGTCTTCGATGGTCAAACCGGATAGCTCCACCATGCGTCGGGCAAGATCGATAATTTTGACCGGCTCGCCCATGTCGAGGACGAAGACATCGCCTCCTTTGGCCATGGACCCGGCCTGAATGACGAGCTCGGTCGCCTCCGGCACCGTCATGAAGAAGCGTGTGATTTCGGGATGCGTTAACGTGATAGGGCCACCCTGGCGAATTTGCTGGCGAAACAAGGGAACGACCGAACCGGAAGATCCCAATACGTTGCCAAACCGCACCATCGTGAGAACGGTCGAGGCGCCTTCGGCCGCCAATCCTTGAAGCGCCATTTCCGCGAGCCGTTTGGTGGCACCCATGACGTTGGTTGGCCTGACGGCCTTGTCCGTACTGATCAGTATGAACCTTTCTGCGCCGGTATCGATCGCTGCTCGCGCGACCGCAACAGTGCCAAAGATGTTCGTTTTGACCCCTTCGACCGGGTTCTTTTCGACCAGCGGTACATGCTTGTAGGCTGCCGCATGATAGACGGTGTTTGGTCGCCAGGTCTCCATAATCTTCTGGATTCGAAGCTCATCGCAAACGTTTGCAAGCAGCGGCACAATCTGGAGCCCGGCGTCCGGGTTGTTGCCGGTAAGTTCATTCTCCAAGGCATAGAGCCCATATTCATTTTGGTCGAGGATCAGCAATGCAGCCGGCTTCAGCCGAGCCAGTCCGCGGCAGAGTTCGCTGCCGATTGATCCGGCCGCGCCTGTCACGAGCACGACCCGTCCACGGATGTTGCGTTCCAAGAGCGCTTGATCCGGCTGAACCGGTGTGCGACCCAGCAGATCCTCAATATCCAGTTCCTGCAGATCGGTGAACTCCGCCTGGCCGCCGGCAAGGGCGTTCAGGTCGGGGACAGTGCGAACTGCAACGCGCGCGCCCCTGAGTTGCTCCAGAATTTCGTTCCGACGCAGCCGATCAATTTTAGGAAGCGCCAAGAGGATCGTGCGGACGTTCAGCCGCGTGCTCAATTCAACGATTTTTTCCGGATCGTAAACCGCAACGCCGCCAATGAGACTTCCATGCAGGCTTTTGTCATCGTCCAGATAGCCGACGACCTTGAAATCGGCACTGCCGCTCAGCGCGCCGGCGACCTGCCTGCCGCCGGATCCAGCACCATAGATGAGCATGTTCGTCTGCGTGTTCTGCCGCAGTATCCGCTTGTAGGCCTCACTGAGGAAATATCTTGCCATAAAGCGGTTTAGGCCGATCGCCAGCAGCAACAACAACGGCTGCATAATGCCGATCGTGCGGGGAATTCCCGGAAAGCTGATGGCAGTAAAAACGGCCATGAACGCAAGGCCGTAAATCGTTATGGCTTTGATCACCGTGATGAACGCTGACCAGCCGAGAAAGCGGAAGATCGCCCGGTAAAGACCCATTGTGATGAAGATCGGCAGGGCAATCACAAGGGAGACTGGAATTGTTACGAGCTGCATACCCGAAAGCGTCACCCAGTCATTCAAGCGAAAGCAGAAGGCCAGCCAGATCGTCAGAATGCAAAGGCACGAATCAACCAGCACCGCCAACGCCCGTTTGGTCGGTCTCGGCAGATCAAGAATGCTTTGAACATATCTGTCGGAAACCGCCCGCATCGGCCCTATCCCTGCAGGTGAGCTGGGATTGCGTCGGACGGTTCGCCGGTAGGTAGAGCGACGGTACCGCGTTGGGCAATCGAGCCGGCACGCAGCCTTATCGAACAGGCAAAGCAGGTGGCCGCAAATAGCAGGGCGTAGGATTCGCCAAGGGCAAGCCGGTTATTCGAATTGCTGAGGATCGTGAAGGCAAAGTAGACCGCGAACGTCAGGTAGCAAGCAAAAGCGCTCTTGCTGATCACGCCGGCCGCCGAAGCCCGATAAACACGATAGATGGCCGAGATAACGATCAGCGCCAATATGGCGAGACCGGTAAAGCCATATCGGACCAGGATCTCAAGATAGCCATTGTGCATCAGCGTGTAAGTCACACCGCGATAAGGCGTTGTTTGCCAGATGGTGAGCCACGAATTGCCGCTGCCGAAGGCCGGTGCCGCGGATATGACATCGATTGCGTTGGCCCACAGCTGCAACCGCTCATCGAGTGACTGTGGCGTCTCCGACGAGGCGATTGCGTCCTGCATGACGCGTTCCAACGAAACGCCGCTATCCAGCCGTTCGACGATCATCACAACTGAATTGAACGTGGCAGCCCCGAAGTGTGCCACGTTGTCACGAACCTCGTAGACGCCCCACGATAAAAGCAAAAGGCCGCTGGTGGCGGCGACGAGCACAGTCTTTCGCCTGAGGTAGAAAAGCGTCGCGGCAGTCATCAGGCCAAGCGCTGGCAGTAGTGCCAACCAGACGCCCTTCGACTTGGCGCCATAAATATTGAAAATCGCCAGGCCGATCACGGTCACGGCGACCGCTGAGACAACGGCCTTGGTGCGCGCTGCGGCCCCAATCTCCCACTGGTGCAATGCCCAGTAAAAGGCGCCGATGAAGATAAAGCCGCACCCGACGGCTGCATGAATCGAATTATGATGGAAGGCAGGGGAGATCCGCTCGCCTGCCACGATCGCGGAAAACGGCGTCGAGACGATGAACAGGACAAGCGCACTGCAGAAGAAAGCCAGCAAAATCGGCTTGATCAGATTCCAGCTCATATGCAGCGCCAGGCCCATCGCAGGAAAAAAGATCGCAAAAGCGTAGAGCCATTCGGATGCGCCTCTTTCACCGTCGACGATCAATCCGAAGAGAAATCGCAACAAAGCCAAGGCACCCCAGGCGACACATAAGATCGCCAACCAGTCGGTCAAGGACGCCCGCAGAGGGACCTTGCGAAGCATAAGGGATAGGCCCATGAGCAGGATGGCGGCGTATCGATAGAAATCGCTTTCGATCAACGTCACTGACATCATACCCAGCCATAAGATGGCGATGACGACGTGAAGGGCTGCCGACTTCACCTGACTGTTAGATGTAGGCATTGTCATGATAGTGCATACCGTATTCGGCGGGCATACTCGACTAAGCGAAGAAAGTGCGTTCCGATTTTACGAACGCCTCGCAACTTCACGGCGCGGTATTGGGCCCTGTTGGCAATCTGGCTCACAGCTGAGCGTTCGGACAGTTCGACGATATTTTGCCGGACGGTAAAGATGTTAACGCCCGTCTTCCATCCGCGCTCAAGGGTCATGTCGTAGGGAAATTCGATATTGTTGGCGCTTTCAAGCAGCTTGCGGGCGCCTTCGCGCGTGACCAGATAGCAAGCTGCGGACCCTTGCGGACCGTGCAGACAGCGCCCAATGGAATCGCCATACTCCGAGATGGCCACCGTTCGGCACCACTTCGACCTGTGATTGAGCAACTTTACCACCTCTGCGGAAGGCACTGCTTTTAAGATCGCGGCTGCCCTCAGCGTGAAATCCTGACGCAATTCCACGTCGTCTTCCATAATGATGGCGTTTTCAAAGTTGCTTGAGAGAAAAGCTTCCAGCGCCCTCATGTGAGCACGGTAGCAGCCATATTCGCCAGGCAGCATCTGCCGGCCATTCCGGCGCAAGAACTCTTTTTCGTTGAATCCGGATCTTTGCGCTGCGGGGATCGCGCTCCCATCGACACCGGGGATTCGGTCGATCTGCATGCCAGCCAATGTCGCCTGCGACGATACTTCTGACCATCGCTTTGCCGAGCTGTCCAGATTGATCACGTACGCGCCGATCAGACGTTGCAAACGCTTCTTTCCTGTTGCTGTGTTCAATTTGAGCATCTGATCCGCGTCATTTGTGGCACTCTTTTGGCCCTTGCGCGCCCAGGAGATGATAGGACCCGCAAGTCGAGGGCCGCTTTCGACGGCTTGAATAGATAATATTTCTGCCCATTCCTATCTACAACAGCTTCTGCGTGTGTGTCCACAATTGTAACAGCGACAATTGCGTGAAGCACAGCAAGGGCGCCAGGGTTTGGAACTCCTGCTGTGGCAAGCTCAAGCGCAATGCAGCGCAATGTCTCCTATCGTCGTACTCGCGCATCTTTGCAACCCCGATGTGGATCGCATGGGCAAATTCCAAGCAATTTCGCGGTTTGGCTCCCCAGATTTTGCTTGCACGGGCCGGGTGGTGGCCGCGCATCACGACGGAAGCTGCAGTGCAGACGAGATCGAAAGTCTGTCGCTGTCTGTTGGTGCTGCCAATCGCTCTTGCGCCCGCTGGCGCCTCTGTTAAGCATTCTCATGTTTGGAAACGAAACGTAAATGAAAGAGGCCGAACCCATGTTCCTGAGCGATCGCCAAACCGAAATAGTTGGCATGGCCAAGTCGAACGGCCGCGTTTTCGTCGAGGAACTCGCGACCCATTTCTCTGTCACCCCGCAAACGATCCGCAAGGATCTGAACGACCTTTGCGATGCACAGATTCTCACGCGCGTTCATGGCGGCGCGACGTTTCCAAGCGGCACCGAGAATGTAAAGTATGAGGCCAGACGACAGATCGCCGCGACCGAAAAGCAGGCGATCGGCGTCGCGGCAGCTGGCCTTATTCCGAACAATGCCTCGCTTTTCATCAATATTGGCACGACGACGGAGGCTGTCGGTGAGGCGCTGATGAACCATCACGAGCTGATGGTGATTACCAACAATATCAACGTTGCCAATAGACTGCGGCTGCTTCCGACCATCGAGGTTGTCATAGCCGGCGGTGTGGTGCGTGGTTCGGATGGCGGCATTGTGGGCGAGGCGGCCGTTGATTTCATCAGGCAGTTCAAGGTGGACTATGCCGTGATCGGCGCGTCCGCTATCGACGAGGACGGCGCGCTGCTTGACTATGACTTTCGCGAAGTGAAGGTGGCGCAAGCAATCATCGCCAACGCGCGGCATGTCATCCTTGTGGCCGATTCGACAAAATTCGAGCGGACTGCCCCGGTGCGCATCGCGCAGCTTCCTCAAGTGCACACCTTCATCACCGATCGATGCATTACGCCTTCGATCCGTCGTCTGTGTCAGGAAAACAGCGTGAAGTTGATCGAGACGGGGTCAGCGCCTGCATAGTCACTGATAATTTGGGGTTCATTTGATCGGAACCCTGCGCTAGCCTTTGGCCATGAGTCTAGAAACCGTTCGCGCGTTTTTCAGCGCCCATGCTCCCGATATCGAGATTGTCGAAACCGTAAAAAGTTCCTCGACGGTGGCATTGGCTGCGCAGGCGCATGGCGTCGATCCCGCCCAGATCGCCAAGACGATCTGCCTGCGTGTCGGTGAGGAAACCATGTTGGTCGTTGCCGGCGGTCTGGCGCGGCTCGACAACAGGAAGTTCAAGGAGACCTTCGGAGGCAAGGGCCGGATGCTTGGGCCCGAGGAGGTTGTGGAGGTTACAAGCCATCCTGTTGGTGGTGTCTGCCCCTTCGGATTGCCAAGGATTTTGCCGATCTACTGTGATGTTTCGCTGCGGCGATTTGATGAAGTGGTGCCGGCTGCCGGTTCCGCCAACTCGGCCGTGCGCATATCGACCGCGCGCCTGGCGGAACTGACAGGGGCGACCTGGGTCGACGTGTGCCAATAAAGATCGGCGCGCCTCAAGCTTCAAACCGGCAAAGCAGTCCCTATATAAGCTCCTGACATGCACTGGTTGTCATGACAGGAGAGATTGGATGCCTCGTGCCGTTTCGCGTTTTGCCAAGATTGCGGCAATTGCCGTTTTGACAGGCGCTAGCGTATTTGCCTCGATCGGCGAGGCCGATGCGCGCCGTGCGGGCAGCTCCGGGTTCGGCAGCCGTGGCACGCGGACTTTCCAGGCGCCGCCCGTCACGAGCACCGCGCCTTCGCCGGCCGCCCCTATTGAGCGTTCGATGACGCCTCGCTCGCAAACCAACGCGCCGTACGCTGGTCAGCAGCCTCTCGGTACGCAAAGGCCCGGCCTGTTCAATGGTTTTGGAAGGTCGATGATCGGCGGCCTGATTGCCGGCGGACTGCTTGGGATGTTGCTCGGCCACGGTTTTGGCGGCGGCTTCGGATTCCTCGGCATGCTGTTGCAGATCGCCCTGATTGCGATTGCGATTTCCTTTGCCATGCGCTTCTTTGCCAATCGACGTCAACCGGCTTATGGCGGTCAAAGCCACGGGGGAGCCAGCAACATGGCCCCGAGCCGCAACGCGTCGTTTCAGATTCCCTCGATCGGGTCGGCGGCAGGTTTTGGGCAGCAGCAGGCAAACACAAAGCCGAACGACGAGGTCGGCCTGGGCAAGCGCGATCTCGACCGCTTCGAGGAACTGCTGACCGCGGTGCAGACCGCCTACGGGGCCGAAGACTATGGCACATTGCGTCGCCTGACGACGCCCGAAGCCATGTCCTATCTTGCCGAGGAACTTGGGGAGAATGCGACGAACGGCGTCCGCAACGACGTGTCGAACGTCAAGCTGCTGCAGGGCGATATTGCCGAAGCCTGGCGGGAAGATGGGGCGGACTACGCAACCCTCGCCATGCGCTATTCCTCAATCGACGCTCTCGTCGAGCGGGCGAACGGCAAACTCGTCAGCGGCGATAACAGTCGGCCGACGGAAACGACGGAAGTCTGGACATTCGTGCGCAGGGGCGCAGACGAGTGGAAGCTTGCCGCGATCCAAGGCACCGACCAGCGCGCCGCGTAACCCCACGCGGCGAATGCCTTTCAACCCTCTTGAGCCGCGGGGACGACCCAAAGCGGGCGATCGTCCCGCTTGTTGCGCAGGGCCGGCGCTGACTGATCCTCGACGGCGAGGCCTTCTTCGCCTTCGTGAACGTCGACTTCATAGGTATAATCGTAGAGCATTTCGCATGCGCGCTCGTTGGCTTTGATCTTCGCCTCGGTTTCGCCGATCGCCGCCGAAATTGCCTTGATACGGGCACGCAACATGGAGCCGAGGATATCGGTCGCCGGCCGCTTTTCCAGCCGCTCCAGGTGATGCTCGATGCGTGAGGCGTGACGCTCGAGTTCGCGCTTGCTGAAACGCGCCTTGCGCATTTCCTCCGAAAGGTCGGAGCGCATGCGGGCCAGCGGATCAAACGTACCTGGCTCGCGCTCATCCAAGGTGAGCTGATTGACGAGCTTTTCGATCACCATAAGGGCCTGCAAGTCAATCGGATCGGCGAGCTCGACATCATAGCCCGTGTCATCAAACACCTTTCTGCGGACTGGATCCAACAGAAGCTCGTAGGCCTTTTGGACACGGCTGAACGCATCCGGGTCACCGCCGGAGTCTGGATGCGTCGTCTTCGCGCGACGCCGATACGCGGCCTTCACCTGGTCGTCGGTTGCATCTCGCCGGACGCCGAGAATCTCATAAGGATTGGTCACCATCCCTCCGTCGCTGTTCGGACATTGCCGTGACACCCGTGAAGGGCATTCCGTCCATCGAGGCTTTCTTCTACCATCACTGGGGCGGAGTTTGGACAAAAAGAATAAACAAAGTCGCACGAACGAAGGGCGGACTGAGCCAGGCATTTTGATAGGAAGGTCCGAGATGCCGATTCCGATGAAGCCGCCCCTTTGTTCCGAGATGATTGCGCCCCCGGATTCCGGGATGATCTCGCCCCCTTGAGGCTGGGGTCCTGCTGGCTGTGATTGTTGTCAGTTCATTCGTGTAACGAGTCAAGATTTCCGGCGCTGATTTCGCCGCAAGCTTTCGCCGGATAGGTCGATGCGGTGGGCGTTGTGAACGAGGCGATCGAGGATGGCATCGGCGTAGGTTGGGTTGCCGATGATCTCGTGCCAGGCTGATACCGGAAGCTGGCTGGTGATAATCGTCGAGCGGCGTCCGTAGCGATCTTCGAGGATCTCCAGGAGGTCGTGGCGTGCCTGCTCATTGAGCGGTTCCAGACCCCAGTCATCAAGGATCAAGAGCTGGACGTGGCCGAGGGTTCGCTGCAGCCTTGCATAGCGGCCGTCGCCGTGGGCAAGAGCGAGATTGGCAAACAAGCGTGGCACGCGTTGATAAAGAACTGAGCGATCGTCGCGGCAGGCCTTGTGCCCGAGTGCACAGGCTAACCAGCTTTTGCCAACGCCAGATGGCCCGCAAATCGCGAGGTTGTCGTGGGCATCAATCCAGTCGCCGCCGATCAGCTTCATGAACAGCGCACGATCGAGACCGCGGTCGCTGCGGTAATCGACATCCTCAGGCACAGCATGATGGCGAAGCTTGGCAAACCGCAGCCGGGCGGCAAGCTTGCGATCGTGGCGCGAACTCCATTCTCGCTCCAGCAGTAGCCCGAGCCATTCGGCATGGGAGAGTTGTTCGCTCTCACCGTTGGTCAGCAGTTCGTTGAACGCCTTGGCCATGCCAGTCAGGCCCATGGCATTCAATTTATCAAGGGTAGGATGTGCAAGCATATGTCGTCTCCTCAGTGGTAATAGCGGGGACCGCGGATGTTGGAGTGGTTGATCGGCTCGGGTGATGATGCGCCTGATGACGCCGACGGTCGGTCAAGGTGATTGTCGAGAATGGAACGCACCGAGCCATAGGTTCGAGCGCCGATTTCCAATGCCCGGCCGCAGGCTGCATTGACCCTCTCGCGCTCAAACGCTTTGACGAGGCGGATAATGCCCAGACAGGCTCTGTAGCCCTGTTCGGGATGCGGTCGATCGGCAAGAATACGCTCGCAGAGCAATGCAACGTCTGAGCCGATCGCGGAGGCTTCGCGGCTGATACGTTCGATCGTCCAGTCGGCAAAGCGGCGATGCGATGACGGCATGTGCTCGGGCGTTGTCGTGTGCTTGCCATTGCCACTCGAACGCCTGTGGGCGGCAATCCGCTCACCTTTGTGGAAGATCTCGATGGTATTGGCGGTGATGCGGGCCTCGACCTGCTCACGCGCAAAGCGGTAGGGCACCGAGTAATAGTGCTTGTCGATATCGACATGATAATCGAGACCGGCCCTGCGTATCTTCCATTCCGCAAAGACGTATCGTTCCACAGGCAGCGGACGCAGGGCGGGATAATCCAGCTCTTCGAACAATTGCCGTCGCGTGCGCCCGACGCGACGCAGGACGCGCCTGTCGTTGAGATCAGCGAGCAATTCAGCAATCGCCGCATTCACGTCGGCAAGGCTGTAAAAGACGCGGTGGCGTAGTCGACCCAGCAGCCAGCGCTCGACAATGCGAACCGCGGCTTCGACCTTCGCCTTCTTTCAAGTCCAGGACTGCAGCTCGTGCAACTAGCCAAGCGCGCATAGAGTTTGAAGTAACGCACCCCTTTCATCCCTGGCGTGGCCAGCGTTTCGTTCTGGCGACGCGCAAGCAGAATTGGGGCGAAGACCGCGTCATGTTCTATGACGTTCAAGGACGACTGCGTTCGCTGCCGGCCTCGTGGACGGATGTCGATGAGATCGACGCATTCCGCCAGATAGCCGCAGGTCGGTCCTTCTCGCGCCCAGACGATCTGTCGGCGCTGGCGTCATTGATTGCTCACATCAAGGACCACCATGGAGATTGAAGATGCGTCAAGTAAATTACGCCGCAAATGTCAAGGTAATTATGCCGCGACTACGATGTTTGCGACGGCTTCCTTATGTGAAGTATCATTATAATGCAAGCGCTTTGGCTAATAGCTCGATATAATTCAATTGACACTAAAGTCGGCAGCGGCATATTTTACGTTACATGCAGGAGGCGCCTATGACCAAAGAAAGCAAGCCCGATCGCCTGCGCCAGATGGGCGCTCTCAACCCCAGACCCGAGGGCGTCCACGCGTCCTGGTTCCGGGAAGCAGGTTTCTTTGATCCGCTCGATCTCGTGCAAGTGAAGTACGAGATGCTTCGTCACGCCCGCCAAGACGGCACTAACAAAGCCGATGCGGCCGCGCTTTTCGGGCTGTCCCGGCAGACCTATTATCAAGCGGAGGCCGCGTTCGAGCGCGATGGCATTGCCGGCCTCTTGCCGCGCACCCGCGGGCCGAAGTCAGCCCACAAGCTTACTGGCGAGGTCATGCGTCTCGTCGAGGAGCATCTCGATGCGAACGGCCAACTGCAGGCCCGTTCGCTGGCGGAACTGGTGCATTCGAGACTGGGCATCAGCGTCCATCCTCGCAGTATCGAACGCGCGGTGGCGCGTAAAAAAAACGATGACGGGCGGACGCACGCAATCACCATGCCGGCGAACGGCAAGGAGATTTACGAAGCGCTCCGCGCCGATGTTGTTTGCGGCACGGCTTGCGCAAGGCGGATGGGCGCCATCGTCTTTCACGGACTATGGCGCGGCCTGGCCGTGCTGATCACGCCAGAGCAGTCCACGATAGCGCGACAGCAGTCGGCGCCTCGGTCCACGACAACTTCAGTGGTCGCGCACGATCGCCAGCTCGTGCACATGCTCGCCAATATGGTGCTGGCAGCAGAGACAGGAGGAAGCCATGTCTACTGATAACGCCATGAAGATTAGTGCCGATCACCTGCGGCGCGATGCATTTCTCTACGTCCGCCAGTCCTCCCTTCGTCAGGTGTTCGAGAACACCGAGAGCACGAAGCGACAATATGCATTGCGGGACAGGGCGGTGGCGCTGGGTTGGCCGATTGAGCGCGTCCACGTCATCGACAACGACCTCGGCCTTTCCGGTGCACAGTCGCAGGACCGCGACGGATTTCAGCGCTTGGTGAGCGAGGTCGCGATGGGGCACGCAGGGATCGTGCTGGGACTGGAAGTATCTCGCCTGGCTCGCAACAATGCTGACTGGCATCGCCTTCTTGAGTTGGCCGCCATGTCGCGCACGCTCATCATGGATGAAGATGGCGTCTACGACGCGGCGTCCTTCAACGATCGTATGTTGCTCGGATTGAAGGGCACGATGAGTGAGGCCGAACTGCACATCCTGAAGTCTCGACTGCAAGGTGGCATTCTTAATAAGGCGCGTCGTGGGGAGCTCGAGTTACCGTTGCCGATCGGATTCGTTTACACGCCTGATACGCGCGTGGTGCTCGATCCGGATCGCCAGATCCAGGACACGGTGCGCATGCTGTTCGATACCTTCCGGGAGGCGGGCTCAGCTTGTGCGGTCGTGCGCCGCCTGCGTAGCGAGAAGATCCTGTTTCCTCGGCGCATTCGGCGCGGTCTCGGCAAGGGTGATGTCCTTTGGAGCGAGATAGACCACTCCCGTCTGCTTCAGATTTTGCACAATCCCCGATACGCTGGCGCTTTCGCGTACGGACGCACACGCACTGTCTACAATGCCAAGCTGAAGTCCGTACAGCAGAAGATGCCGAGGTCCGACTGGCAGGTGCTCATCCCTCAGGCCCACGAAGGCTATATCTCATGGGATGAGTTCGAGCGTAATCAATCAAGCCTGGAACAAAATGCAGTCGGTTTTTCTCCGGGCCTGCGGGGTCGTATGCCTCGCCAGGGCAGCGGCTTGTTGCAAGGTCGAGTTTTGTGCGGTCGATGCGGCGCCCGCATGCGGGTCCATTATGAACAGTTCGAGGACAAGCTTCGTCCCTATTACGTCTGCAACGAGGCCGTCGTTCGTCACGCTGGAAAGACCTGCCAATGGGCAAGAGGACCTGCGATCGATGAAGCGGTCAGCGCGTTGCTGCTTGAAGCAATGGCACCGACGGCGATAGAAGTCGCGCTGGCGGTACAGCAGGAGATCTCACAACGTGTCGAGCAAGCCGCCTCGCTGCGCGACAAGCAGCTACAGCGCGCCCGGTATGAGGCTGAACTCGCACGTCGCCGCTATCTGAAGGTCGATCCCGACAACCGCTTGGTTGTCGACGCACTCGAAGCGGACTGGAATGGCAAACTACGCGACCTCGATGCGCTTCAGCGCGAACATGAGCGTCAAAACGAGACAGACCAGTTATTGTTGAATGGCCCTACGCAGGAACGGATTCGGGCGCTGGCCGCCGATTTTCCTCGCATCTGGAACCACGAACATACAAGCGCTGTCGAGCGCAAACGCATGCTTGGTCTCCTCATCGAAGACGTGACGCTGCTGGTCGACGAGCAGATCAACATGCACATACGCTGGCGCGGAGGGCGCACGCAAAGCCTGGCAGTCGCTCGTCCCCGGCCCATGGCAGTGATCCGCAAGACCCCGGAAGCGGTCGTAGCGTTGATCAACGAACTGCTGGAGACCGACAACGACCAGCAGATTGCCAGTCGTCTCAATACGCTCGGGCATCGTAACTGGCGCGGTGAGCCTTTTACGCTGAAGAAGGTCATGCTCGTTCGTCGAGCCTATGGGCTGAAGACCCGGTTCGAACGGTTGCGCGAGAGCGGCATGCTTACCGGCGAGGAAGTCGCCCGCCAGCTTGGCGTCAGCACCACAACCGTCCACCAACTCGGACGCGATGGCGTTCTCAAGCGCCACCGCTACGCTACCAACCATCGTTACCTGTATGAGCCTCCAGGCAACGTCAGACTCGCAAAAGGCGTCGGCGGTCGCTATGGTAGCCGCCAACCCCGGTTGATTGGCGCTCAACAAATCCAACAAGGTGCATCGTGATGTCCGCTCCTTGTCGCGCGGGCGGCGCGGTCGTGCCGGAAGAACAGCGCTTCCGTAATGAGCCGCCATCCCGGCATAGGTGCGATTGACCTGCGGATCAAAATGGCAGGCCTTGATGACGGCGACCTTGGCGTTGTCGGGAACCAGCAACGCCGGTGCGCCACCGAACGCCTCAAGCGCAAGCAGGTGACATTCGATCCAGTCGGGCAACGTTTCGCTCCAGCGAGCATGTGCAAATGAAAGGCTCGATGCGCCGAGCACTGCGACGAACAGGTGGGCTTGCCGCGTCTTTCCCGACAATCTGTCGACGACCACCGTGACCGTGTCGCCGGCATAATCGACGAACAGCTTGTCGCCGGCCGCATGGTTTTGGCGCGTTGTCACCGGCAGCTTCAGCGCCCAGCCGCGATACAAATCACAGTAACGGCTGTAGCGATATCCCTCGGGATGAAGGCCGATATACTCGTCCCAGAGGATCTGCAGCGTCACATGCTTGCGCTTCAGTTCCCGGTGAACAAGAGCCCAATCCGGCTCAGCGCTGCGGCGATGACCGGTCTTCGTGCCGGCAGCCTTGTAGAGAGCCGCTTCCAACATCGCATCGCTGACGTCCTCGCCCAACGGCCAGGAAAGCCCAGCAATGTCCACACGGCGCAGCGTCTCACGCACCGTCGACGGCGCCGCACCAACGCGCACCGCAATCGACTTGTGGCCAAGGCCTTCCTCAAATCTGTATCTCAGTATCTCGCGGACACGCCGCATCTTCAGTCTCTCCGCTGGCATCGCGTTCCTTCCTCTCAGGCAACTGAAAGGACGAACGTCTCACCAGCAGAACACCCCGACAAACACCCCAATCAGAGGGCGGCATCATCTCGGAACAAGGGGGCGGTTAATTCTCGGAATTGGGGGGCGGCATTATTTCGGAATGCGGGGGCGGATTGCCTCGGAATCTGCAGTCCGAGATGTCAAAAAGCTTGAACTGCCCGTAATTGCATCAGATTAGCGCGACCATCGCCGCAATGCCTCGTCCGGGAGGTCACGCCGCCACAACGGATCGGGCATCCGATGCGCCGTGGCAGATCATCAGCAATGTCGCCGATTCGCATGAAAGAGTGATGGAGTGCGCCAGCTCGACGGCTAGCTGAGGGGCCAGTGCCGAAATAGGAAGAATAACACATGCCCAGCCAGCTGCTTAATCGTTATAATGACGCAGTCGCGTTGACGCTTTTCGTCAAATCGCGTTCTATCCGCCACCATTTGTCCGGCCTGCTCTCAGGCTTCGGGGAATTCGGAGGAGGTTTTTATGCGCACGATCCGCACGATCGCAGAATTGCGTGATCAGCTTGACACCTATCGGCGTAACGGCAAGACGATCGGCTTTGTGCCGACCATGGGATTCCTGCATGTCGGTCACATGGAGTTGGTCGCTTGCGCGCGCGCCGAAAACGAAGTGAGCGTTGTATCGATCTTCGTTAACCCGCTGCAGTTCGGCGCCAACGAAGACCTGACCCAATATCCGCGCGATCTGGCCCGTGACAGCGCAATGCTCGAGGCTGCCGGCGTCGATGTCCTGTTTGCACCTGACGCCGGCGAAATGTATCCACGACCGATGCTGACGCTCGTCGATGTCCCAACGCTCGGAAACCAGCTGGAAGGGGAGGTCCGGCCAGGACATTTCGCGGGTGTGGCGACCGTCGTCACGAAACTTTTCAACCTCGTGCAGCCCGATCGCGCCTATTTTGGCGAGAAGGACTATCAGCAGGTGGCGCTGATCAAGCGGATGACCGAGGATCTCGCTCAGCCGGTTGGCATCGTTGCCGTGCCGACTGTGCGCGAAGCGGACGGGCTTGCTTGCTCGTCGCGCAATGTCTACCTCAGCGCGCGCGAACGGGCCGCGGCCGTTGTCGTTCCAAATGCCCTGGCAGAAGCCGAGCGGCTTTATGCGAAGGGCTGCGATAGCCCCGAGGAATTGGAGGCCGCCTTGAGGCAGTTCATCGCGGCAGAGCCGCTTGCCACACCCGAAGTGGTCGCCGTACGCCATCCTGAAACCCTTGAGAGCTTGTCCTCGCTGCAATCGGGGTCTGCGCTTGTTGCACTTTTTGTGCGCATCGGCACCACGCGGCTTCTCGACAACAGGGTCATCGGGACCAAATCGATCAAGAATTCGAGGGCGGCATAGTGAGCACCCATAGCAAGCAGAAGCGGCTAACGACGGCCTCGATCCGCGCGATGAAGGGCAAGGACCGCGTCGTCTGCCTGACGGCCTACACGACGCCGATCGCCCGCCTGCTCGATCCCCACTGCGACCTTCTCCTTGTCGGCGATTCGCTCGGCATGGTGCTTTACGGCATGGAAACGACAGTTGGCGTGACCCTCGACATGATGGTTGCCCACGGCCGTGCCGTCATGCGCGGCGCGTCGCATGCCTGCGTCATCGTTGATCTCCCTTTCGGCAGTTATCAGGAATCAAAGGAACAGGCGTTTCGCAGCGCCGTGCGGCTGATGCAGGAGACCGGCTGTGATGGCGTCAAGCTGGAGGGCGGGGAGGAAATGGCGGCGACGATCGCCTTCCTGACTGCAAGAGGGGTTCCAGTTTTCGCTCACGTTGGGCTTATGCCGCAGCTTGTCAACACGGCCGGTGGCTTTCGCTCGCTCGGACACTCAGATGAGGAGGCGGCAAAGATTCGGCGCGACGCTCTGGCGGTCGCCGAGGCCGGTGCCTTCGCGGTTGTTGTCGAGGGAACTGTCGAACCCGTTGCCCGCGACATCACTGCTTCGCTTGGCGTGCCAACCATCGGCATTGGCGCGTCGCCTGCCTGCGACGGGCAGGTGCTGGTATCGGACGACATGCTCGGTCTTTTCAACGATTTCATGCCGCGTTTCGTCAAACGCTTTGCTAATCTTGGCCCGCTCGTCTCTCAAGCCGCTGAGGCCTACGCCGAGGAGGTCCGAACTGGGAAATTTCCAGCCAAGGAGCATACGTTTCAACCGAAGCGGTAGGGCTCTCGCCTCAGGTCGGATTGTAGCGACGAGCACGGTCCGCCCTTGTGGGCGGGGAAGCTATGGCCGTTGATCATGACCACGTCGATGTCACTGGCAAGCCGCGACGCTTCAGAAGCAGACGCCGGCCTTCAATCTCCAGTCTTGCCATGTCATCGATGGCAAGGGCAGTGCCCGGCGATGGCCCACTATCTTCAGGGTGTCTCAGCGCCTGCCGGAGGTCATGTAAGCGAGAACGCGGCCCTTGGCCCGCAGCCAATGTCGGACAATTTAGCCCCTGCTGAGCCAGGCCCCGATCCCAAGGGCGGCGGCCCGCCCGCTGGCGAAGCATGCCGTCAACAGATAGCCACCGGTGGGGGCTTCCCGGCACCTGCGAGCTCGCGTAGAAGAGCCGCCTTCACACCGTCGATCCCGGCAGCCTTTCGAAGCCGGTTTGACAAACTAGCTTTCGGATCTTGCCTTCCAAGCGCACGGGCGATGCGATCCTGTGCGCGTCCAGGCGTCAAGTCGACGTCAAGGGTTGTGGTTTGCCCGGCCGCCAAGCTCTTTCTCAACGCCGCAGCGTGAGCGTAGACGAGGCTGCCTTCGATGCCATGCCGGGTGACGACGAATTCTCCTGGAATGGTGCCCGCCGTCGAGGTCGCCGCGACCGATTTGACCGGCTCACCGGAAAACTGCTGCCGCAGATAGTCGCTCCAATCGACATCGAAGCCGCAATTGGCGGGCTGAAAGTCATCGACTGCGATGCCTTTCGCTCGGAGCCAAGGCAGCCAGCCGGCATCGGAGCCGAGCCGCGGCCAGCTCTTCCCGCCAAGCGCCAGCAGGGCTGCGTCCGGCTGGATCACATTTGCACCCTCGGGCGTTGCGATCACGTAGCCCTCGTCCGAAAATCCCAGCCAGCGATGCCGGGTCAGGATCCGAACGCCCTGTGCCTCAAGTCTTCGCAGCCAGGCGCGAAGAAGCGGTGACGCTTTCATCGCCGTCGGAAACACCCGCCCCGAAGATCCCACGAACGTTTCGGCACCGAGTCCTGCCGCCCAGGCCCTAACCGCGGACGGCTCGAAGCCATCCAGTGCGTCGCGAAGGCGGGCGTTCGACGCGCCGAAGCGTGATGCGAAGCCGTCGTAATCCTCGGAATGGGTAATGTTCAGCCCGGACTTGCCGGCAAGGAGAAATTTCCGTGCAACCGTCGGCATGGCTTCATAGACGGTGACCGTGTGCCCGAGCGATGACAGGCTTTCGGCGGCAGTCAGGCCTGCCGGGCCGCCGCCGAGGATCGCGATTTGCTTCTTGACCATCAAAAATCGCCCAGGATCGATATCGAAGGTCTCTCATGGCCCGCCAAAGCGCCATGTGCAAGAGTATCGTCGCGGGGATCGACCTCCCGCGCTCGGGTTCTCAGGTGCTATGTGCAGATTGTTCCCGGCGCCCACTCTCAAGGAAGACAAGGCGTCGAGCCTGGAATTTATCTGCCGTCACCATGGCGACGGCACGATCAGAGGGAAGATCAATCCACGATGCGAGGCGTGAACTTCGGCTGTGCAGGATCTGCGGCTTCTTTGATCGCCTCGTCGTGATACCAGCAACTATCGTAGACGGACGGGATGATATCCCGTTCAATATCAACCGCCGGGCGACGCTCTGTCGCAGCGAAGCGCTTCGGAAAGGCGTAAATCTTTGCCGTCTCGTGATGCACACCAATGGCCATACCATGCCTCCTTGTTCATCCCACGCCAAAGGACGTTGCCATGACTATAGCAGCTTTGCACAGGAATTGCGCGATCTGATTGAAAAAAATGCAATATTTGTCGCAATTATGGGCACGCAATTCTGCTGTCGTTTGAATCAGAATCTCACGGAGCATAAAATATCATCATCTGCACAAATAAGAATCAGTTGAGTGGACTTGCGAAAAAATGTTGCGAGCCTTGGTCGGCTCTCGCTGGCGCGTGGGAAGACTCGCGCGCGACAAATTCCTCCGGTGACTAACTGATTGAGTCTACAGTCAGTTCCGCGCTCCGCAATTGACGCCGGCCAGACCCGCCCTCAGGCTCGATCGGACGATCCCAAATTACCCGTGATAAACTGGCACGCAACGTGCATATGATTTGGCATCCCTTCGCGGTCCGGTCGCCTCAACGGTCGGGTTCGCTTGAGGATTTGCTCACGATTTATGTTTGAGAGAATCGCAAATGACAAAGTATAAGCTCGAGTACATCTGGCTCGATGGGTACACCCCGGTACCAAATCTCCGCGGCAAGACGCAGATCAAGGAATTCGATGCTTTTCCAACGCTCGAGCAGCTCCCGCTCTGGGGCTTCGATGGTTCATCGACGATGCAGGCAGAAGGCCGCAGCTCCGACTGCGTGCTGAAGCCCGTCGCGATTTATCCGGATCCGGCGCGCACGAACGGTGTTCTCGTGATGTGCGAAGTCATGATGCCGGATGGCATCACCCCGCATTCGTCCAACAGCCGCGCCACCATCCTCGACGACGAGGACGCCTGGTTCGGCTTCGAGCAGGAATACTTCTTTTACGAGAACGGTCGTCCGCTCGGCTTCCCCGAAAGCGGCTACCCGGCTCCGCAGGGCCCGTACTACACCGGCGTCGGCTACTCGAACGTCGGCTCGATCGCCCGCGAGATCGTTGAAGAGCACCTCGACCTGTGCCTCGCAGCCGGCATCAATCATGAAGGCATCAACGCCGAAGTGGCCAAGGGCCAATGGGAGTTCCAGATTTTCGGCAAGGGCTCCAAGCGCGCTGCCGACCAGATCTGGATGGCTCGCTACCTGCTGCAGCGCCTCACGGAAAAGTACGGCATCGACATCGAGTATCACTGCAAGCCGCTCGGCGATACCGACTGGAACGGTTCGGGCATGCATTGCAACTTCTCGACCAAGTTCATGCGCGAAGTCGGCGGCAAGGCTTATTTCGAAGCTCTGATGGCGCAGTTCGACAAGAACCTGATGGACCACATCAGCGTTTACGGCCCGGACAACGACAAGCGCCTGACCGGCAAGCATGAAACGGCTCCGTGGAACAAGTTCTCCTACGGTGTTGCCGATCGTGGTGCCTCGATCCGCGTTCCGCACTCCTTTATCAAGAACGACTATCGCGGTTACCTGGAAGATCGTCGCCCGAATTCCCAAGGTTGCCCCTATCAGATCGCTTCGCAGGTGCTAAAGACGATCTCGGAAGTTCCGACCGCCGGTTTTGCTTCGGCCGCTGCCTAGGTTACCAATTCTGCGTTGCATGTGATGGCGCCGAGCGACTATCGGCGCCATTTTTTGATATTGTCGGTCTGATTGACGCTGATATTTCGGCCGAAACAGCCTTCGCGTTGGCATGCGTTCGCCGAGTCATCCACCAAAATCAGCCAGTGGTTGAAAACTTCAACCGGACAAGCATAATCCTTTTGCGTTGTCATTGTTTGGTCCTATACTCGTTGCGGATCCTCCAATCGCGAGTTGCCCGTGACAGGGAAACAGAGCCATATCCTGCGCCTACTCGGAACGCCCGCGCTTTTCGCAGGGGAGCGTGAGATTGCGTTGCCGGAGAAAGCCTATGCGCTGCTCGCCTTCCTGGTGACCGCGCCCCAATATTCCATGGACCGCGAAATCCTGCGCGCCATCCTTTGGCAATCGGACCAATCCAAACAGCGGGCCGGGAGCTTGCGCCAGCTGCTGGCTCGTATCGATCGCAGCGTTCCGGAGGGCATGCCGCGCCTCATCAAGGCGACCAAGACCCATGTCGCGTTCAACGACGAGGGGTGGGAGGCTGACGTCCTCGCCTTGAGCAATACCGCTGCGCCGTTGCCACGTCCTGCATGGGATTTGCTTCGCGGGGATCTTGTCGAGGGGTTCAAAGCGCCGACGATTGAAGCCGAAGAGCGCGTCGGCGTGGAACGACAGCGCGTCGCTGAGCGCCGCGAAGCACATATCGTTGCGCTGCTCGAAACGCCGGAGAAGCGCACGTCTGGCGATATCCTCTTCCTCGCAGGGTTGCTCATTGAGGCCGATCCTGCAAACGAGGTCGCTTGCAGGGCGCTGATGAAAAGGCACGTCGAGGCCGGAGATCTTGGGGCAGCGCGCCAGGCGTATTTGCGCTGCCGCAGTGAGCTGAAGAACGACTACGGTGCGGAACCCGATGCGGTGACGCAGGCACTCGCTCACGAACTCGGCATCATTGCACCCGCCATGCTGGCTAATTCCCCCATTGCCGTATCAGGCAACGCGTCCAACGACCCGGTCGGGCAGCCCCGCGTCCTCATTCTGCCGCCGGATACGATCTTGTCGGATCCGGTGCTGCAGCGCGTGGGACGAGCCTTGCTGGAAGAGGTGACGATCGGCCTGAGCCAGCAGCGCGGCTTCAAGGTCATTGCTGCCCATACGAGTCTGGAAATCGTCAATCGCACTCTTGCAGGCGCCATTGCGGCACCAACGCCACCTGAACTGCGGTTTGACTATACTGTATACGTCACGATCCATGGTCGCGAGGAAGACATTTATTCGACCTGCCGATTGACCAAGACCTCGACCGCCGAGGTGCTGTGGGCGATCGACCTTCCTCTCGCCATGCAGAAGGTCAATCAGTCCTTCGGTCAGCTTGCGCGGCGTATCGTGATGACACTCGCCGATACGATCGAGCGCCGCGAGCTGCTGGATATGACGCACGACGTCAACCCGTCGGCCTATCGGCTATACCTTGAAGGAAAGCGTCTCGTTTCGAAGACTGATCTTCAGCATCTGCGCCAGGCGCGCAAATGGTTCAAATCAGCGCTTGCACGCCACGACAAATTCTCCTCCGCGCACGCGGGAATGGCACGTGTGCTGGGCATGGAATGGCTGGTGCGCGGAATGAAGGACACGCAATTGCTGGAGGACGCCGATCACTCGGCCTGGCTTGCGCGCGACAGCGACCCGAACAGCGGTCGGGCGATGCGCGAGTTGGGCTTCGTGGCCCTTTACCGTCGCCGCTTCAGCGACAGCCTCGATTTCTTTGCCGAAGCACAGATGCTCAACCCGAATGACGCCGACATCCTCGCCGATCATGCGGATGCGCTGCTGCATGACGGACAGAGTGAACGGGCACTGGAGTTGAGTTTGGCGGCACTCAAGCTCAATCCGCTGCCGCCGGATTACTACTATTGGAATCTCGGTGGCATTCATTTCGTCCAGGAAAATTACGCCAAGGCGATCGAGGTCCTGGATCGCGTCAAGGATCGTCCCGCAACCTCGCGTTTGTTGGCCGCGGCTCATGCAAAGAACGGCGATCTTAGAACCGCGTCGCGCTATGCCGCCATCGTCCTCGAGAATTTCCCGGATTTCCGCACCGACGATGTCTGGCAATTCGTGCCCGATCGCAATCCGGACGACACCCGTCAGCTGATTGACGGCCTTCGCATGGCCGGATTGTCCTGAAGCGTTACAACTTCAGCGTTTTCACCTCCTTCTTAGCGCGAATCTCGGTCACGCCGAAATAACGCCCGCCGAGGCATCTTCAGCTGTCCGCAGCTCAATGCTGCTTCCAGCAAGGAGATGACACAATGACGACGGTTCACATCAAGCCAGTTGCAGTCCGCCTTTCGGCCGCCGCTCAGGCCGTCCTGAAGCAGGAGGCCGTGCAACTCGACACGAACGCCACGGCAAACATCGTTCACGCCCTGAAGTTCCGTTGAGGGTTCATGCGAATGTCTGTTCAGACCGCACTCGAGCGCCTGGCGCAAGATCTCAGTCTCTCATCGGCCGGTATCAACAGCTACCACGACCGCTCGCTGGCGCCTGGACAGACATTCGCGGCCATCAAGCCGCATTTCAAGGAACTTGGCATTACCCGGGTGGGGCTGCTCACCGCACTTGACCTTCTTGAGATCCCCGTAGCCTTTGCCACGCGACCCAACAGCTACACGCTTTCCGTCTTCCAGGGTAAGGGCATCGACGAAGAGGCGGCAATGACCTCGGCGGCGATGGAGGCCGTTGAGACACGCGTTGCGGAAAACCAGCCGAGCGACCTTGTGATTGCCACTCTGGCCGGAATGAGGGCTGAGGATGCGCCGATGATCGACCTCGATTCGGTGGCGCGTTGCGTTCCTTCCGAGATCGGTTCCGAGCCTATTGCCTGGGGCGAGGGCCTGGACATCATCTCCAACCGTCCAGTCTTCGTACCCTGGCCGCTCGTCGGCCTCGACCATCGGGGCGTTCGGCCATCCGGTTTCGAGCAGTCGAGCGATGGCCTCGCATCGGGAAACCGGCCGGCAGAAGCCGTGCTTCACGGCCTTTGCGAATTGGTCGAACGCGACGCCTTTGCGCTGACGCAGTTGCGCCCATACGAGCAACTGCGCGGCGCGCGCATTGATCCGACTGCATTCGGCGACCCCGTGCTCGATATCATTGTCGATCGCATCGAGCGTGCCGGAATGCGTCTGCTGCTCCTCGACATGACGACCGATATTGGCGTTCCGAGCTTTCTGGCCGTTATCATTCCGGGCAATCTCGGGGACCGTGTGGATGCGCGTTGGACCCATGTTTGTGGCGGATGTGGATGCCATCCTGATCCTGTTCGCGCAGCGCTGCGCGCAATCACCGAGGCAGCGCAGAGCCGCTTGACAGCAATTGCCGGCAGTCGTGACGACTTTTCGCCGCGTCTTTACCAGAGGCTCGACGACGGCGGTCCGATGCAGGAGCTCATCAATCTCTGCGATGAAACGCCAGCCGCTCCCACATTCTCGTTCGAACCTTCGCCGCGCACCATTCAGGAAAACATCTCGCAAATTCTCGATCGCCTAACGTCGAGAGGTATCGATCAGGTGGTGGCCGTACCGCTTCCCCATCCGCGCCTGCCGGTCTCGGTCGTCCGCATGATCGTGCCCGGTCTCGAGGTGGATGTCAGCGGCGAATACATCCAACTCGGGTTGCGCGCCGTCAACGCCATGCAGGGAGCAATGCAATGAAGGTTATCTTCGCAGGGCCGAGCTTCGGCGCCGACATTCGCACGCTTGGCGCGAAAAACCCGTCGATCCATTTTCGCGGGCCGGCTGCACGCGGTGACATATTGCAAGCCGTAGAGGACGGTGCGCACGCGATCGGGATTGTTGATGGCTACTTCGGGGAAGTGCCTTCGGTATGGCATAAGGAAATCCTCTACGCATTGCAGCACAATGTCGTTGTCGTCGGCGGCGCCAGCATGGGTGCGCTTCGCGCGGCCGAATGCGCGGCGTTCGGCATGGTCGGCCTTGGCTCGATCTACGAGGACTATGCGCAAGGTCGCCTGATCGACGATGAAGCCGTGGCGCTCGTGCATGCACCCGAAGAGCTCGGCTGGCTGCCGCTCTCGATCCCCTGGGTGGATTTTCAGCCGACGATCGATGACCTGTACCGGACGGGTGCGGTCTCGCTTGCCGAACACAAGATGCTGTTGCTTGCCGGCCGCTTCCTCCACTTTTCAGAGCGCACCTATCCCAAGGTCATCGAAGGCTGCGCTTTTTCCGAGGACGGCCGGGCCAAGGAGATCCTGCGGATCGTTCGATCGCGAAAGATCGAGCGCAAGCGTCAGGATGCCGAACTCGTGTTGCAATATCTGCAGGACGTGGAGTTTGCCGCTCAGGAGCGTGACTGGGGCTTCGCCGCGACGTCTCACTTTGAGCATTTGCGGGCGGAAGTCACGAGGCTGTCACGCCTGTAACGCCCGAGTAACGCTGGACCTGAATGATGGGATCTCGTTGAAGCCCAGAAGGCTCATCAGCAAAGAAGGCGGTGGCAATGAACATTCTAACGAGGGACGAGGGAACGGGTAGCGAGTACGCCAGAATCTTCCGGTTGCTCTCGGCCGCAAAGGATGAAGCCCAAAAGCTCAAGCTGCATAATCTGACGCACTTGACCAATATGGCTCTTCTTCAGGTCGTCATTGATTGGGACGGCATCGACCCCGAGCGGGAACTCGATGTCAATCTCGAAAAGCTGATCGGCACCAAGACGCAGGTCGCGATGAAAGATGCCAGCGAGAACCTGGTGCTTCTCGATTGCCACTGACGATCAGGCCGGGGCGTTCGGACCGTGCTGTTACTCGGCGTCGTCCAGTTGCTCCATGCCGGCAATTGCCTGCACGAGCTTTACGATCTTCTTGCGAACCGCCTCGTTCTTGATCGACAGGAAGGCGGCGTTGAGCAGAACGCCATCGCGCGAAACAACGAATTCGTCGCTGGGCGTCGGATTGTCATTCGCAGTGCTGACGTCCTCGAAGAAAGTTCGGACGTCCACATCGAGAGCACCGGCGATTTCGACCAGCATGCTCGCCGAGACGCGGTTGGCACCTTTTTCGTATTTTTGAATCTGCTGGAAGGTGACGCCAACCCTATCGCCAAGTTCGGTCTGCGATACTTTACGCATCAGACGCTTTATGCGGATCGTCTTCCCGACGTGAATATCAACTGCATGGGGTCCATCTTTCATGGCTCTCTCCTTCCAACGCCGGTTGTTGCGCGACTATTATGCCAGCAATCAACCTAACGGAGATAATTGATCGGATCAATTGTGTTGATTCGTTTTTTATCGCCTACAGAGCGCCTGGGCTCAACGTATTGAAGATTCGACCATCCGTCTGAATGGCGATTGTTTGCATCGTCAAATCGCTGTTATGGTTGAAAGCAACCATAGATCGTGGTCGGCCATTCGCTTCAAGTTGAGCGGTTCTGATGTCGACGAAGAGCTGGCTTTTGCTTGCGTTACTCTCCATTGTCGCGGTCGAGGGTATTACGCTTGGCTGAAATTCTCCGATAACCGTCTCCCTGATGGCATTGCCGGCGGCAATGGGCGCATTGAGGCCACCAGATCGATATCTCGACAAAGACTGCCGGCCGCATTCAGGACATTCTCGTCAACGAGGGCGATTTCGTTGATGCGGGGCAGGTGCTCGCCCGAATGGATACCGAGCAGCTTGAAGCGCGCCTCCGCCATGCGGCCGCGCAGTTGCACCGGGCTGTCATTGGCGTCGATACCGCAAACAGCCTCGTCAAAGAGCGCGAAGCTGAGCATGCCCCGCTGCCGTTGCGCTGGAGGAAGCGTTCGTAGCCTTTCTCGAAGATCCGATAGGTACGAAGGACGAGGCACCCGCAAGCTTTGCCGTGCCTGCAGCCTCGGTTCGTCGGCGGGCGGCGGCCCGGGATACGGCTTTCGCCGGCTTTTCGACACGCGCCGGATGTTTGCCTATACGAGGCAAGAGGCGCTCGAGCTACAGCGCGATCCCATCTGCGCCACGCTTGCCATTGTCGGCAGCGTCATCTTGATGTTCGTCATCGGCTACCACATCAATATGGAGGTTGAGAACCTCTCGTTCGCCGTGCTTGACCGCGATGACACCACGATCTGCCAAGACTAAGTCCAGCTTTCCGGATCCCGGTACTTTGACGAGAAGCCGCCGATTGTCGACTACGACGACTTGGACCGACGCATACGATCGGGCGAACTCAGCCTTGTGATCGAAATTCCGGGCAGGGCGTCGAGGTCGGTGCATGGATCGACGGAGCGATGCCGAGACGCACCGAGACCATTGGGGGGTATGTCCAGGCAATGCATGCCGACTGGCTGGGACGCAAGGCACGTCAGCTCTATGGGACAACCGATACCGGCAATTTCCAGCTCGAGATCCGGTACCGCCGTCATAACACTCTGTCCACAACTATGGACTATTTTCGCAATCGCGCATATTAGGGATGCGAGGCAAAGTAGAAGTCGTCCGGCGCTGCATGTTTGATATGCGAAGCTGACGCTTGACTTCGTTCGGGGACATTTCCGGGTGGGGTAAACATCGTGCGCATATCCGTTCTTTAGGCTCCGGCCTAAGGCGCATTGCAGCCCGTTCCGGATGGCATCCGGGAGGGAAGAACATGCCTGATCTTCAACGCAGAGAATTTATCGTTCAAGGAAGTGCGGTTCTCGCCGCAATCGCGGGTCTGTACGCTTCGGGGGTCAACGCTTTTCCGACGCAGACGGGCGAGAAGGTTATTCCGTGGCTCGATCAGCCGACGGAAAATCCAAATCCGGCCGTTATCCAGACGCAGCTCGTCTGGGAAGATTTGGATACCTTCATAACTCCAAATGACAAGTTCTTCAGCATCGCGCATTTCAATCGACCGACGATTGACGAGAAATCGTGGTCCCTCGATATCGGCGGCCTGGTCAAGAAGCCGTTAAAACTGACGCTCGCTGACATCAAGGCGCGACCGCGACAGGAGGTCGTTTTCACAGTGGAATGCTCGGGCAACCACGGTTTCCCATTCTTCACCGGCGGCATCGGCAATGCCCGCTGGGCAGGCACGCCGCTTGCGCCGATTCTGCAGGAAGCCGGGGTCCTTGATAGTGGCATCGAGGTTGTCTTCTTCGGTACCGACAAAGGCGACGTCGAAATACGCGACATCAAGATGCAACAGAACTTCGCTCGCAGCATGTCGTTCGCCGACGCGATGAACCCCGGCAATCTTCTCTGTTATGAAATGAACGGCGCGAGCCTGCCGACGCCCAACGGCTTCCCGTTGCGGCTGATTGCTCTGGGCTGGTACGGAATCGCCAACGTTAAGTGGCTGAAGGAAATCGAAGTTCGCGATACCCGCTTCATGAGCCTGTTGATGGCGAGAGACTACGTCACCATCCGGGAGGAAGAGCACAACGGCGAGACCAGGTGGATCGAGACCTCAGTCGGCCGAGCGCGGATAAAGTCCGCGCCCGCAAAGGTCACCCAGACAGGCTCAGGTTACCGCATTATCGGCGCGGCCTGGGGGGCACCGATTGACCGGGTCGAAGTACAAATCGATCAAACGCCATGGAAACCAGCGATCATCGATCACAGTGAGGAAGCCGAACACGCTTGGAAAATTTGGTCCTTGGATTGGGCAAATCCCTCTCCTGGAGAACATACTGTGACCTCACGCGCGATCAGTACTACTGGGCAGATACAACCGGCAATGGACGATCCCTTGATCGCCAAAAAGCACACATACTGGGAAAGCAATGGCCAGGTGACACGCCACATCCGCATCTCGTGAGCACGTTGCTGCGAGATACGTCGGGTTGGGTTCATGGGGAGGCGCGTCACAGTCTTTTGCGCTGGCGCGATAGAGCCATGTACCTTAGCTCGAGTGCCCGAACGCGGAATCTCATAAGTCCGCCGGAACTGCGGTTCGGCCTTGCGCCGGAAGGGCACTTTGGACTCGTCGATCTCGATGATGCCCTCTCGCTCATCCCGCCCTACGTCGGAGCAGGCGAGATACGGCCTGCGCAACGCTACATGTGTTGATACCTGCGCGAACGGGATAAGCCATTCATCAATTTCTACGCGACGCCCGTCACGCGTATCGAATTCCTATTCGGCAAGCCGCTACCCTACATCGCGCTTGCGATGCTCAATTTCTTCATGCTGGCAGCTTTTGCTGTTTTCATTTTCCGAGTGCCTTCACCGGGAGCTTCCTGACATTCACGCTCGCCGCGCTGATCGATGTCACCGGCACCAACAGCATGGGGCTTCTCATCTCGGCCCTCATGCACAGCCAGATTGCTGCCATCTTCGGGACGGCGCTGATCACGCTGATCCCGGCCGTCAGGCGGCGCTGTTCCGCGGGGGAGGCCTGAGTGTCGTATGGCCGCTGCTTGCATCGCTCTTCGCGCTCGGCGCTATCTTCTTCTATTTTGCGCTGAAACGCTTCCGGCAGTTCCTGCGCTAGTGTCAGCAATCTGCCGTGGTCAACTCCGGAGTGCTTTCACGCGGCGGCTTGCTGTGCCAGAGATTGAGCAGTCGATAGAGATGGATTCGTAGCCGCCGTGACGATCGGGTTTGCCCATGCCGAATTGATAGCCGTACTCGTGGCGGTGACGGGCGGCGAACCGCGTGTCATGACGATCCGATCGGGTGACGCGCTTCCGTCCGGTCCGTTCGAAATGGGCCATCGCACCTTGCAGAGCGGTCTACGCGAATGGGTTCAGGAGCAGACAGGCCATCCCGTCGGCTATCTGGAGCAACTCTACACCTTTGCCGACCGCGACCGAAACAACGAGATCCTGGGCGGCCGGACGATTTCGATCAGCTATCTCGGTCTGGTGCGTGAGCAGGCGACGCCGGGCGGCGGCCGACCCGGCTGGCATGGTTGGTACCGCTATTTCCCCTGGGAAGACTGGCGCGCTGGGCGCCCGGCGATCCTCGATGGGATCGTCACGCGTCTTGTCGCGTGGGCCGAGCGCGATCCCGTCCGCCAGAATGAGCGGTTGCGCCGGGCGAATTTCGCTTTCGGGCTCCGTGAGGCCGCGTGGAATGAGGATCTGGTGTTACAACGCTATGAACTGCTCTACGAAGCGGGCATCGTGACAGAGGCCGGTTGCCCGGTCGAATCCAATCCGGGCCGGGCGATGTTCGCCGACCATCGGCGCATCCTTGCGACGGGCATTGCAAGATTGCGTGCGAAGATCAAATACCGTCCAGTTGTCTTTGAGCTGATGCCGGAGAGCTTCACCCTGCTGCAATTGCAGCGCAGCGTCGAAGCGCTGGCCGGACTGACGCTGCACAAGCAGAATTTCCGCCGGTTGATCGAACAGCAGGAATTGGTCGAGGAGACGGGCGAGACGACGAGCGAAACCGGCGGGCGGCCCGCAAAGCTGTTTCGTTACCGGCATGTCGTCCTCGAAGAACGCGCGCTTGCCGGATCGAAATTGCCGCTCTCTCGTAATTGACATATGCTCATTGTGAGAATATTGATGGGTCGATGATATGCTCAGATAGAGCATAACGAGGAGTCGACCATGAATCACCCCGTTTCCGTGTCCTCGCTCTATGAGCGCGTTCGTCGCGTCATTCCCGAAGCCGAGTGGATGTCGTTCGCCGATGACGTTGAGGCGATCCTCGAGCTGAAGCGCCGGCGCAATGCCGTCATCCTGGCACACAACTACCAGACGCCGGAAATCTTCCACGGGGTGGCCGATATCGTTGGCGACAGCCTGGCACTCGCCCGCAAAGCGATCGATGTGGATGCCGACGTCATTGTTCTCGCTGGCGTGCATTTCATGGCCGAGACGGCCAAACTCCTCAATCCGGAAAAGACAGTGCTCATACCGGACCTAGGGGCGGGTTGCTCACTGGCGGATTCGATCACGCCGCAGGACGTGGCGCTGCTACGCCAAGCCCACCCCGGCGTGCCTGTTATCACCTATGTGAATACCTCGGCGGCCGTGAAGGCGGCATCGGACATTTGCTGCACATCAGGAAACGCCAAACAGGTCGTCGAGTCGCTCGGCGTGCCGCGTGTTCTGATGATTCCGGACGAATATCTCGCCCGCAACGTCGCGCGCGAAACGAAGGTCGAAGTGCTTGCCTGGCATGGTCATTGCGAGGTCCATGAACTGTTCACAGCCGATGACGTCAGGCAGCTGCGCGAGAACTATCCAGGCGTGACGGTGCTGGCACACCCCGAATGTCCGCCGGATGTCGTGGCCGAGGCAGACTTTGCCGGATCGACTGCGGTGATGTCGGATTTCGTCGGGCAGAAGCGCCCAGCCCGGGTCGTGCTCCTCACCGAGTGCTCGATGAGCGACAATGTCGCGGTGCATTACCCCGATGTCGAGTTCATTCGTCCCTGCAACCTTTGCCCGCATATGAAGCGGATCACGCTCGCCAACATCCGCGCGGCCCTGGAGGAAAATCGCCACGAGGTCACGGTCGACCCCGACGTTGCCGTTGCTGCCCGGCGTGCCGTCGAACGGATGCTTGCGATATGACCGAGCGTCTTGACGCGTTGGGCGGGCAGGTTGTCGTCGTTGGAAGCGGTCTGGCCGGTCTGATGACGGCGCTGACGCTGGCGCCGCAGCCGGTCGCGCTGATCACCCGCGGCGCCATTGGTGCGCAGACCTCGAGTGCTTGGGCGCAAGGCGGGATTGCCGCATGTCTTGGCGACGATGACAGCGCTCATCTGCACCTTTCCGATACGCTTGCTGCCGGCGACGGCCTGTGCGATGCGCAAGCCGCATCTGAGATCATCGCCGATGCCCCCGCCGTCATCGCCGCCCTGGAGAGTGCCGGCGTTTCGTTCGACAGAGATGGCGCCGGGCGCCTCGTGCTTGGTCTGGAGGCTGCCCATTCGCGCCGACGCATCGTGCATGCATCAGGAGACGGCTCCGGCGCCGCGATCATCGCCGCTCTCCTTACCGCGGTCGACAAGACGCCCTCGATCACCGTGCTCGATGCAACCGAGGTGCGCTCGCTCCTGACCCATGACGGTTCTATCAGCGGTCTGACCGTCTCTCGTGGAGCACAAATCGCCACCCTCGTGACCAACAGGGTGGTGTTGGCGACGGGCGGCATCGGCGGGCTCTATGACGCGACGACCAATCCGATGTGCAATTTCGGCCAGGGACTTGCGCTGGCGGCAAGGGCAGGCGCGAGCCTTGCCGACATGGAGTTCGTGCAGTTTCATCCGACCGGCCTCGATTCTGCCCGCCGGCCGCTGGCGCTTGTCAGTGAGGCGGTGCGGGGCGAGGGCGCCATCCTCGTCAATGACAGAGGCGAGCGCTTTATGTCCGGCATCGATGGAGAGGAACTCGCGCCGCGCGATGTCGTTGCGCGCGCCATCAGCGCAGAGCTTTCGCAAGGAAGGCGAGTCTTCTTGGACGCTCGGTGTGCGCTCCGCGGTCGCTTCGCCTCCCGCTTTCCAACGATCCACGCGCTATGCCGTGAGGCTGGCATCGACCCGACAAGCGATGTCATACCGGTGCGCCCTGCAGTTCACTATCACATGGGTGGAGTTGCGACCGATTTGACGGGACGCAGCTCGGTTCCAGGCCTGTGGGTGGTCGGCGAGGCGGCCTCAACCGGGTTGCATGGCGCCAATCGGCTGGCCAGCAACTCGTTGCTTGAGGCAGCTGCCCTCGGCCTGCGGGCTGCCGGTGGCATCAGCGCTACCTCGGCGGGTCCCGTTCGGTCGGTCCGAGGGGTGTCACCTGTGCCGGCGCCGGATGCTTCGGCCGTGCGTGTGCTCGTATCGCGCCACCTCGGCGTGCTGCGCAATGCCGGTGCTCTCCAGGGAGCGATCGCCGCCCTGTTGCCAGTCGCCGAAAACAGTGGCCCCGCTGCCGATCCGGCGATTGTTGCGTTGACGATTGCCGTCTTTGCAATGCTGCGCAAGGAAAGCCGCGGCGCGCATGCACGCACCGATTTGCCATTGAAGCTGCCTGTCGCCGAACGCCGCTTCATGACACTCGTCGATGTGCTTAATGTCGCGCGTGCCAACGCTCATTCTTTTGCCCGGAGTGCCTGATATGTCCCTTGCCCCTTTGCCGCGGCTTGTCATCGAACCGCTGGTTCGCGCCGCCCTCGTCGAAGATCTCGGCCTTGCCGGCGACATCACCACTGCCGCGGTTGTCCCGGCAGATCATCGTTCGTCGCTGGTCATGGTGGCGCGGCAGCCAGGTGTCATTGCCGGCCTCGATGCCGCCGAGCTCGCCTTCCATCTCGTCGAGCCGACGATCACGATGACCCGCCATTTGGAGGATGGTTCCCAAGTCAAGCCCGGCGACACCATTGCCACGATCAACGGGCCATCGCGCGGCTTGCTGACCGGCGAGCGCACCGCGCTCAATTTTCTTGGCCACCTCTCCGGCATCGCGACCGTGACGGCAAGTCTGGTCGAGGCCGTCAGGGGTACGAAGGCATCGATTGCCTGCACGCGCAAGACGGCTCCCGGACTGCGCGCTTTGGAAAAATATGCGGTTCGCGCCGGCGGCGGCATGAACCATCGGTTTGCGCTCCATGATGCCGTCCTGATCAAGGACAATCATGTCGCGATCGCCGGCGGCGTGGCCGAGGCGATCCGTCGCGCCCGCGCCGGCGTCGGACACATGGTCAAGATCGAGGTCGAAGTGGATACGCTCGAGCAGCTAGTCGAAGCGCTGCAGGAGAATGTCGACGCAGTCTTGCTCGATAATATGACACCGGCGCAGCTGCGCGAGGCGGTCGCGATCGTCAATGGCCGCGCAATCACCGAGGCCTCGGGCCGGGTAACGCCGGCGACGGTGGCTGCAATCGCCGTCTCGGGTGTCGATCTCGTGTCAGTTGGGTGGTGCACGCACAGTGCCCCGACATTAGATATCGGGCTCGATATACAGGGCTGACTGATACTGTTGGCACCTCGCAGGACTATGTTTGCGATGCGTCAGCCAAGAGCCGATAGATGCGGCTTGCCAGCCGTAGATGTACGTCGATCCGCCATCGTTGGATGGAGGTGACCGCTGTTCTATGGCGCTATATCAGCCTGCCGTCGACAGCGGGTCGGTTCCCCGGACGTTCCAGGGGATGGTGATTTTTTGAGGTTGTTTGCTGGCCTTCTCCGGGATGCCCTGAAATTTGCTGGGTCGCGAAAAAAAAGGTACTTCGCTGAAACTGCACCAGCAATTTCCTTGGCAAAAAGGTGAGAAAATCTGGGTTCAGACGCCCTGGTTTTGAAGTTGTGCAGCAGATGCCACAGCCGACCGGGGCCTCGCGGCCCAAAGGCGATCCGCAAGGTGCGCGCGTTCGCGACTTCAAGATATCAACCCCGATCGTCGCGCAAAAAGTGTGGGCCTCGCCGTCAGTAGCAAGGCACGCTGTTCGTGTCCCTGAGTTTGCTGGGGTGACGAAAACAGTTACTTCTTTAAGCCGTATAAGAAATTTCGCTGACGAAAACAGCCGAAAATTTAAGGGTCGGAGGTCACTTGCCGTAAGGAACTCCGCCAACATGCCAACGCATTTTCGAGGTTCCCTCATTCGACCTAAAATCGCGAACAACGCTTAGCGAGGGGCTGCTCTGCAGCAAAACGGCCATTTCCACCGTCTCGGACGCGGACTATGAACCTCTGCTGGAGCTGCGCAAGGCCATTGCGATTGGCTATCCGCGGATTGCAATGACATGTGCAAGAGTGCTAGCCGGATGTTCCATATACAACTGAATGACTATTGCTCGAACAACTTGCCGGTGCGCGCCTCGAGTCGATAGCGGTGGCCGGGGTAGATGAGGCGGGCCGTGGAGACCACGCGCCGGCCCGACCAGGTGCGGCGGCGTATCGCCAGGCAGGGCTCGCTTTTGAGGATTGTCAGCAGTTTGCACTCCCAGGACTGCGGCATTGCTGCCTCGACGATATGTTCCGAGCCACTGAGCGGGGCGGCAGCCGTCAGATAGGCGTTCGGTGTCAGCGAGGCGAAATCCTGCGCGAGATAGTCGGGGGCTGCCGCCGGATTGACGAAACGGTCCTCGATCTGCACCGGCACGCCATTTTCGCTGTGCACGATCAAGGAGTGAAACACAGGCGCACCGATATCCAGTTCGAGCGCGTCAGCCGTTTCGGGAGACGCCGTTTCCTGGGCGAGAACCACGACGCGGGCCTCATGGCCGTGGCCGCGTTCGGCAATCTCTTCGGCGATGTTGCGCACCTCGAACAGGGCCGAATAACCCTTGCGTTCCGCGACAAAGGAACCGACACCCTGGATGCGGACCAGTTCTCCCTCGGTTGCAAGTTCACGCAGCGCTCGATTGGCGGTCATCTTGCTGACGCCGAGTTCGCTCACCAGTTCGTTTTCGGAAGGCACGCGATGCTTGGGGGGCCACTCGCCGCTATGGATGCGGTCGAGAATCATCTGCTTGACACCGGCATAGAGCGGTGCGGTATCGTTGTCCCGCTTCATCTCGCTTGGGCGCTTCATTGCTCATTCCTTTTGCAACGGCGGAATCCGCTCGATAAATCGACTTTCCTCTTGCATAACACAAAATATCACATATGGTACCCTATACAACCTCTCGAAAGATCGGCCGAGTAAAAGGTCGGCATCGAGCAAGCCGGCGAAGACCGGTATCGGACTGCAAATCAATTGTCACTTCAGAGGAGATCCAACCGATGAAATTCAGCGCGCTTCTTCTTTCCAGCGCTTTTGCGCTTTCGGCCTTTGCTGCGCCCGTTGCCGCCAAGGACTGGAAGACTGCCACGATTACGCTTGAGGGTGCTTATGCGCCATGGAACATGACCAATGCCGACGGCACGCTCGGCGGCTTCGAGCCCGAGCTTGCCAAGGTTCTGTGCGAACGCGCCAAGATCGAATGCAAGCTCGTCGCTTCTGACTGGGACGGCATGATCCCGGCGCTCAATGCCGGCAAGTTCGACGTCATCATGGATGCACTGTCGATCACCGAGGACCGCAAGAAGGTCATCGGCTTTACCATTCCCTACGCTGCCACGCCTGCAGCTTTTGCAACCGCCAAGGACAGCCCGCTTGCCAACGCAGCCGGCACCGGCGCGACGATCAAGATGACGCCTGGTCAGACCGGCGTTAAGGAAGTCGATGCGCTGAAGGAAGCCTTCAAGGGTAAGACGATCGGCATTCAGGCAGCGACCGTTTATGCGAAGTTCGTCTACGACAATTTCGGTGACATTGCCGAGATTCGTGAATACAAGACCGGCGCCGACCGCGATCTCGATCTGCAGAACGGTCGCATCGACCTCGGCTTTGACGATGCCGTCTATTTTGCCAATGCCTTCCAGTCCGCAAACGACAGCCTGGCCTTTACCGGCCCTGAAATTGTCGGCCCGATCTGGGGCGAGGGTGAAGGCCTCGGCGTCCGCCAGGCAGACACGGATCTTCGCGACAAGTTCAACGAGGCGATCAAGTCGGCCCTCGCCGACGGCACCGTAAAGAACCTGTCGATGAAGTGGTTCAAGGTCGACGTCAGCCCGCAGAACTGATTTCCGGCAAAGGCCGGAAATCCCGGTCTCCGGCTTCAATGCCGGGGGCCGCATGCTATTCTGACACCGCCGAAACAGCGGCGGGCGCGGGGAATGTGATATGGCAACACTGGAACTGATTGGATTCGGCTCGACCGGATGGGGCGCACTGCTTCTGCTGGCCGCACTGATGACGCTCTGCGTGACGGCAAGCGCACTGGCGATCGGCGCTGTGCTTGGTGCGATAATCTCTGCTGCAAAGCTCTCTGGCAAGACGTCCCTCGTTGCACTTGGCAACGTCTACACGACCGTCTTTCGCGGCGTGCCGGAATTGCTCATCATCTATCTCATCTATTTCGGGGGGTCCTCCGCGGTCACCTCGATCGGCAAGGCGTTGGGCTACGAGGGCTTCCTCGGGCTGCCCTCCTTCCTCGCCGGTGCACTGGCCGTCGGCATCATTTCCGGCGCCTATCAGGCGGAGGTTTTCCGCGGCGCATACCTTGCCATTTCCAAGGGCGAACTGGAGGCGGCATCGGCCATCGGCATGCATCGTGGGCTGCGGTTTCGCCGAATTATCATCCCGCAGGTGCTGCGTTTCGCAATCCCCGGTCTCGGCAACGTCTGGCAGCTCAGCCTCAAGGATTCGGCGCTGATCTCGGTGACGGGCCTGGCGGAGCTGATGCGCACCAGCCAGGTCGCGGCCGGTTCCACGCGACAGTATTTCCTGTTCTTTATCGTTGGCGGCGCTCTTTATCTGATCCTGACGAGCCTTTCCGACCGCATCTTCAACGGCGCCGAGAGGCGGGCCAATCGTAGCATGCCGACAGCGGCCATGGGCAAGGCGTGAGGTAGTCCGATGGATTTTGCTTTTCTCACCCAGACGATGACCACGCTGCTCAAGGCCGTCCCGATGACCTTGGCGCTGTTTTCCCTCTCGATCGTCTCCGGCGGTATTCTGGCACTCCTGATTGTCTGGATGCGCGTCGGCGGCAATCCGCTACTCGCAGCCATCGCCAAGGGATATATCTTCATCTTTCGCGGCTCGCCGCTTCTGATCCAGATGTTCCTTGTTTTTTACGGGCTCGGTCAGTTCGGCTTCATCCGCTACTCGTTCCTCTGGACGTTCTTGCGCGAACCGTTCGTTTGCGCCGTTCTTTCCCTGGCGCTCTGCACGGCGGGCTATTCGGCCGAGATTTTTCGCGGCGGCATTCGCGCCGTCTCTCCACGTGAGATCGAGGCGGCGCGTTCGATCGGCATGTCCGGTGCGCTTCTCGTGCGTCGCATCCTGGCGCCGATCGCCTTCCGCCACGCGCTGCCGGCATATTCCACCGAGATCGTCCTGATGATGAAATCGACGGCGCTCGCGAGCCTGGTGACCGTATGGGAAGTGACGGGCGTGGCGCAGCGGCTGATCTCGCAGACCTACCGCACGATGGAGATATTCCTCTGTGCGGCCATCATCTACCTCGTTCTCAACTTCATCATTCTGCAGGCGATGTCCCTGCTGGAATATTCCCTCTCGCGACACCGCCGCGCGATTCCGCCGGCGCTGAAAGCCTGAGGGCTGAACGGACACGATTGGAGCTTTCATGCCAGGCGTTACCCGACTTTCCGTCCGCAACATCCGCAAGAGCTTCGGCACGCACGAGGTCCTGCGTGGCATCTCTCTCGATGCCCAGGATGGCGACGTCATCTCGCTGCTTGGGGCCTCCGGCTCCGGCAAGTCCACTTTCCTGCGCTGTATCAATCTGCTGGAGACGGCAACCGACGGCGAGATCTGGGTGGATGGCGAGCAGATCCGCATGATACACAAGGGCGGCACAAGCCGGCCTGCCAGCCAGAAACAGGTCGACCACATTCGCTCGGAATTGGGCATGGTCTTCCAATCGTTCAATCTCTGGTCGCACATGACGATCCTCCAGAACATCATCGAGGGGCCGGTCCACGTCTTGAAGCGCCCCCGCGCTGAATGCATCGCCGAAGCCGAGGCGCTGCTCGAAAAGGTCGGCATCGCCGACAAGCGCCATGCCTATCCTGCGCATCTGTCGGGTGGTCAGCAGCAGCGCGCCGCGATCGCCCGGGCGTTGGCGATGAGACCGAAAGTCATGCTCTTCGACGAACCGACCTCGGCGCTCGACCCGGAACTCGTCGGTGAAGTGCTGCGTGTCATGCGCGCCCTTGCCGAGGAGGGGATGACCATGCTGGTCGTTACGCATGAGATGAGCTTTGCTCGCAATGTCTCCAACCGCGTTGTCTTCATGAAGGAAGGCCTGGTCGAAAGCAGCGGTACGCCGGACGAGATGTTCGGCGGCGGCGGCGCGTCGCCCGCTTTCCGCCAATTCATCGGACATTTCGGAAGCGGGCAATGACGGTCACCATCGACACACGGATCGGCTGGCGCGACGTGGCACGCGTCGCAGCAGGCGAGACGCTTGCGCTTTCTCCTGCTGCCTGGGCCCGGGTCGACAATGCCAGCCATATCGTCGAACGCATCGTCGAGATGGGCGTGCGCGCCTATGGCATCAATACCGGCGTTGGGGCGCTGTCCGATACGGTGGTTGATCGCCACTCGCTAAGCCGACTGTCACGCAACATCATCCTCAGCCACGCCTGCGGCGTTGGGGAGCTGTTGGCGGCGCGCGAGGTCCGCGCGATCATCGCGGCGCAAATCGCCAATTTTGCCCACGGCCATTCCGGTGTGCGGGCCGATATCGTGCGCCATTTGACGACATTTCTGGAGCACGACTGCGTGCCGGATATCCCGTCAAAAGGCTCAGCCGGCTATCTCACGCACAATGCCCATTCCGCGCTCGTCCTCATCGGCGAGGGAAGCGCCCAGGTGGCGGGCAAGCGCATGAACGGCCGAGAGGCGCTGAGCGCCATCGGTCTTGCACCGCTCGTGCTCGGTGCGAAGGAGGGATTGAGCCTCGTCAACGGTACGGCCTGTGCAACCGGTCTAGCCAGCGTCGCATTGGCGCGCGCGAGCCGTCTGCTCGACTGGGCGGATGCTGTCGCGGCTTTGACGCTGGAGGCATCAGGGTGCCAGGTGGCGGCCTTCGACGAAGCCGTCCTGGCGCTTCGGCCGTCGCGCGGCATCGCGCATGTTGGGGCGTCGTTGAGACGACGCCTTGATGGCAGCGCTCTGGTCGCAGCAGCGCTCGGAAAACGCACGCAGGATGCACTCAGCCTGCGCTCGATCCCGCATGCCCATGGTGCGGCTCGCGACGTCTTTGACAATGCGTCTGACGTTGTCGATCGCGAACTTGCCTCCGTTACGGATAATCCGGCCGTCTCAGGAACGCCCGAAAATCCGATTGTCTCATCAGAGGCCCATGCCGTGGCGCCCGCGCTTGCGCAGGCATCGGACAGCCTGGCGATCGCCATCGCGCAGATATCTGCCATGAGCGAGCGTCGCATGGACCGGCTCGTCAATCCGCTGGTCAGCGGCCTGCCGCCGTTCCTGGCGAGCGATGCCGGAAGCAATTCGGGCTTCATGATCGCGCAATATACCGCGGCTGCGCTCAGTAACGAGAACCGCAGGCTGGCTGCACCCGCTTCCACCGACGGCGGCCTGACCTCCGGTCTCCAGGAGGATTTTCTTGCGCACCCGACGGCTGCGGCAAACAAGCTTCTGTCGGTGATCGACAACGCGGAATATATTGTCGCAATCGAGTTAATGGCGGCTGCCCAGGCGCATGACTTCCTTGCGTCAACGGCGGAGCGCGCCAAGGGGACGGATGCGATCCACCACGGCGTACGCCAGGTCGTACCGCATTATGGCGACGATCGTCCGCTCGCCGGCGACATCGAAGCGGTCCGCACCCTGATCCGGAACGAAGCACCGCCGGCCGTGCGCTGAGGAAAGAGAAATGACAGCTGAATTCGACGTTGCCGTTATCGGCCTCGGGGCCATGGGAAGTGCGGCACTTTCCTTTCTCGCAGTGCGCGGCGCCAGAACGATTGGCATCGACGCTTATTTCCCCGCCCACGCGCTCAGCTCCTCGCATGGGGACAGCCGCCTGATCCGGCTCGGCTATTTCGAAGATCCATCCTATGTGCCGCTGCTACGACGCGCCTATCGCAACTGGCGCGGTCTGGAGGCCCGGCTTCGTACAGACATTTTGACCATTACCGGCGTCCTCCAGATTGGCGCCGAAAGCAGCAAGATTGTTGCGGGAACGCGCGCGTCCTGCAAGATGCACGGGTTGGCGCACGAGGTCCTCGACAGGGCGGACATGGCGCGTCGGTTCCCTGCCTTCCAACTGGATGACGAAGACATCGCCGTCCTCGATCCTCAGGGCGGCTATCTGAGGCCCGAAGCGGCTGTCATGGGCTATCTCAAACTTGCGGCTCAGGACGGAGCAGTCCTTCATTTCGGCGAACGGGTGATTGCGATCGAGCCGGGCGATGGTGGTGTGACGATCCGCTCGGCTGACGGCCACTACCGCGCCAGGAAGGTCGTGGTTGCCACCGGTTCCTTAATCGCTGAGCTCGTTCCGCAATTGAGACAGCATGCCGTGCCAATCCGCCAGGTCGTTGCCTGGTATCAGCCGCGCGACGGGTTTGCCACCGAACCGCAACGCATGCCCTGCTTCCTCCGCGATGAGGGCGCAGAGGGCTCGTATTTCGGCTTTCCGGCGATCGGTGCCGATGGTGTCAAAGTGGGCCGGCATGCGCATTTCCGTGAGCCGATCGATCCCACCCAACCCAACCCTGCGGTCAACGATGCCGACACGGCCTTGCTCGATGGCTTTATTTCCAAGCGCGTGCCGGCCGCCGCAGGGCTGCGGGTCAATGCCGTGACGTGCCGCTATACAATGCTGCCGAGCGAGGATTTCCTGCTCGACCTTGCTCCCGGCCATCCGAACGTGGTCGTCGCATCGCCCTGTTCCGGGCATGGCTTCAAGTTCGCGAGCGTCGTCGGCGAAATTCTTGCCGACCTGGCGCTTGAGGGGCAAACCAGCTTGCCGATTGCCGCGTTCTCCTTCGAGGCCATGAACCGATTTGTCGCGGCCCGCAAACCGGGGTGACGATCCGCTAGTTGCAGCGCGATCCGGTTTCTGCGTCGAAGAGGCGGATTGCCTCCGTGTCAAAGCAAAGCGTCAGCTGCTGGCCATCTACCAATGCCGTGCGCGACGGCAGGCAGGCCGTCATGCGCTGCGTGCCGACGAAAGCGGTGACGACAAGCTCGGGGCCAGTCAATTCGGCAACCTCGCACGTCACCGGAATCGTGAAACCGGACGAGCCAAGTCGAAGTGCCTCCGGTCGAATGCCCGCAATCAGCTTCTGGCCATCCTTGGGCCGGGTTTCAAATCCCTCCGGCAGGGGCAGCATGGTCTCGCTGCCGTCGATCTGAAGTTCGCTGCCGCGAGCTGTAACCATCAGAAGGTTCATTGGCGGTGCACCGACGAAAGTGGCGACGTAGAGGGTTGCGGGCCGGTCGTAAATCTCTGATGGGGTGCCAAGCTGTTCGATCCGCCCGTCGCGCATGACCGCGATGCGGGTAGCAAGCGTCATAGCCTCGATCTGGTCGTGCGTTACGTAGACGACCGTGGTCTTGAGCATCTGATGCAGGCGCTTGAGTTCAGTGCGCATCTCCATGCGCAATTTTGCATCGAGATTGGACAGTGGTTCATCGAACAGGAACACCTCCGGCTTGCGCACCAGCGCCCGGCCGATCGCAACGCGCTGGCGTTGGCCGCCGGACAGCTGGCTTGGCTTGCGTTCGAGCAGGCTTTCGATCTGCAGCAGCTTGGCTGCATCGCGCACGGCCTGGTCACGCTCGACGGCTGGAACCTTGCGCATTTCCAGGCCGAAGCCGATATTGCGGTGGACAGTCAGGTTCGGATAGAGAGCATAGGACTGGAAGACCATGGCGATATCGCGATCCTTCGGATGCACGCCAAGCACCGAGCGCGCGCCGATGCGCACGTCGCCGCTGGTGGCTTCGGCCAAACCTGCGATGATATTGAGCAGGGTCGACTTGCCACAGCCCGAGGAGCCGAGCAGCACGAGAAATTCGCCGCTTTCGAGCGCAATGTCGATGCCCTTCAAGGTTTCGACGTCGCCGTATGTCTTGCGGATATTGACGATTTCAAGCGCACTCATGGAGCGGTTTCCTCAGACATTGATTTTCCGCCGTAGTTGCGGGGAAGGGTGGAAATGGCCCGTGAGGCGACCTCGGTTCCCGCCGCCAGGCAGTCAGCGAGAGATTTTTCTTGCGCCAACGCCGCAAGAAAGCCCGCGTTGAAGACGTCACCGGCGCCGATCGTGTCGACGACCTTGACCGCGGGGGCGGCAGCCGAGATGCTTTGCCCGTCGCTGCCGATCGCCAGCGCCCCATCCGGTCCGCGCTTGACGACGACGATCGCGCCGTCTGGCATATGTGATCGGATCTCGGCCGCCGCTTCGACCGGATCGTCGAGGCCAGCAAGGGTGGTGGACTCCACTTCATTCAGAAGCGCAATTGCGCAGCGCGACAGCCAGCGCCGCGTGGCATCGCAATTGTCCCTCGTCCAGCCGTCGAGCGGCCAGCCCGTATCGAGCGCGATCGCGATCTTGTGCTGATCGGCCCAGTCGAAGAAAGCATCGTATTGGCGTGTGAGATCGTCCGTCAGGAACGAACCGCAGAGCAACGCATAGCCGCCTGAAAGCTTGGCGCCGTCGAGAACGGCAAGGACATCGGCCAGGCTTAATCGAGGTAGATGGCCACGCGTGGTAAAGAAGGTGCGCTCGCCATCAGGATGCGTGATGCCGACAGAGAGCGTCGTTTGCTCGGCGCGCACCGGCCATTTTTCGGAGCGCTTTGCGAAGGCCTCGCTCAGCCAGCGGCCGAATTGATCGTTGCCGACATTGGCCGCGATCTCAAACTCGACGCCGAGACCATTCCAGGCGAGCGCGCTGTTGCCGGCCGCTCCGCCTACGCGCAACTCGTCATGATCGACGATGATTTCGGTGCCGGCCTTCGGCCAGGGGGCTGCGGGACCGAGAATAAGGTCGATATTGACGTTTCCAATGACAGCAAGAGGACGCATCATTCGCTCCGGGTGATCTTTGTCGAGCGTACCGGCGTTCCGGCGTTCTCAACACGCGCATCGGCAAAGGCAATCATCAACCGCTGTGCCACCGGCAGCATCGCGAAGATCGCGCCAAGACCCGAAGCCGGCCTGAAGCCGATGGTCACGGCGCCAGCAACAGGCTCTTTGCCAGATGCATCGAAGATGATGACCGGAGCACTGGTTTCGACCGCCGATACCGCCATGGCGGTGACCAAGCTCGCAGTGCGGTCGTTGCCTCGGAAAAGGATGACGCCGATCGCCGGGCCGAGCATTTCCATGGGTCCATGCCGCAACTGTCCGCCCTCGAGCGAAAAGCAGGGGAGACGGGAGAGTTCCGTCAGGCCAAGTGCCAGCGCTTCGGCAAGGCCCTGCAGGCGCCGTCCCGACGTGACGACGCTCGCCACGCCATCCAAGGCTGCAAGGGCGGCATCGATGTTAGGCCCCTCGGGGGAGGTCAGCGCGGCAAGCGCGGCGGCCGGATTTTCGCCAAGGGCCACCAACACCGCCAGATGCAGGGCAAAGGAGACGGTCAGGCTGCGGGTCGCAGCAAACGCCAACTCTGAGCCTCCGGCGCCAACGAGGGAAGTTGCCGTGCGCGCGAGAAATGATCCTGCCTCCAGCGTTAGGCCGAACGTGTCAGCGCCGCCTCCGGTCTCGGTGAAAAAGCGCACGACTTCGGCGCTTTCGCCGGATTGAGAGGTAACGATGACCGTTCTGCCGTCGAGCAATAGCGGTTGCCCCAGCTGTTCGGAAAGGGGGAGAGCGATGGCGTCGATGCCCAGCGCGCGATAGAGCGGCTCAACGGCGCGACCGACGGCGTGAGATCCGCCCATGCCGAGGAGAAGGAGGTTGCCGTTCTTTTTCAGCGAGGCGGCGATGGTCTGAGCAGTTAGCTTTGCGCCGTCATAGGACGCCAGCGCATCGTCATGCTGACGCGCCATCTCGCGATCGATTGCAATCAAGCCGGTTGGTTGTGTCGTTTCCATGGTGCTTGTCATCCCTTCACGCCGCCGCTGGTCAGCCCGGAAATTAGGGCGCGTTGCATGACGAGACCGATGAGCACCGGCGGCAGGGCGGCGAGCACACCGGCGGTTGCGATCAATCCGTAGTCGGAGACACGGCCCCCGGCCAGATCGGCAATGGCAACCGTGAGTGTCTTGGCGCGCTGATCGGAGGTGAAGAGCAGCGCGTAGAAGAATTCGTCCCACCCCAGCAGGAAGGCAAACAGCGCCGAGGTCGCAACGACCGGCATGGCGAGCGGCAAAGTGATGATCTTCCAGGTCTGGAACAGGCCTGCGCCATCGATCATCGCGGCCGCTTCAATCTCTTTCGGTATGGAATCGAAGCCTGATTTCATGAGCCATGTGGTGAAGGGCGCGAGGATCGTCAGATAAACCGGTGCAAGACCGAAGACGTTGTTCAGCACGCCGAGATAGGACAGGCCCATGTAGAGCGGCACGGAAAGCGCGACCGGCGGCAGCATGTAGGTCGAAACCACCATCGACAGCGACCAGCCGACCGAAGGGGTGCGCGACACAGCCCAACCCGCTGGAATGGCAAGCGCGATTGCGGCGATCGTCGCCATTCCGGCAACCTCGATGCTGTTTCTGAGCGACGAGGTGAAGGCGGCACCCGCGCTGTTTTCGATGGTCGACAGCAGAACGCCGTAACGCGAAAAATCAGCCGACTGCGGCCACCACGGCAGCGGCTTTGCGGCAAGATCGGCGGCCGGCGAGATGCTCATGATGAACAGCCACAGTATCGGCGCCAGGATGATGGCGGCAAGCAACAGGGCGCAGACATAGATGAAGGCTGAAAAGATCGGGCTCTTGCGTTCCATCAGGCGGCACTCCCCGCGGTCTTGCGCACCAGCGCGCCATAGGCCACGGCAAGCAGCGTCACCAGCAACGTGACGATCAGCGCCAGCGAGGCGCCGGAACCCGCACGCTGGAATGAGAAAGCCTCCTGATAGACGAGGATCGACAATGTTCTTGTGCTGTTGGCCGGGCCGCCACGGGTCATCACCCAGATGATGTCGAACACCTTGAAGGCTTCGATGGTGCGCAGCACCAGCGCCACCATCAACGGACCGGCGAGATAGGGCAGGATCACGAAGCGAAAGCGGGCGAAGGGGCCGGCGCCGTCGACCAATGAGGCGGCGGTGATGTCACGCGGGACTGCCTGCAAGGCAGCAAGAGCAATCAAGGCCACCAACGGAAAATTCTTCCAGCAGTCTGCGACGATCAGGGCGGCAAGTGCCGTGCCCGGTTCGCCGAGCCACGAGCGATAGGCGTCGATCAGGCCGATTTGCGTTAGTGCTGCGTTGAGCGCGCCGTACTCCGGATTGTAAATCAGCCGCCAGAGCGTGGCGTTGACGACCGTTGGCAGTGCCCAGGGAAGGATCATCAGGGCACGCAACAGCGCGCGGCCCCGGAATTCCTGGTTGAGGAGAAGCGCTGCAAGCACGCCGATCACCATTTCGGCGGCGACCGAAATGACCGCGAACCAAGTGGTCGTGATCAAGCTTCGCTGAAAATTCGATCCGGAGATCATCTTCACGTAATTATCGATGCCGACGAAGTTGCCGGCGGTGCCGACAAGCTTGGCGTCGGTGAACGACAGGCCGATGGTGTCGACCAGCGGCCATCCGATGACGGCGATCATCACGACAAGCAGCGGCAACATCAAAAGCCACGCGCGGGTCGTCATCCAGGTGCCGGACATGGGGCGCCCTCTCAATTCATCGGATTGTTACAGTGGAGCCAGGCGGCGCGGGCCGCCTGGGCGGTTATATCGCTTAGAGACCGCTGTTGTCGGCTGCCGACTTCAGGGCGTCTTCCGGCGAGGACTGGCCAAGCAGGGATTCCTGGATCGCCTGCTGCAGGGCGGTCGAGAGTTCCTGATACTTCGGCGTGGTCGGGCGTGGATACATGGCGGCGAGTCCGATCTTGGCCGCTGCGATCATTTCTTCCTGGCCCTTCGTCACCGCCGGATCCTCATAAGAGGAGGCCCAGATCGGCAGGCTGAGCTTGGCGTATTGGTTCTGGGTCGCCTGGGAGGTCATGAAGTCGATGTACTTCCAAGCCTCATCCGGATGCTTGCTGGCAGTGGTTATGCCAAGGCCCATCGAGCCGTTGACGGCCGACGCTTCGCTCTTGCCCGCAACGCCAGGCGCCGGAACAACGCCGACCTTGCCAGCGACCTTGCTGTCCTTCGGGTCGTTCGCCATGTTGTACATGTAGGTCCAGTTCAGCGCGAAGGCGGCATCGCCGTTTTGAAAGACCTTACGAACATCCTCTTCCAAAAACTCCTTGGAATTCGGGTTCGTCAGGCCGGATTTGTAGCTGGACACCATATAGTTCAGCGCGTCGAGACCGCCGCCATTCTGGAAGTCCGGCTTGCCATCCTTCAGGAAGTCGCCCTTATAGGCGCTGACGAGTGTCGTGTAATCGCAGATGGCGGCTTCGGCCTGCGACCAGCTCCAGGCAATCGGCGTCGCCAGCAGGCCCTTGTCCTTGATGATCTTTGCCTGTTCGGTCAGCTCGTCCCAGGTCTTCGGCGGGGTCTTGATGCCGGCCTTCTCCAGGATTTCCTTGTTGTAGAACAGGTACTTGGTATCGAGGATCCACGGCATGCCATAGTATTTGCTGTCGTACTGAACCGTCGTCCATGCGCCGGGCAGAATGCCCTTCTTCATGTCATCGGTGATGCGCGAGGAGACGTCGACCAGCACATTGTTGGTTGCGTATTCGGCCGGCCAGATGACGTCGAAGAGGACGACGTCATAGCCGCCGCCGGACCCCTGGGCGAGCACGGTCTTATCATGTAGGCCCTCGTAGGGCACGAATTCCAGATTGACCTTGACGTCGGGGTTCGCCTTTGAAAAAGCATCCGTCATGGCACGGACGTCGGCCTCGCTATAGGCCGCCTGCGCCATGAACAGCGCGTTGATCGTCGTTTCAGCAAAGGCGTGCGGTGCAAACAATGCGCCGATCAGTGCTGCGCCAAGCAGCGTCTTGTTTAAGGATTTCAACATTCCAGCCTCCAGTTTCTTGACATTCACCCAATTCCTGAGGGCGGCTGTCGCCGCCGTCAGCTGTCGAAATGACACCGGCTTGCCGGCTGTCAGATTCGGAGCGTCGTCGGAGCCGTTTTGGGCTCTCTGCGTTCCCTGGAACTCTTGGGTTCCTTATTAAGTCAATTGTCTTGACTTATTTGTTCTTCAATATTCTATTGCTGTCAAGAGGGAATTCCGGATGAACGACACCCGCCCAATACGGGCAAAGAGCGGCACCAATCACGAAGGCACCAGCGCCCACAACAGGCGGGTGATGATGGACGCCTTGAGGATGAATGGGCCGCTTTCACGAGCGGATCTGGCGCGCGCCACGAAGCTCACGAAGCAGACCGTATCGAACATCATCGACGAGCTTGAGCAGGACGGGCTGGTCACAGCGCAGCAGGCTATCCGCAAGGGCAGGGGCCAGCCATCGACACCTTTTCGCCTGGTGCCGGAGGGGGCGTTTGCGATCGGGCTGCAGATCGATCGTCACGTGAGCCGTGCCATCGCCGTCGATCTTGTCGGCAATGTGCTGACCCGGGCCGAGGCGAACCTGCCGCCGGGTGGGCCGTCGCGTGGGGCAGCCGTCATTCTCGAGCTCATTGAGAAGGTTCGCCGTGAGCTTGCGGGCCTGGTTGCCCAATCGGAGGTCCGGCTCGTTGGTCTGGGCGCGGCAATGCCCGGCCCCTTCGGCGTCGAGGCGACCGGTGACGATCCCTGGATGATGGCGGCCTGGCAAAAATTTCCGCTGCTGGAAACGCTTGCGACAGGCACAGGCCTTGGCGTTCGGCTGCAAAACGATGCGGCCGCGTGCGCGACGGCTGAGCGCATGGTCGGCGCTGCCCACGGGCTCGATCACGCCGTCTGCCTCTATCTCGGCTACGGCATCGGTGCAGGCCTGATCCTCGGCGGGGAACTCTATAGCGGTGCGCATGGCAATGCCGGCGAAATCGGCATGGCGCTCCTTTCGGCCAGCGGCAGTCCGACACCGCTTGAACATCGCGCCTCACTCGCCTCACTCTACCAGCATCTGGCAATCGATCCGGCAGATCCCGGCGTCTATGCGATGGTGAACGAACTCACGCTGAAGAACGATGCGAGAATCAACAGCTGGATCGAGGAAGCGGTGATGGATCTGCGCTGGAGCGTGCATCTGATCGAATCGATCTTCGATCCGCAGACCGTCATACTCTGCGGTGGTGCGCCTGAGGCCCTGGCGCGACGTCTGGTCGAGGCCATGCATCCTCTCCCCCCATCCATCGCCGATCGCCGCAACCGGGTCATTCCTCGCTTCCAGCTTGGCATGACCGATCCGTGGGCCGTCGCACTTGGTGCGGCCGCCGATCCGATCAGCCGCGCCTTCGATCCGAGCTTCGCAGCCATTCTCAAGGATTCGCTGTGAGGTCTTCTGCTACCGGTGGATCGGATCGATCCACAGCACGCCCTCCGGCTTTTCGACCGGCTCGATATCGAGATTGACGACGACTGGCTCCTGGCCGGACCGGACGACGACGCATTCGAGAGTTTCGTCACGGATGGCATTGATCTCCTGATGGGGGACGTAAGGCGGCACGTAGATGAAATCACCGGGACCCGCCTCCGCGGTAAATTCGAGATGATCGCCCCAGCGCATGCGCGCTTTTCCCTTCACGACGTAGATGATACTTTCGAGATCGCCGTGATGATGGGCGCCGGTCTTGGCGTTGGCGTGGATGATGACGGTGCCGGCCCATATCTTCTCGGCCCCCGCGCGTGCATGGTTGATCGCCGTTGCCCGGTCCATTCCGGGCGTCTGCGCCGTATTCGGGTCAAGTGAATTGCCCGGAATGACCTTTACGCCATGCTCGCGCCAGTCGATCGGATCGTGATGGTGATCCTTGGTCATTTGCGCCTCCCGAGGGTCGTCCGTCTTTTGAGATGATATCGCCAGGCGCGGCGAGCACAAGTCAACAGGCGATTGGTCAAAGGGCTCGAACGCCGACGCGATCGTCCAGCTTGCCACGCAGCCTGCGCTTGACCTCCTCGTCCTGCTCCTCGATGGCGGCAAGCAATTCGCGAAGCGTTGCGCGCAATCCGTGAATCTGATCGACGAGGTCCATGATGAGGTCGACGCCGGCGTCGTTGACGCCCATGTCTCGGGTCAGGTCGAGGATGAGCTGCGCCCGCGCGACATCCGTGTCGCGAAAATCGCGGGTGCCGTCACGTGTCTGCGGCAGCAGCCATCCCTGCTCGACCCAGACCTCAAGCACCCTCACGTCGATCTTCAGAAAACGGCGGAATTCAAGATCATCCATGGCTATTCTCCCATGCCCTTTCTCGGATCCTGCGTGTTGCCTGCCGTCCAGCCGGTCATGAACTCGGTGAGGTGTTGGTCCGGCGCGTCGGGCAGCACGATCTTTAACGAGATATAAATGTCTCCAGCGCCTCCGCCTTTCTTCGGAATACCCTTGCCTTTCAACCGCAGGAGCTTTCCTGTATTCGAGTGCGGCGGCAGCGTGAGATTGACAGGACCCGATGGCGTCGGCGCGCGTACCTTGCCGCCGAGCACCGCCTCACCCAGCGTAATGGGCAGATCGAAGCGAATATCGTCACCATCACGGATGTAGAAGCGGTGCGGGCGCACGCGAATTTCGACGAGCGCATCTCCCGACGGGCCGCCACCGACACCGGGCTCGCCCTTGCCTCGAAGTCTGAGCGTCTGGCCGTCACGCGTTCCCGGCGGTATCTGCAAATCGAGCGCCGGTCCATCGGGCAAGCGGATCTGTGTCTTCGTGCCGTTGACGGCATCGAGGAAATCGACCTCCATCGCGTAATGCCGGTCCTGACCTTGTGCCCGGAATTCGCCTTTGCGGGCCCGTCGCGAAAAGAAACTTGAGAAGATGTCGTCGCTGTCGCCGAAATCGGCAAAACCGGCGCTGTTGTGGTAAGGATTGTCGGCGCCCGCCGTCGAGGCATAGTCCCGATAATAGTGGCGTTGCGCCTGCTCGGCGCCCGTCATGTCGATCTCGCCGCGATCGAAGCGCCCGCGCTTTTCTTCGTCGCTCAGCAGCTCATAAGCAGCCGAAATCTCCTTGAAACGGTCCTCTGCCTTCTTGTCGCCGGGGTTAAGGTCGGGGTGAAGTTTCTTGGCGAGCTTACGAAACGCGCTTTGAATGTCTTTCTGCGTGGCGTCCTTTTTCACGCCGAGAAGCTCGTACGGGTCGCGGCTCATACATGTCTCCGGTTCAGTCGGCGGAAATCGCCGGCTTTTGGGGCTCTATATAGGTTGCCCGACTTGCTGCGACGAGAGGTTGTCTGTCTGCAAACAAGGTCAGTTGCGACGCAGGTTGAGATCGCTTGTCACGACTTGCTGGCCGGACGCCGGATCCATATCGACCGTTCGGATACGGATCGCATCGGCATCCAGGCGCTGGATTGTCATGCGCGCGCTGCGATCTCCGTTGATCACCTTCGACCAGCGCACGGCGAGATCAATGGCATCGCCGCGGCGCTTTCCGCGCAGGCCGGAAACGCCCCCTGAGGGGCCGATGTAACTGCCGGCATATTGCGCGCCATTGACCTTGATGTAGGCGGAAACTGCTCGCGTGACGACGATCATTCCGCGGCAAATCCCCTTCATCGAAAGAGCCTCGCCACTCGCCTCGGTCTTGAAGTTGCAGCTGAGGTTGATGGGGGACGAGGATGTGGAGCGCTTCATCATGCCGCCGCCCGTCCAATCGCCGGCCAACGATTGAAGGAAAGGCGCCTCATCGGCATATGCGCCTCCCGCCACCATCCAAAACAGCGCCGTGACAGCAGTGTATCGCCAGGACTTCATGACGTCCTCCTTGAAGATGATCAGGAATGCCTCAGAATGCTCAAAAGTTCCCCTCAATGCAGACGCTAACCAACATGCGAGCAAGATGCGCAAGGCCAGGCGATTTCAGCCAATTCTGCCAGGAAGATTTTCACGCAACAGCCAAACCGAAATGTCTAAAGGGCTTTGGCTGAGTTTGCCGGATAGTCTTGGGTGCTTGCCGTCAGGTCGCCCGCCCGGCGGGTACCTCATGTCAGGAGAAAAAAATACTGATCAACGCCCTACTGCTAGGCTATCACAAGATGTCCAGGTGAAACAGTTCGATACTCGCGCCGTCCGGCCTCGTAGTCTACTGGCCGGATCGGACTTTTCAACTCCTCTGTCGCGGCCATGCGCTTCTGGCGACGTCGATCTGGATCTGGCACCGGAACGGCGGCCATCAGCTTTCTGGTATATTCGTGCTGGGGATTGCCGAAGACGGCCACACGAGGTCCGATCTCGACGATCTCGCCAAGATACATCACCGCCACCCGGTGGCTGACGCGCTCGACGACAGCCATATCATGGGAGATGAACAGGAAGGCCAGATCGAGGCTTTGCTGCAGGTCGAGCATCAGGTTGATGACCTGCGCCTTGATCGAGACGTCGAGCGCCGAGACACTCTCATCGGCGACGATGACCTTGGGTTGAAGCGCCAGCGCCCGGGCGATACAGATGCGCTGTCGCTGGCCGCCGGAAAATTCATGCGGATAGCGGCTCGCCATGTCGGGCGTCAAGCCCACCTTCACCAGCATGTCGGCTACCACGTCGTTTGCATCTTTGGCTGTGCCCATCCTGTGCTCGAGATATGGCTCTGCAATCGCCCGGCCGACCGTCATGCGCGGATTGAGCGATGCAAACGGGTCTTGGAAAATCATCTGCATGGACTTGCGCATGTTGCGCATCTCCCGCTTGTCGAGCGCGAGCATGTCGCGGCCTTCAACGATGACGGCTCCCGAACTCGGTTCGATCAGCCGCATGATGGCGCGGCCGGTCGTTGATTTGCCGCAGCCGGACTCGCCAACCAATGACAGCGTCTCGCCAGCAAAGAGGTCGAAGGAGACGTTCTCGACGGCATGCACACGGCCGCTTAACCGTCCAAACAGCCCCGAATGGATGTCAAACCGCTTGGTCAGTCCCTTCACCTCAAGGATAGGCTTATCCTTGGCAACGGTGTCGGGCACCTCGACCTGCGTGTCTGCTTCACCCGTCGCGATGTTGACAACAGGAAAGCGCAATGGCCGCTGGCATCCCTGCATCGACCCAAGCACCGGTACGGCAGAGAGCAAAGCGCGGGTATAGGGGTGCTTTCCGCGGTGGAAGATGTCGGCTGTAGCGCCGGTCTCCACCTGTTCACCGCGATACATGACGACCGTGCGGTCAGCGATTTCGGCAACGACGCCCATGTCATGGGTAATGAAAAGCACCGACGTCCCTTCTTCGTCCTGCAGCATCTTGATGAGGTCGAGGATCTGACCCTGGATCGTCACGTCGAGTGCCGTCGTCGGTTCGTCGGCGATCAGCAGCTTCGGCTTGGAGGCAAGCGCCATTGCAATCATCGCACGCTGGCGCATGCCGCCGGAAAAGCGATGCGGATACTCGTCGAAGCGAGACGCAGCCGAAGGGATACGGACCTTTTCCATCAGCCGGATCGTCTCGGCCTTGGCCTCGGCCTTCGACATTGCCGTGTGGCAAAGCAAGGCCTCTGAGATCTGGTCGCCGATGGTGAAGAGCGGATTGAGGCTCGTCATCGGTTCCTGAAAGATCATCGAGACATCGTTTCCGCGCACCTTGCGCATCTCAGCTTCGGCTAGCGACAACAGGTCGCGACCACCCAGCATGATCTTGCCTTCGATACGGCTCGTATCGGGCTGCAAGAGACGCATGATGGAGAGCGAGGTGACACTTTTTCCCGAGCCGCTCTCGCCGACGATCGCGACAGTCTCTCCCGGCCCCACAGAGAAGGAAACGTCGCGTACGACGGGCTTCCACTTGCCATCCACCAGAAACGAGGTGGTGAGGTTCTGGACGGACAAAACCGGATCGGCGGACCGGGCTGTGTTTGTCTTTGCGGCGCTCATGGTCGTCTCCTTCCTTTTGTCGTTTCCCGCCTGGTGACGCTTAGTCCGGCCAGCGCAGCATGCTGTCAAAGCGGTGCCTGCTGCGGTTTTCGATCGGTGTGGCGATGATTTCGTTGGAGGCGCGCGCCTTGTCGAGCTCTTCTGTCAGGCGGGCCGCGACGATCTTTTCCTGACCCGGATGGAGGTTGCACGGATCGAGGTAGAAATAGTGATGCTCCACCTCGTGGTCACGCACGATAACCGGCGGATTGCCGCGGCTGAGCGCTGCGGCGAGATCCCAGGCGGTGATATGCGCTTCTTGCGGCGAGACAATCACCCGCATGCGCTCGAGCGGGTTGTTGGTCGGGTCCGGCTCGATCAGCGCCGTAATGCCCGGGCGCTCGCCCAGCGTTTCCTTCCACAGATGAAGATAGCCGGTCTCGCGCTCGCGCATCCCCGCATGGTCTCGCTTTTCCCAGGCTTCCAGCGCCGCCATGGTGCCATAGACGCTTTCCTTGCCGACCTTCATGCCGCGCCCGATCCCCATGTTCTGCAGGAAGGCGCTTCGCACCAGCTCTTTCTTGCCCGCAACGATGCCCGAGGTCGGACCGCCAAGGAACTTGTGGCCCGAATAAAGCGCGACATCGGCTCCTTGCGCCAAGAACAGCCTGAGATCGTATTCGGAGGCCGCGTCGACGATGACCGGAACGCCCTTGGCATGGGCGATTTCGACGAATTCGGTAAGATGCAGCAGGCCATAGTCGACCACGTGATGGGACACGACATAGACGGCGGCTGCCGTCTTGTCGCCAATGGCGTTTTCCATGTGGAAACGATGCGTCGACGTTGCCTGTCCGATCAGCATGACTTTGCCGCCGGCAAGCCGGACCGCCTGATCCACCGGCGCGCCATAGCTGACCACATGCCCCATTTGCACAATGACTTCGTTCTTCTCTGGGGTCGTATCCGGCAGCTTCTCGATGGCAAGCAGGTTGTTGCCGGTGATGGCACCGGCGACAGCAAGGCTGATGCCGGCGGAGCAGGATGCCGTGACAAAGCCGGCTTCACCACCGGTCAGCCGCGCTATCACGTTGCTTGCCTTGCGCTGCAGGTCGTTGATCTCGACGAATTGCGGCAGGATCGCTTCCATCGCCTGGATCGCTTCGGGAACAACGATGGAGGCGCCGAGGCTCGTCATCGTGCCGGACACGTTGATGACCGGGCGCAGGCCGATCTTGGTGCGGATATCATCGGACATTCTATCTCTCCAAAGTGACGGCCGGCTGCGAATTGCCATCGACAGCTATGCCATAGTAATGTAATAGCTTCTCGAACTCAGACGAGGAGCGTTGAATTGGACACAAAGACTTCATCCGCAACACCCCTCAAAGAGGCCGTGTCGGTTAGCGGCGCCGAGGCCAAGGGCGCGCGCCGCTCTCGCGTCAGCGGCATTGATCGTGCCTTGCAGGTAATTGATTATCTTTACGAAACCGGCTTGCCTGCGGGTGCGTACGCAATCGCTAAGGCCGTCCGGGCACCGCTTTCCACCATCTATGTCATCATCGACGATCTGGTCGAAAAGAACATGCTTGCCCGCAATTCGGATGGGTCCATCTGGCTGGGATCTCGTCTTTACCACTACGGTCTCGCTTATGCCCGGTCGCTGGATTTCATGAGCGTCGCCACCCATGAGATGCACGATCTCTGCCGGCAGGTCGGGGAAACGGTGCAGGTTTGCGGGCGCGACGGCGACTACATGCTGGTGCTTGCCATGGCGGACGGGCCAAGCCATTTCCAGGTCGCTTCGCGCGTTGGCACCCGCGTGCCGTTGAACTGGACCGCATCCGGCAGGCTCCTCGTCGGCCATCTGACCGAGAGCGAGCGCATTGAGCTGTTCAAGCGTTGCGCCCGAACGTCGCCGACCGGACGCGCTTTGATCGACGCGCGCACCCTTTCCGACGCGGCTGGGAAAGCGTTCGCGCAGAGGTTGTCGATCCAGGTCGCCGAGTCGGACTACGCGGTTGCCTGCATCGCGTCGCCGGTTTGCGACCGCGACGGCCAGTGCGTTGCCACCATTTCGATCGTGCTGCCGGAACAAAAGGTGCTTTCCGACGAGCACCACTACACCGAACATGTGCGGATGTCGGCGCAGCGGATCGAGACGCTGATGGGATGGCGCAACCACTGACCTGGCCCTCCTCAATCGTTGAGCGAGACGATCGCCTCGATCTCGACGGTGATGTTGCCGGGCAGGGAACCGAGGCCGACGGCGGAGCGGGCATGTTGCCCGGCCTCGCCGAAAACCTCGATAAAGAGGTCGGAGCATCCGTTGATGACGCTCGGATGATTTTCGAAGTGCGGGACGGCATTGACCATGCCGAGCAGCTTGACCACGCGCTTCACGCGGGCGAGGTCGCCAACGGCGTCATGCATGACCGCAAGCAGGTTGATGCCAGTGAGCCGCGCATGCTGATAGGCCTCTTCGATGCTGACATCGCTGCCGACCTTGCCGGAATGGAGATGGCCGTCAGCTTCGCGCGGGCCTTGGCCGGATAGATAAAGAACGTTGCCCTCGCGCACATGGGTAAGAAAATTGGCGATGGGCGCCGGCGCCGGTGGCAATGTAATGCCGAGCGCGGACAGACGCTCATAGGGTGTTTGCACCGCTGCCGCGGCCTTTGCTGGGGACGTATTCACGTCTGCTCCTATCATGCTGTTTTAGTCATGCCGGTCACCGCCACGAATACCCGTGGCTGTGACGGACGAGCTTGCGGGCGCGCGGTATGTAACGGCTGGCCGTGATCGCCTCCGATCCGATAACCGCATAGCGCGGTTCGAAGAGCTTGTGCAGGCGAGAGACGTCGCCGTTGGAATCGGTGGCCTCGAGATCGGCATCGACGAGGTCGAAGATGGTGAAATCTGCCCGTTCGCCAACCGTCAGGCGCTTCTCCATCGACAGCTTGATGACGGAGGCCGGCGCATGCGTGACGGCCTCCACGACCTTGTCGAACGGCATGCCGACCGATAGCAGCTTCGACATCGTCGTCGCCAGGTCCCAGACCGGGAAGTTCATCGAATGGCCGTGAAGATCGGTCGAAATGGAGAACGGCAGAAGACCGCGCGCAATGGCTGCCTCGGCTACCTTGAAGGAGAAGGACGCGCCGCCGTGGCCGATATCAAGACGGATGCCCTCGGAGGCGCAACGCTCGGCAAGATTGAAGAGGTCCTGGTCTTCGATGATGCTCGAACCGGCCTTGCCGTTGAAACAATGGGTGACGACATCGCCCGGGCCGAGGATCTCGAGCACCTCATCATAGAGTGCCGGCGGTTCGCCGACATGCACCATCATCGGCACTTTCAGGATCTTGGCGATCTTCTTGCCGAGCTTTACCGGAGTGACGCCCCAGGAGCCGGTGATGACATGGCTCGCACGCACCTTAAGGCCAACAATGTGTTGGCTGTTTTGTGCATAGCATTCGAGGATACGATCGAGATCGATGTCGCGAATGTCGCGCAGTTCGGCGACGCGGTTGCAGGCGACGAGGCCGATCGAGCCGAGGTTCAGGAAGGCTTTGATGCGCTCTCTCGACGGCTCGATGATGTATTCGCGGAAGCCATGGAAGTTGGCTTCCCCGGCGGAGCCCGCATCAACCAGCGTCGTGACGCCCCGCTCGGCGCCGCATTCCGACGGACGGATGGAGATATCCGTGCCGCCGTGCCAGATATGCACGTGAAGGTCGACCCAGCCCGGCGAGATCCAGGCGCCCCTTGCGTCGATGCGCTCGGCGTCGCCAGGGCTGGCCAGGGAAGGACCGATTGCGGCAATCTTGCCGTCGGCGCCGACGAGGATGTCGATCGCGCCAAAAGGCTCTGCAGCGCCAAACGCCGTCGGCTTCACATTGGTGAGGAGGAGCGGTTTGCCCGCTTTTTCACCGGTCATTCTAGAGGTCCTTTCGAAGTCTTGGATCGAGCATGTCCCTGAGACCGTCGCCGACCATTTGCAGCGACAGCACGGAGAAGATGATGGCAAAGCCCGGGAAATAGGTCATCCAGTCGGCCTGGCCGATATATTGGCGTCCGGCTGCGATCATGGTTCCCCAGGTCGGGATTTCGGGGCTGACGCCGAGGCCGAGGAAGGAAAGTCCGGCTTCGGCAAGCATGGCGCTGGCAAACAGGAAGGTGCCCTGCACAAGGATCGGCGACAACAGATTGCGCAGCACGTGCCGCGTCATGATGTGGAAGGTGGAAATGCCGAGTGCCTGCGCCGCCTCGACGTAGGGCAATTCGCGGATCACCAGCGTCGAGGCGCGAACGATGCGCGCCAGCCGAGGCGAGTAGACAATTGAGAGCGCAACGATGACCGTTGTGAGCGACGGTCCAAGCGCTGCGACCAGCGCGATCGCCAGGAGAATGTCAGGAAAGGCCATCATCGCGTCGATCAGCCGGGCAATCGGCGTGTCGAGCTTCTGAAAGAAGCCGGCAAGCAAGCCGAGCGTCACGCCAATCAATGCGGAGAGCACGACGACGGCAGCGCCCACCAGCAGTGAGAGCCGCCCGGCATAGATGGTGCGTGAGAACACATCACGGCCGAATTCGTCGGTGCCGAACCAGAACAGTTCACTCGGCGGCTTGAGCCGGTTGACGATCGATAGCTTCGATGGCGAATACGGCGCGATCCAGGGCGCGAGGGCTGCCAACAGCACAAAGATGACCAACACGATCACGCCGGCGGCGACTGTCTTGCGTTTCAGCAGGCGGCGAAGAAATTTGCTGCGCTCGCTGGCGGCGGGTTTATCGGTGGTGGTTACGATATCGGCCATCAGTAGCGCACCCTTGGATCGACCAGCAGATAGAGCATGTCGATCGCGAAATTGATGAGGACATAGAGGCCGGCAATGACGAGCAATGCGCCTTGGATGACGGGATAGTCGCGTCGCAGTACGGCAGAGACGACGAGATTGCCGACGCCTGGGAGGCCAAACACGGTTTCCGTTACGACGGCGCCGGAGATCAGCACGGCAGCGGTCAGGCCGATGACCGTCAGGATAGGGATCAGCGCGTTTTTCAGGGCATGCTTGAGGACGACCCGGCGCTCGACAAGCCCTTTGGCGCGTGCCGTGCGAATGTAGTCGTCGCCGAGCACGTCAAGCATCGAGGCACGGGTAAAGCGTAGGATCAGTGCCGAGGAAACGAGGCCGAGCGCAACGGCAGGCAATGTCAGGTGTTGCATGCGCTCAAAGAAGGAAGCGCCAGGCCCGCCATAGCCCGAGACGGGAAATATGTTCAGCCGTACGGCGAAGAATTGCATGAGAATGAGGCCGAGCCAAAAGCTTGGGATGCTGGCCGCCAGCATGGCGATTGTCGTCGACATCTGATCGATGAACGACCCGCGCCTATAGGCAGCATAAATGCCGATCGGCAGTGCGATGACGCTGGCAATCAGCAGCGAGAAGATTGTCAGGAAGACGGTAGGCTCCGCGCGCTCGAGAAGCGCTGACGTCACCGGCATATTAAGGAAGATCGACTGGCCGAGATCGCCTCTCAGCAGTTGTCCAATATAAAAGAAGTACTGGACGACGATCGACTGGTCGAGGCCGAGGCGGGCGCGCAGTTCAGCAACGTCCTGTGCCGTCGCATCGGGACCGAGCATGACGGCGGCAGGATCGCCCGGCGTCACGCGAACGATCACGAAGACAATCGTAACGACGAGGAACATCACCACGATCATGCCGAGAAGGCGCTGGAGGATGTAGCGTATCATGGAAAGCGGCTCCTGTATCCACACAGGGCGAAATCATGGACGGATGCCGGCCTCAAACCGGCAACCGCAGTGCTCGCACTCACTTCTTGATCGACGCGTTCCAGAAATATGGCCAGGGGGCGGGATCAACGCCCTTAAGTTTCGTCGAGATGGCCGAAACGGCGTTGAAATCGCCGATCTTCATGAACGGCACTTCGTCATACATGGCCTGCTGGACGTTGGCCCAGAGCTCGATGCGCTTCTTTGGATCAACCTCGGTGGTGAAGGCATCGACGACGCTCTTGCGCTCGGGCGTGTCCCACCATCCCGGCGAACTGGGAGACAAGGAGCCGATCAGTGCTGGTTCTGGCAGGAACGGACTGTGGCTGATGTAGATGTCCCAGAGCGCCTTGTCGGTGCGGCGCTGCGTCAGCGTTGCCCAGTCGACCACCTGCAGGTCGACCGTGAAGCCGGCAAGCTTGAGGTATTCGGCCGCGACCTGGGCCATCTTATAATGGAATTCGTACTGGCGGCTCGTCAGGATGCGGATTGGCTCACCGTTGTAGCCGGCCTTTTTGGCAGTTGTGGCCGCCCCTTCCGGATCCGCAATATTGTAGTTGCCAGCCACGCCTGCATTCGTGCTCCAGGCGAAGTTGCGCGGGTAGATGTTGCCGTCAGGTGCGTAGAAATCCGTGCCACCGAAGGCGGCGGCCATCATGTCTTCCATGCTGAGCGCCTGACGGATCGCCTTGCGCATCGCGACGTTCTTGGTGAGACCCGCGGCCGTATTGAAGACGAAGACCGGATAGCCGAACGGTTTCAGGACGAGCGGCTGCGTCGCCGTTGACGACTTGAGCTTGTCATAGGATTCAACCGGCAGCGAGTCGACGTAGTCGTATTGGCCGGAAACCGCCGCCTCGACGCGGGTGTTTGCGTCTGGCACGGGCACGAAGCGGATCTCGTCGAGATATTGATGGCGGGCGCCGCCGTAGCCATCGCTGTCGCCGGAGCGCGGCTTGTAGTCATTGAAGCGGACGAGCTGGATATATTGGTCTGCCTTGCGTTCCTTCAGCATATAGGGGCCGGTGCCGATGAAGTCGGTCATCGTATCGGCCTGCTTTTCGGCCGGAATGATGATCGCGGCGGAGTTGTTAAAGGCAAGCAGCGAGGCCAGCGGCGCGTAGGGCTGCTTCAGCTTGATGACGACCGTCGCCGGATCGCCAGCCGCGATCGACAAGATGAAGGCGCCCGCTTGCTTGCCGCGCGAGGCAAGCTTGACCCACCTGTTGAGGGACGCAACGACATCCTCCGAGGTCATGTCGCTGCCGTCGTGGAACTTGATACCGGTGCGAAGCTTGATCGTATAGGTCTTGCCGTCGGCGCTAACGTCGGGAAGGCTTTCAGCCAAAAGCGGCGTCACCGCCCACTTCTTGTCGAACGTGTAGAGCGTTTCGAAGATATGCTGCGTGACGATGCCGACGAGGTCGGCCGTCGACGTCATCGGATCGAGCGTCGGTGGCTCGCCGATGGTTGCGACATTGATCACGCCGCCCTTTTCTTGTGCCAGCAGATAGGATGGTGTTGCGACCAACGCGGTGGCGACAAGGAATGCGAGTTTCATTCTCATGCTTTTCTCCCGGTTTTTGTTCCACAATTATGTTATATGCGCTTTTATAAAAGAATACATGGAGCGCCGCCGGTGTCAATGGCAGGGCACCGCACGAAAAAATGCCGCTGCCCCAAATCGGCTCCTAGGTATCCAAGCCTCATGACGTCGCTGATGAATTGGCTGACGTTGCGTTGGTCGCCGCGATGGCTGAAGCAGCGGCCGCCTTAGCTCGACTTTGTACAAAATCGGTGGTGATTTCGGGGGCATCTGAGCAGCCCTGGGTGAATCAATTCGCCGCAGGGTCCCGGCCTTGCGCCATTCGTTTGATCGGATTCGAACGAATGGATGAGCGAACAACATGATTGTAGCCGTGAGCCGGGAGACGCGGTCCCCCACATCCTTCGCAAATGGCTGTCGCCGTTTCGTTTCTGGTTTACCGCGCCAAGCTGGGAGCATCTGCTGGTCCTGGTGATGGGTGCGCTCCTTTCGCCTGGCAAGCGAACGGTGACGGCCTGCCTGCGCATCACCGGACGCGCGGAGGTAAGTAATTTTGCCGCCTATCATCAACTCCTCAACCGAGCCCGCTGGAACCCTCGCACGTTGGCGGCCCGTCTGCTGTCCATCATTGTTGCCCGGCTCGTGCCCGAGGGCCCTGTCGTGATTGGCATGGATGATACAATCGAACGGCGTTGGGGCCAACGCATCGCCGCGCGTGGAATTTATCGTGACCCGGTGCGCTCCAGCCATGGCCACTTTGTCAAAGCCAGCGGCTTGAGATGGTTGAGCTTCATGGTTCTTTCACCTGTCCCATGGGCAAAATGTATTAAAGCCCTGCCGGTGCTGACGATCCTGTGTCCCTCTGAGCGCCATGATCAGAAGAAGGGCCGAAAGCACAAGCTGCTGACTGATTGGGCAAGGCAAGGCGTCTTGCAGCTTTGCCGCTGGCTGCCGGGCCGCGAAATCATCTTTGTCGGCGATAGCAGCTTTGCCGTTCATACACTGGCTGCGGCTCTTCCCGACACGGCCACTCTCATCACGCGGTTGCGTCTGGATGCCAGTCTCTTTGCTCCACCAGATCAACGGCACGAACATACGCTCGGGCGACCGGCGCAAAAAGGCAGGCCATTGCCGAAACTGAAAACGCTCCTCAAAGACGCAAAGACCGAGTGGCAGCGCATCGTCGCATCGTCCTGGTACGGCAAGCAAACCGACAAAACCCTTGATGTCACATCAGGAACCGGCCTCTGGTATCGGCGTGGAACGCCCCCAAGACCAATTCGCTGGGTTCTCGTTCGCGATCCATCAGGCCGTCGTGAACCCCAGGCGTTCATGAGCACCAACGTCAACCTTGAGCCCGCTCAGATCATTGCCTATTTCGTTCGGCGCTGGCAGATCGAGGTCACCTTCGCCGAAACGCGAGCGCATCTTGGCGTGGAAACCCAACGGCAGTGGAACGACAAAGCCATCATGCGCACGACCCCGTCGCTGCTGGCGCTCTACAGCCTCGTCACACTCTGGGCATGCGATCTGCTCGGTCATGGCGTCCTTCCCTATGCCGCCGCCTGGTACAAGAAAACAGAGTTCACCTTCTCCGATGCCATCGGTGCGGTTCGCATGATCCTGTGGGATCAGGATATTTATCGACAGCACCCGCCAGACCCGGACATTCCTGAAACTCAACCAAGCCGCCTCAAGCGGATGACACAAGCACTTTGCTTCGCTGCATAATGTACAAAGTCGAGCTGAGATGGCGTCCATATAAACTTTGTCTGCCCCCATCACCGCAAATCGCATGGTAGTTCTCGATCGAGAATGAAGACCCGTCGTCGGAGGATGACTTCCTGCACGGGCTAGCGAGCGATGTCGGTGTCAGGATATGAATCTGGAAAAGATCAAAAAACTGATTGAATTTGTCGGGCGATCGTCCGTTTCCGAACTCAACGTCACGGAAGGCGGCGCAACAGTTCGGATCACTAAGAGCGTCGCGCGCCGTGTCGAGTTCGCTGATGCCGCGCCTGCAGCAAAGGCTCCCGAACAAACCATCGGGTCAGTCCCTGCGGGGCAAGATCAGCCCGCAGACGGCACCGGTCATGTCGTTCGAGCTCCGTCGGCTGGTGTCTTTCACCGTGGCCCCGACCCGTTGTCCTCGCCTCTTGTCGAGGTCGGCATGCTCGTCGAAAAGGGACAGGGCCTCTGCATCATCGAGGCAATGAAGGTTTTCAATACCATCCCGGCAACACATGCCGGTGAGATCACCAAGATCGTCGTCGCCGATGGGGACGATGTCGATGTCGGCCAGGCCCTATTCGAGATCAGGTAATATGAGCGCAGTTGCTAGTCTCAAAGCTCCGTTTTTTGACTCCGTGTTGATCGCCAACCGTGGGGAGATCGCGCTGCGCATCCAACGCGCATGTCGCCAGCTTGGTCTTCGATCAATCATGGTCTGTTCAGAAGCCGATCGTGACGCACCGTACCGTGAAACCGCCGACGAATTCGTCTGCATTGGCCCGAGCCCCGCTGCTCAGAGCTACCTCAATCGGGATGCAGTGCTGGCAGCGGCAGTCACGACGGGCGCCGGCGCAATTCATCCGGGCTATGGCTTCCTGTCGGAAAACGCGGCGTTTGCAGACGCCGTGGAAGCGTTGGGACTAACCTTTATCGGGCCGCGAGCGAGCGAAATTCGAATGATGGGCGACAAGATCGCCGCCAAGCAGGCCATGATGGCCGCGGGCGTCCCCTGTGTACCCGGTCCAGACACCGCCCTTAGCGAAGACCTAGCCGAGGTCGCGAACGTTGCTGAAACAATTGGTTATCCGGTTATTGTCAAAGCGGCCGGCGGCGGTGGCGGGCGTGGGATGCGCGTCGTTTCCTCGGCCCATGAGCTTGCCGGCGCGGTCATCGTGACACGCGAGGAAGCACGGCGCGCCTTCGGCAAGCCAGAGCTTTATATCGAAAAGTTCCTGCAGCATCCCAGACACGTGGAAATCCAGGTCCTCTGCGACAATTATGGCCAGGGAATTTGGCTTGGCGCTCGCGACTGCTCGATGCAGCGTCGCCATCAGAAAGTGATCGAAGAGGCTCCGGCCCCGTCAATACCGGCTGATGTGGTTGCAAGAATTGGAGATCGGTGCGTTGCCGCCTGCAAGCAGATTGGCTATCGCGGCGTTGGAACCTTCGAGTTCCTCTATGAAGACAATGAATTCTATTTCATCGAAATGAATACGCGCCTTCAGGTCGAGCATCCCGTCACCGAGATGACATCAGGCATAGATATCGTGCGTGAGCAATTGCGCGTGGCACAGGGATACCAATTGGAGCTGTCCCAGGCCGATGTTGGCTGTTTTGGCCACTCACTCGAATGCCGCATCAATGCCGAAGATCCATTCACATTCGCGGCCTCGCCGGGGCTCATTTCGGCGATTTCCTTACCGGGCGGACCAGGTGTTCGCGTCGATACGCATGTCGGGCCCGGATACAAGGTGCCACCACAATACGATTCCATGATCGCGAAACTCATTGTGCATGCGCCGACAAGAGACCAGGCGATCACCCGCATGCGCGTTGCGTTGTCGGAGATGCGGGTTGAGGGCATTGCCACGAACATCGCCTTGCACCGTGCGATCTTTGAGGACCCTTCATTTTGCAGGGGCGGAACTGACATTCACCATTTGGAAAAATGGCTTGCCGAACGGAGGGCAGCCTCGTGAAGTCGCGCGTTAAACAGTGCAGAATTCCTATCTTCAGCGAACTGGAGACGCTGGAAAGCATCTCGGAATGCCTGGCGATAAACGGTGTCGAGACGATCGAAATCACCACACTCGATGGCTCGGTGCGGATTACGTCGTCAGGCGGCATCCGAAAACACCAAGAGCAAGCAGCCGGGCCGGCCACGCCAGCGCTTCTTTCGCAGACAGTGATCGCGCGCGCGCCGATCGCTGGTGTCTTTCTTCCCGCCCACCCAGACCACACGGCCAACGAGATCAGCAGCGGCGATAGTGTCGAGGCGGGTCAGCTTGTCGGCTTCGTTCGGGTTGGTCCCGTTCTCGTTGCCGTCCGGGCCGAGGGACGTGCAGAGGTCGCGAAGCTTGACCAAAATGGCGGCAGCCTCGTTGGTTACGGCGACGTTTTGATTTGCCACAGGGGGGCATAGTTTGAGTGTCAAAACCGTACAGTTGTCGGCGCCTGCGACCCGGTCGCCCAGCCAGCGCCCGCCCAAGATCTCATGTATTGGCACACGCAGCTATTTGATCGAAGCGCCAGGCGATTTCGATCTCGCCGCGCAACGCAGGATATGGGCTCTCAGCAAAGCCCTGGCTAACAGCGAGGATTATGCCGAGCTCATACCCGGCATGACCAATCTCCTGGTCGTGCTCAAGAACACTCCGTCCGATCCAGCGCTCGTTGTTCAACGCCTCACGGATCAATGGGACTGCGCCGGTGAACTCGACCTGGTGGGCAAGACCATTGAGATTCCGACCATCTACGGCGGCGAACACGCAATCGATCTTCCTGCGCTTTGCGGCTATTGCGGGCTTTCCGCCAAGGAGATCGTCACGCTCCACGCGCAGCCGATCTACACCGTCTTTTCCGTGGGAAGTGCCCCGGGGTTCGGATACCTGCATGGCCTTGATCCGCGCATCTGCATGCCCCGCAAATCCGTGCCTTCGCTGAAGATGCTCAAAGGGATGGTCACGATTGGCGGGATGCAGACCGGGGTTGCTGTTCTCACCGGCCCGAACGGCTGGAATTCGATCGGTTTTGCCGACATTACCGTCTTCGACCCGATGGCGGAATCTCCGGCAATCATGGCGCCCGGCGATCGTGTTCGCTTTGTTCCGGAAAGGATCGAGCTGTGATCAACGTTCTCACAACAGGCCCGTTGAACACCGTTCAGGATCTTGGCCGTTTTGGTTTTCGCAACATTGGCGTAACGGCAAGTGGTGCCATGGACTCGGTGGCAACCAGGATTGGGAACCTGCTCGTCGGCAATGCCGAGGATGCTGCGTCCATTGAAATCCAGACGTTTCCATTCAAGATCTCTTTCGATCGGCCGACGGTTTTTGCGATCACTGGTGCCGACTGCCGTGCAACCTTGGACGGCATCGACTTGCCACCATGGTGGGTGCAGCAAGCCAACGGCGGCCAGACATTGGAACTTTCGATGCCGTTGCGCAACGCACGTGCCTACGTGTCTTTCGCTGGCGGCATAGACGTCCCCGTCGTAATGGGCTCCCGGAGCACCTCGTTACGGGGCGCCTTCGGAGGATTTGCAGGTCGTTTCCTGCAGAACGGAGATAATATCGCCGTCGTTCCCACCGAGGTTCCTCAAATCCCGCTTGGAGGCTTTGGGGTGGTGCCCCCTGCGAAAGCCTTGGCGGAATTTTTCCCCGTCGACGAGGATGGACAACTGTTGTTGCGTGCCATCCCGGCCGGTGAACACGATCTGTTCGGTCAAGACTGCGAACGATTCTGGATCCAGGCCTGGAAGATCACGTCTCAAAGCGATCGCACCGGGTATCGCCTGTCTGGCGAGCCGTTAAAGCCCGACCGACCAATCGAGATGAGATCTCATGGGGTCGTTCCAGGCGTGGTCCAGGTACCTCCGCGAGGTGAACCCATCGTGCAGATGAGTGACGCAAACACTGCTGGCGGCTACCCCAAGATAGCCGGCGTCATCGAAGTCGACCTCTGGCGGCTCGCACAAGCGAGAATTGGAAGCCGCATACGGTTCGTGCGATCGACTGTTGAAGAGGCGCTGGCGGCCGAGCACGCGCTTGAGGCCTACCTCAACCAAGTCACGAAAATCGCTCCCGTGGTTGCCGCGGCGCTGATCAACATCACACGGCGATAGACATCAATTGCAGCGAGGACTTCAAGATGAAGATCGATTTGAACTCTGACATGGGTGAGGGGTTCGGACCATATCGGCTTTGCGATGACGAAGCGCTAATGGATGTGGTTTCTTCCGCAAACGTCGCCTGCGGATTCCATGCCGGCGATCCGAAAACAATGGCACGGATGGTTCGCCTCGCAAAGGCACGCGGTGTGGGTGTCGGTGCGCATCCGGGATTGGCTGACCGGGTTGGTTTTGGTCGCCGCGAAATCCCGACCGACGCGGACGACATGAAGCAGCAGGTGCTCTACCAGTTGGGCGCTTTGGCGTCTGTCGCGCGCGGCGAGGGGGTAAAACTGAGCCACATCAGTTTCCACGCAGCCATGGGGAGCATGATCAATCGCGATCCTGAGCTGGCGACGAGCATCATGCGAGCCATCAGGAGCGTTGACACCGACCTCATTGTCTTCGCGATGCCCGACACCGAGCTCGAGCGGGCAGCACAATCGAACGGACTGCGCACCCTGACACTCTTCCTTGCCGACCGCGCCTATGACCTGGCCGGTCAGCTTGTCAGTCGTGCCGTTGCAAACTCGGTCATCAAGGATGAAGCGAGCGTGCGCGCTCGGGTCCGCCAGTTTATGGAAACAGGCACCGTAACGACGATCGAGGGCGTTCGCTTGCCTGTTCGGGCAAGGTCGATTTTGGTGCATAGCGATACACCGGGATCGTTGGAATTGGCCAAGATCGTCAGAAGTGAAGTTGAAAGTGCGGGCGGGAGGATTGCTCCTGCAAACGAGGTCCTCGGCTAATCTCTTGTTCGCAGGCAGGCTCGCTCAGGTTTCGCCGAGGACTTGAAGCCTGAAAAACGCGTCCGCAGCCAGGCATTTCTGGATAGGCGCTCCCTTGCCGCTTCGCACACCGCCTCCATTGGTTTCCGTTATGGTGTCAAACCAATCCAGTATTGGAAACTGCCCCAGCTTTACCCCTACCTTGCACACAGTTGGGGGCCGCACGGCAAACGGCAATTTACGCGCCGCCTCCCCGTTTTTTTGCGCAGTGGTCTCGAAATTTTGGTAACGACAAAGGATTGAAGAAATGCCAGCCATAGCCGATCGCCTCCAGAACGTGACAGTGTCTGCGTCGGTCGCGATGACACAACGTGCTCGTGATCTCGCTACAAAGGGAACCAAGGTCATCGGTCTTTCGTCCGGCGAACCCGACTTTCCAACGCCGGCGCACGCTATCAGGGCGGCGCATGCAGCTGCGTTGGCAGGTGATACGAAATATCCACCGGTCGATGGGACGCCGGCACTTAAGGCCGCCATCCAGCGAAAGTTCAAACGCGAGAACAATCTGCACTATGATTTGGACCAGATCCTTGTCGGCAACGGTGGAAAACAGGTGATCTTCAATGCAATCCTCGCCACCTGCAATCCGGGTGACGAGATCGTCATTCCTTCACCATCCTGGATAAGTTACGCCGACATCGCAAAATTTGCCGGCGCAGTGCCCGTACCGGTCAACTGCCCACAGAACATCGGCTTCAAGATAAGTCCCGAAGACCTCGAAGCTGCAATTACCCCCCGCACCAAGTGGCTGCTGCTCAACTTCCCCAACAACCCAACGGGAGCTGCGTGTTCTCGCGAAGAAATGAAGGCCATCGCAGACGTAATGCTGCGCTATCCGCACGTCTGGATCATGACAGACGATATGTACGAGCATCTCATCTATGATGACTTTGAGTTCTGCACGATCGCCGAGGTAGAGCCTCGCCTGTACGACCGCGTCTTGACAGTTAACGGCGCATCAAAGGCGTACGCAATGACCGGCTGGCGTCTGGGATATTGCGGTGGGCCACGTGATCTGATGAAGGCCATCAGCAACGTCAACACGCAAAACACGGCAGGCGTCTCGACGATCACCCAGGCTGCAGGGGTTGCCGTCTTGGATGGCCCCCAGGATATCCTGAAGGAGCGTGCATCCATCTATAAGAAGCGGCGCGACTTTGTGCTGGCCCGCTTGGCAGAAATACCCGGTGTGCTGGCACACAAGCCCGAGGGTGCGTTCTATATTTTTCCGAACATCGCTGGCCTTATTGGAAAAACAACCAAGGGCGGCCGGCTGATCAACAACGATACCGACTTTGTGATGGCGCTTATTGAGGAGCAACACGTTGCGACCGTGCAAGGGGCGGCCTACGGCATGAGCCCGTTCTTCAGGCTGTCTTATGCAACAAGCTTGGAGGCACTTGGTGAAGGTTGCACCCGCATCGCCGAATTCTGCTCGTCGATGACGTAAATGCGTCAAAGCAGGTCAAAGAGAAGGATTTGGGCGGCAGCAATGTTGCCCGAATTCCCTTAGGAGGGAAGCTCGACTGTCTTGAGGGTTTCGGTGAGCTCAACGAGCAACTGAGTGATCGCCAGCGCCGGTTCCGACAGCGGCGTTGTGTCGGAGAGGCAGAGCGAAAGCGTTTCTTCAATCTTCGGGCTGGAAAGGCGCCGAACTACCATCGGTTGCGTCGCCTCGGCCACAATGCGATTTGCGATCGCCTTTGGCACGATCGTTGCGCCAAGCCCAGCGTCAACTGCACGTCCCAGGGTTCTGACGGCCTCGACTTCTGCAACAACGTTCAGGTTTGTCCTGCTCCTGCCAAATGCCACGTCGATCGCGCGTCGAACAAAGTTGTATGCAGGCGGGACGACAAAAGGAATTGTTTGCAGATTTGCGACCGCAATTGGCGGTTCCTCGCGCGAAATGCCAAGGGATTCGTTGGCAACGAAAACGAACTCCTCAGTTAACAGAGGCTGGAATTTCACGCCTTTGATTGGGCCAGCGCCGTGGATCAGAGCCATCTCCAAGCGACCATTCATGATCATCTGGCTGTACGGCTGGCTCACGCTCTCGGTGACATGCAGCAGAACCTGCGGATATCGCAGCTTCGCTTCCTCCAGCAGTTGGAGCGAAAGGGTTGCTGCGCTGCTGAACGGAGCCAGACCGACCGATACGCGACCGGACAAGATCGCTCCACCGGCACGCACATCTGCATATGCCTGGTCCATCTGGCGCAGGATGATCTGGGCATGGCGATAGAGCGCGCGACCGGCGTCGGTCAGGATTACACCCTGTTGGCTTCGTGTCAGCAGCTTTTCCTGAAAGTGATCTTCGAGAGCCGCTAACTGCTGGCTAAGTGCAGGTTGCGCGATATGCAGTATGTCTGCCGCGCGCGTGATGCTTCCCATATCAACAATGGTGATGAACGACTTGAGACGGCGAGTATCCATTTATAGCAGCTGTTCCCATTCTTGCTCGCGACCATAGGGGGAAGGCACCGAATTTGAAAGAGTTTTGAGCGCTGCAAACGCGCCCTGAAAACGTTCGCCGCAGGCCCGAATGATCGGCCTCGATGTTTGAATTGGCGCAGCCGCTCCTCGAAACGCGAATTGGCAGTTTCATATAAGCTATTGAAGTCAAAACAATAATCTTGGCAGACGGCAAAAAGGCCTTGACCTTCATAAGACAGGCTTATCCCTCCAAAGATATTCAGCATTATCGCCCGCTGAAAAGGTTCGATACCTTCCATTCAAAAGGAGCTTTCGATGTCATTTTCCGATTACGAAACTGCACTTGTTACCGGCGCGTCCTCTGGCATTGGTGCTGCGACTGTCGAACGTCTCTGCGCCGAAGGACTAGAAGTTCACGCGATTGCACGTAGGGAAGATGCGCTGAAAGAACTCGCTGATCGCACCGGCTGCATCGCTCACAAAATCGATGTTACGGACCGCGTGGCGCTTTCGGCTCTCACAACACGCGTTCAATTTGACGTCCTCGTGAACAATGCTGGCGTCGACAAGCCGAAGAAGTTCCTTGAGGCTGACGAAGGCGACATCGACCTCCTCGTCGACGTCAACCTTCGCGCTGTTTTGCATCTTTGCCGGCTGGTTGTGCCCGGTATGGTCGCCAGGGACCGCGGGCATGTCATCAATATTTCCTCGATCGCTGGCGCTTACAATTTCGGCGGCAATTCCTCATACCATGCCACCAAGGCCGGCGTGAGCATGTTGTCTAACCAACTTCGCATCGACGCGTTTGGCAAGCGCGTTCGGGTAACTGAAATCTGCCCCGGCCGCGTCGCCACTGATATCTTTGCCCATGTCCACGGTGATACGCCTGAGATCCGCGAACGGTTCCTCGACGGATTTGAACTGCCTGAGGCCAAGGACATTGCAGATGCGATCGCCTTCGTCATCGCAGCGCCTGTTGCCGTCAACATCGGACACATGGAGATAACGCCTACTCTCCAGGTGATGGGCGGGCTGCAGACGGCAAAACCAAAAACTCCGTATTCGGGGACTGAAGGCCGTGGCTAACTTCGATCTCTCCGCAATCTTGGGTAATCCCGAATACCGATGGATGTTGATCCACGGCGTTCAAATGACGTTCATCGTTGCCATCGGATCATGGCTTCTGGCAATGACGCTGGCGCTTATCCTTCTTGCCTTGCGCTACTCACCCGGGCCGATCGGGAATGCCGTCGTCACCGCCTACGTATCCTATCACCGCAACGTTCCGACCCTCGTTCAGCTGATGCTCTGGTACTTCGGCATTTTCACGCTGATGCCGGAAGCAGTCATGTATTGGCTGACCGACCACAATGCGGAGGCGATCTTTGGGGTTATCGGACTTGGGCTTTGTCAGGCAGCCTATTTTAGCGAGGATCTTCGCTCTGGCCTGCGTGCCGTCAATCCGGGGCAAATGGAAGCCGCCCGTGCTTTGGGCCATGGATACATTTCCGCGATGCGGTTTGTCATGGTGCCTCAGGGCGTCCGAAACGCACTTCCCTCGCTTATCAACCACAGCGTGTCTCTGTTCAAGAACAGCAGTTTGGCGATAGCGATCGGCGTTGCCGAGCTGACCTACGCGGTTAAAGAAATCGAGAATCTGACCTTCCGCACGTTTGAAAGCTACCTTCTCGCTTCCGTCCTGTATCTCTCATTCTCGCTGATCATCATGGGCTTTGGTGCCTACCTGACGTCGAGGGCAAGTCCGGTAAGGAGGGCACGCGTATGATCGGCGACATCATCAAGATTGTCCAAGACTACTGGCTTCTGCTTCTCATCGGCCAGTATCCGAACGGTCCGCTCGGCGGACTGGCGGCGACGATCCTGCTATCGGTGTCTGCGATCGCACTCGCTTTTCCAGTCAGTATTCTTCTGGCTCTCGCTCGACTGTCGAAGTTGCCGATCCTGAGCTTTCCCGTTACCGCGTTGGTCTATTTCACGCGCGGCGTGCCGCTCCTGATGCTCATCCTGTGGGGCTACTTCCTCGTTCCCCTTTTGACGGGGGCAAGTGTTCCCGCCTTCATGACAATGCTCGTCACGCTGGTCGTGTATCAGGGCGCATTTCTGAGCGAAGTCGTCAGAGGCGGTATCGTCGCGCTCGGGCAGGGCCAGATGGAAGCTGCTCGGGCACTTGGCCATAGCAACCTCAGCGCCATGCGTTACGTCATTCTACCGCAAGCTCTCTATAACGTTATCCCGAGCATCATCTCTGTCTTTGTTTCGACGATCAAGGATACGACGCTCGGATACGTGATCAATGTTCCCGATCTGACCTTCGCGGCAAGCCAGATCAACAATCAACTTCTGACGCAGCCGTTCCAGGTCTTCTTCATCCTCGCCGCCGTTTACTACGCCATCTGCTGGTCGCTCACGCTGGTCGCCACAATGACCGAGCGTCACATCACGCGCAAACGCGCCGGGGCCAACATACCGATCGGCGCCAACGTTCCCAAACTCGAAGCACTTACGGATCAGCCGTCATGAACACTCCTGCGCAATCCAGAAACTCGTCCATGATCCAACTCTCGGAGGTCCGGAAGAACTATGGCACGTACGAAGTCCTCAAGGGGATCAATGCTGAGGTCGGCCGAGGAGAGGTGGTCGTCATCTGCGGTCCGTCGGGGTCGGGCAAGTCGACGCTTATTCGCACGGTGAACCGGCTCGAGGAGATTCAAAGCGGCTCGATCACGTGCGAGGGCAACAATATCCACCGCCAGATGGCGGCGAGGGAACTCAACCGGCTTCGCAGCCGCATTGGCTTCGTGTTCCAAAGCTTCAACCTGTTCCCGCATCTGTCTGCGATCGACAATATCGCGATGTCGCCAATCCGGGTGAAGGGGGTCGCTCGGGAAGAAGCCTATCGCAAAGCAACCTAACTGCTTGAGCGTGTGGGGCTTGCCGACAAGGCACAGATGTTCCCCGGCCAATTGTCGGGTGGTCAACAGCAGCGCGTCGCTATCGCCAGGGCGCTGGCCATGGAGCCGCCGGTCATGCTTTTCGATGAGCCGACGAGCGCGCTCGACCCGGAGATGGTCGGGGAGGTGCTCGCCGTCATGAAGAGCCTTGCCTCTGACGGCATGACCATGATGTGCGTGACGCACGAAATGGGTTTTGCCCGCGACGTCGCCGATCGCGTCTGGTTCATCGATGACGGCCAAATCATCGAAACCGCGCCACCGGAAGACTTTTTCTCAAACCCGCAGACCGGTCGGGCAAAGCGCTTCCTGAGCGACTTGCGGCACTAATTCCAGCTCAACCACCAGAGGAGAATACAAAAATGAAAATGAGGTCAATTGCGGTAATGGCGGCTGTTACCACGGGGGCATTCGCCGGACACGCGAACGCCGACGAACTCGCTGACATCACGACGGCCAAGATCCTGCGTTGCGGAACTTTCGCCGACGTGCCCCCATTCGCGTCGCCGGACCCAAAGACCCGAGAAATGGTTGGATTTGACGTCGATCTGTGCCGTGCAATCGCGCGGGAACTCGGCGTGAATGCAGAGATCAAGCCAGTCTCGGTCGAAGCACGAGTCCCGGAAGTCAAGCTCGGTCACGTCGATATCGCCGTCGCAAACCTTGCCTATACCCTCAGCCGTGCAGAACAGATCCAGTTCAGTGATCCCTACTACCTCGCCAAGGAAATGCTGATCGTCAAGGCAAACGATCCCGGTCAGAAGAAGGCCGACTTCGAGGGCAAGCGTCTTGCATCGACGAAGGGGTCGACGTCAGAACTTGCGATCCGTAAGAACAAGTCCGATGCATTGACGTTCCAGGACACGGGGTCGGCCTATCTTGCCGTCCAGCAGGGCAAGGCGCGCGGACTTGTTGCGAACACGATGACGACCACAAAGATCGTCAATGAGTCAAAGACGAAAGGCGCAGAAATGCGCATGATCGATGAGCCGATGCTCTATCAACCGATTGGGGTTGGTATGAAGAAGGGCGAGCCGGCCCTGACAACGAAGATCAACGAGATCCTCGTCAAGCTCGACACCTCCGGCGAGATCAATCAGATCTGGGACAAGTGGCTCGGCCCTAACACCGAGTACAAGATGACTCGGAAGGACAAGGTCGTGCCGATCGGTGAACTGAAGTTCGAGCCAATCCCCTAGATTCCATGTCCCAGGAAGATGCGCGATGCGGCTCGCTAATGAACGGGCCGCATCAGCATGCCCCTCATTTATGGCCTTTGATGGCTGAAGCCCCTGATATGACAAGCTTGCAAGGCGCACACGCCCAAGGAGGAACCCAATGATCAAGCTCAAACAAAAGATCGATCGACCAACGAAAGAAGAGATTGCTGCGATCTCAAGGTTTTCACCCGCAACTTTGCACGAAGCTCAGGGGCGCAGAGGGGCGCTGTCATCGCGGTTGAAGCCCATAGACTACCGTATGAAGCTGTGCGGTCCGGCTTTCACAGTCAAGTGCGCACCGCGCGACAACATCATGCTGCAGGTGGCGATCAACTACGCTCAGCCGGGCGACATCATTGTGGTGTCGGCGGGCGAGTATGAAGAAGCAGGCTCGTTCGGAGACGTATTGGCAAATGCATGCCTGGCCAAGGGAATTGGTGGCCTCGTCACGGACACTGGCGTGCGCGACTCTCTGCAGCTTCGTGAGCTTTGCTTTCCGGTGTTTTCTCTCAGCGTCTGTATCAAGGGCACTGTAAAGGAGACTCTCGGCGCCACGAACGATCCTGTCATGGTTGGCGACGAGATCATCTATCCCGGTGATATCATTGTTGGCGACGCCGATGGGCTGGTCGTTGTCAGAAAGTCTGAAGCACGCGAAGTTGCCAAGTTGGCGCAGGCGCGCGAAGACGCGGAGGCGGGCTACATTGCCGCCTACAAATCCGGGAAGACGGTTGTCGAAGTCAGTAACCTGGAAGGTGTACTCAGGGCAAAGGGCCTCGTCGTCGAGGATTGAGCGTTCGGCCGTCAGCTCGTTCGGGCAACGGCTGCATATGACTGAGGAGAGTAGCATAATGAGTTTTCCGCTTTTCGATCTTAGCGGCAGGCGAGCATTGGTGACTGGCTCGTCGCAAGGTATTGGTTTGGCGCTCGCAAGCGGGCTTGCCCAGCATGGCGCATCCGTCGTGCTGAATGGGCGCGATAGGGCGAAACTGGAGGCGACCGCAAGAGCGCTGCGAGATACTGGTTACGATGTTGCTGTGGGCGTATTTGACGTTACCGACGCTTCTGCGGTCAAACGCGGCGTCGACGAAATCGAGGCCGCCATTGGTCCAATCGATATTCTTATCAACAATGCCGGCATGCAGTTCCGCACACCGCTGGAGGACTTCCCAGCCGAGCACTGGGAGCAGCTGCTGAAGACCAACGTCTCCAGCGTTTTTTATGTCGGCCAGGCCGTCGCCCGCCACATGATCAAGCGCGGCGCGGGGAAAATCATCAACATCGCCTCGGTGCAGAGCGAGCTCGCCCGCCCGGGTATCGCGCCCTACACGGCCACCAAGGGCGCGGTAAAGAACCTGACCCGCGGCATGTGCGCCGATTGGGCGAAGTACGGCATCCAGATTAACGCGATTGCACCGGGTTACTTCAAGACACCGCTCAATCAGGCCCTCGTCGATAACGCGGAATTCTCCTCCTGGCTTGAGAAGCGCACCCCGGCCGCCCGCTGGGGCGACGTCGACGAGTTGATCGGTGCAGCGGTTTTCCTCTCCGGAAAGGGATCATCCTTTGTCAACGGACACACGCTCTATGTCGACGGCGGCATCACCACCTGCCTCTAGTCCATCTCGTCATATTGGGCCGGTGGTTGTCATGGGCGTATCGGGTTGCGGCAAGACCTCGGTCGGCAAATTGCTCGCCTCCTATCTCGGCCACAGGTTCATCGAGGGCGATAGCCGGCACCCGCCGGCCAATTTCGAAAAAATGACCGCGGGCGTCGCCTTGACGGATGCCGACCGTTGGCCGTGGCTGGAGATGCTGGCAGCCGAGCTTGCAGCCGCAGATGACACGGTGATCTCGTGCTCGGCCTTGAAGAAATCCTACCGCGACCTTTTCAGAGATAGGGCTGGCAAGTCGATCACCTTCGTGTTCCTGCAGGGGACGAGAACGACATTGGCGTCCCGGATGAACAGCCGCAAGGGTCACTACATGCCGCCCTCCCTCTTGGACAGTCAGCTTGCCACCCTGGAGCTGCCGACCAGGGCAGTGGATGTCGTGACGATCGAGATCGACAAACCGCTGGAGCGGATCGTCTCCCTGGCAATGACAAAACTCGCGTTCATGGCGACCCGCCAACGCATGCAATCGAGGTAATGGAGGACAGAATATTGAAACCCGAAATTCTCCTGGTCGGACCCTATCCGGACTGGGATCTGGTGGAGCTGGAGAAGAGCTATCACGTTCACAAACTTTACGAAGCATCTGATGCAGATGCATTTTTGCGGAAACAGGGCGACAACATTCGCGCCGTGGCGACGCGCGGTGAACTCGGCGCTTCGGCAGCCTTGATCGGCAAGCTTCCGAAGCTCGAGGTCGTCTCCGTCTACGGCGTCGGCTACGATGCTGTCGATCTGGCAGCCTGCCGCGAGAAGGGCATCAGGGTCACGAACACACCCGACGTCTTGACCAACGACGTGGCCGATCTCGGTATCGCGATGATGCTGACACAATCACGCGGGATGATTGGGGCGGAGCGCTGGGTCAAGGATGGAAGCTGGGCAGCCAAAGGCCTCTATCCCCTGCGCCGGCGTGTCTGGGGCCGCAAGGCCGGCGTTCTCGGACTTGGTCGTATCGGCTTCGAGGTCGTAAGGCGCCTTCGTGGCTTCGACATGGATATTGCCTATAGTGACGTAACCGAAAAGTCCTATGCCGACGGCATGACCTATATCGCCGACCCGGCAGCGCTTGCCGAGCGCTCTGACTTCCTGTTCGTCACGCTTTCCGCCTCAGCTGCGACGCGGCACATCGTCTCGCGCGACGTCATCAAAGCCCTCGGTGCGGAGGGAATGTTGATCAACATCTCCCGGGCGTCCAACATCGACGAAGACGCCCTGCTCGACGCGCTTGAAACGGGCGTGCTCGGATCGGCCGCCCTTGACGTCTTCGAGGAGGAGCCGAAGCTCAACCCGCGGTTCCTTGCCCTCGACAATGTCCTACTTCAGCCGCACCATGCGTCCGGCACGGTCGAAACCCGCAAGGCCATGGGACAGCTCGTCCGTGACAATCTCGCCGCGCACTTTTCCAATGCGCCGCTTTTGACCCCCGTCGTTTGAGGTGACCGAATGAAAGCCGTCGTAATCCATGCCGCCAAGGATCTGCGCATCGAAGATCGAGAGCCGGAGGCTGTCGGTCGGGGGCAGGTCGAGGTTGCCATCGAGGCCGGAGGCATCTGCGGGTCCGACCTGCACTACTATCATCATGGTGGTTTCGGCACGGTGCGTGTGCGCGAGCCGATGATCCTCGGTCACGAGGTCGCCGGGACTGTCAAGACTGTGGGCGAGGGGGTGTCGGATCTGGCGATCGGCGATCGCGTCGCCGTCTCCCCCAGCCGCCCGTGCAATGCCTGTGACTACTGCCTGCATGGACAGCAAAATCATTGCCTCAACATGCGCTTCTACGGCAGCGCGATGCCGATGCCGCACGTCCAGGGCGCCTTCCGCCAGCGGCTCGTGGCCGAGGCGTGGCAGTGCCACAAGGTTGGCGATGACGTCTCGATCAACGAAGCGGCCTTTGCCGAGCCGTTGGCGGTCACTCTGCACGCGGTTGTTCGCGCCGGTTCGCTCGCCGGCAAGCGTGTACTGGTTACCGGCTGCGGCCCGATTGGGGCTCTCGCCATCATCGCCGCACGCGCTAACGGAGCGCGCGAAATCGTCGCCACCGACGTCATGGACGCCGTGCGTCGCAAAGCCGGCGAGGTGGGGGCCGATCGCACCATCAACGTCGCAACCGCGCCGGAAGAGCTCGCAAGCTACGCTGCCAACAAGGGCTATTTCGATATCCACTTCGAGGCGTCCGGCAACGCCAGTGCAGTCCGCTCCGGCCTTGAGGTCCTCAAGCCTCGCTCGATATTGGTTCAGCTCGGGCTCGGCGGCGATGTCTCGATCCCGCAGAACATGGTTGTTGCCAAGGAGATCGAGATGAAGGGCACCTTCCGCTTCCATGAGGAATTCGGCGTCGCCGTCGACTTGATCAACCGACGACGGGTTGATCTCTCTCCTCTCTTGAGCGGTATTTACCCCTTGAAAGAGGCTGTCGCCGCATTTGAAGCCGCCGGAGATCGCAGCAGGTCGATGAAGATCCAGCTGGCGTTCTAGGCCGCAAACCGCCAGACGTCCCCGAGGAACCTGGCGAAACCGACATCGGAAGCCCGCCGCTTAAAACGTCGAGTCCGGCGGCGGCTTGTCTACGCTTATCGACGACCTACAGCAATTCGTGACCCTTGGAGGGAGCTGCCCTTCTTGCGACAGGGAAGGGTGGATCGACCGATACGAGCTGCGACGGAAATGGGGCAATGCCATGCTTAATTCCCTGCAACCCCGGCTTAGGTGTCTGGGATGCGGTAACAAGCAAGGAAATCGCTGGATTGTGGGCCAGCTGCCACGCTAGTTTGACGCTAGGGAGCCTTCAATGACCAGCTACAACGAACTCCGCAAGACAATTGCTTACGCCTTGATCGAAGGCGGGTACCTCGACAACGACTCGTCCGTTGGCCAAGCAGCGGCGGTGAGCTTTATGTCCGGCTCCGGGATCAGGTCTTCAAGATTGGCATCGAAGAGGTCGAGCAGATCAGCGAACACCCGAACGCTTTCGATGAAGCTGAAAAGTTCGTGAAAACCCTTCCGCATCCATTCAGCAAGGGCGACGCCTGAATCCAGGCAACGACTAGAGCGCCGTACCTTTAATCGAACCCATAGCCTGCGGCTGTAAAATAGTTTCGACATTCTTGGCTGTTGAAGAGGTTGCAGATGGATCCGAGCGCATTTGAGAGTGCGTCAAACGTGCGAGCGGCGGCGGCTCGGAGATGGGCCTTAATTTTGGCGAAGGCCATTTCGATCGGGTTCAAATCTGGCGAATAAGACGGCAGAAACAGGAGCCACGCACCAACTTCCTTGAGGCAGGCTTTGGCTTTATCGCTCTTGTGAACGCGAAGATTATCCAGGATGACGACATTGCCTGGTTCGAGTGTCGGCGCAAGCTGGGTCTCGATGTAGGTGTCGAAGATTTCCCGGTTCATCGGCCTGTCAATAATCCAGGGCGCAGTAAGACCGAAACAGCGCAAGCCTGCAATGAATGTCTGTGTCCCCCAGTGGCCAAAGGGCGCATCCGTGATGAGACGCTCGCCGCGCGGGGAGCGCCCACGCAGTCTCACCATCTTTGTGTTCACCGAGGTTTCGTCCAAGAAAACAAGTCGATGCGGTTCAAATCGCATCCGGGGTTGGCGTTTCGAAATCCAGACATCACGATCCTTTCGGATATCAGCGCGAGCGCGTTCCGACGCCATTATCTGTTTTTTTATATGTGTATCCCTGCGTTATCAAAAACCGCGACAGGGACGATGGTGGAATAACCAATCCATGTTCATCCTCAAGGCGACGGGCAAGCTCTGGCATGGTGATATCCGGTTTGCCTTCGACCTGTGCGACCAGGAAATCGCGAAACGCCGACAGTTTCCCTGCACCTGGTGGCCTTCCTTGACGCGCGGGGGTTATCAGCCCAGTCCGCTCCCGGCGTTGCAGCAGCTTGATCGCACTGCTGTCGCTGATTGCGAAATGACGGGCAGCGGCTCGCCGTGATTGGCCGCTAGCGACCATGGAAACAACACGCTGACGAAGATCAACAGAATGAGATTTACCCATGTGATTCACCTCCAACCGCAGTGAATCACACCAATACCCTCGTGAAAACCCCACTCGATTCTCAATTCAAGTGCGATGCTCTAGGCCTTGATGCTGTGATCCCGGTTTCTTACGACCGGGGCTTGTGTTCCCCAGAATCTTCCCCGTAGACTGTAGCCAGAAACGAAAAAAGACGCCCCGAAGAGCGCCTTTTTCCATTTCTGGGAAGTCGAGGATTCGTAATGCCCGAGGGCAAACTGCCAATCGTTTCTCGACTTTTCGAGGCGGAGTATATGTAAAAATGACGGGAGCGTCAATTGCCGATTGAGGACACCGATCTCGCAGAGATCACCAAGCTTCTATCCCCCGAGCGTCTGAGTAACCTTCACCAGCTCACCGGTAACACCCGCTCCGCAATCGAATTCCATCAGAAAACGCTACGGCTTGGTGTCGATCTGATGAACATCACGGCAGTTATCGAGATAGCGCTGCGTAATTCCATCTGCGACAATCTCGGGCAGTTCTTCGGCCAGGCTGGCTGGCTCCTGAACCCTCCCGCCCCCTTCCAGTGGAAGGACAGCGAGAAAAACAAGATCGCAACGGCCCTCGATAGCGCCCGTAAAGCCGAATACTCCAAGCTCTCGCAGGCGGACAAACACGCGCTCGACGCCATGGCGTTTCCCAATGGCAAGCCCGCCTGTCGCATACGCAGCGTTCCAAAAGGCGGAGGGCGCATATCCAGGTCACCGATGGGAAAATCATCGCAGAGCTGACCTTCTACATCTGGAAGCGTCTGTGCGGGCCGGACTACGAGCACACGCTTTGGCGGCCGGGCCTCAAGAAGGCGTTCCCGAACAAGCGTATAAAACGTGCCGACGTGGCCGATAATCTTGAGATCGTCTACCAGTCGCGCAACAGGCTTGCTCACCACGAGCCCGTCCTATACAATCGGTTCACTGAAACCATTGCCGCCATCAAATACATTGCTCAGCACTTGGAAGCCCCCACGCCTGGTGACCATACCCCCCTTTACCGATTGATCGCTGACGACATCGTCTCCGTCGAGGCAAGTGCCGCGACCCTACATTCCGAGCTGGATGCCTACAGGCAGCCTTAGCTCAGCTTCGTCACCCATTGTCCGACGTCGGCCTTTTCCTCTGGCGAGCCGTACCGTAGCCGGTTCATCGCCGTATGAACGGCCATCAGCGCCATGGCGGCCGACTTGCCCTTCACCTGGTATGTCGAGCCGTCAGCCGTAAACGTCGCTCGATGTGGCCCGAATTCGAGGCGAATGGTGCTGTAAATGGCGGGATGCGAAACCATGATCAGATGCTCGACGCCTTGGACTGATGTCGTCCAGGTATTATCAACGCCGCGCTCTTGGACCTTATCGTAGCTCTCTGTCATCGTATCGCCGTGGGCGGCCACAGGTCGAAGGACATGAGCGCTTGAACTTCCTGTCCAGAAAACGTCCTGGTGTCCCATTTGCGAGGTCCGACATGATCTCATCACCTTACGCGGACGGCGATTTTCCGGCTTGCGGTGTTGGCTCTGAGCAGCCGCCCTTACTCGCTTTCTGCGTCCGCTTTGTTGGCGCGGACATGTAGCCGAAAGACCGACAGATATTTCCCTTCAGTGACGGCTTCACGTTCCCTCGTCTTCGCCCAGCCCGGTAGACCTCGGCATTGTCTTGCCGCTCTCGCAGGCCCGCAGGCCAGAACCCGCTTTATGACCTTACGCTTGCCCGAATATGGAACCGGCGGCTGTTCTCGCTTCCGGGCTTGGAATTCTAGGTTTGGGCTTAATCCCTCCAGTCAATTGGCACTCGAACCGAATTCATGAAGGTTACTAAAGATTAATCAATCGTTAATGTCCGGTTCGTCGACGTTTATCTAAAGTAAAAACATGAAAGCGGGGGACTTTGCATGTCTTCTCGATCTCGATCCTGACGTTGTCCAATGGCGGATGAGCGAGGAAATTGTGATCTTTGCGGAAGCGACACGGTAGTTAATCTAGGCCGCTCCCACGGCGTTAGGATTCCGGTGGCTCCCTGTATCTGCAGTATCAGACGAGTGCCAGGCGCAGACAGGCAGATCCGCCAAGGACGATTTCAATGTCTCCAGGGGTGACGAGTTCGATCGCGCCACAGAGCGTGCCCGTTGTGACGAGTGCGCCGGCCTTGAGCGACGTGTTCGGTCGCATACCATCGTTGGCGTAGTCCAAAAGCCACGTCAGCACGTCTCCCTTCGGATGCTGAGCGGGCGCGTCGTAGATCGGCTGGCCGTTGAACGTCACCTTGAGCGGCGTGCCGCTTGCCGTATCGACGGCCGGCTTTTCCATACGGGGACCGAGCACATATCCGCTGTTTCCAAGCCGATCAGCCAGGAACAGGAGGAACGAGATCTTGCCGCTCTCCTCGATGGCACTGGCTAGAAGTTCCGCACCGAGGTGAACCGCTTCGATCGCATCGACGATGTCGGCGCGGCCATAGCTGCCTTCGCGGCGTATCGGCAGGTCCCGACCGAGGCGCACGGCGATTTCCGCCTCGAACTTGGTGCCCCGCTGCCAAGGAATCCGTGCTCCAGAGTCCGCTTGCACATAGGGATGCAGGGGCGCTGTCACCGCCTGCCCATCGGGCGAGACGGTCACCTTCCAGGCGTTGCTTGCAATAGCCTCATCGGCGGCGAGAAAATTCTGCGCGTCCATTGCGTGCCTGAGATCGGCAGGCAGGGCAAATTCCGCCGTCGGCGCCTGGCTTTGTGAACGGCGCAGGCCATGTAGTTTTGCTGCTAGCGCACGTGGATCAAAGGGTGCGGCGGCTGAAGCTGCCATGAGGTCTCCTCCATATTGCTTTGAGTCGCGAGCCTATCGCTAACGCTAAGATGGAGCGAGGGGCCCCGATGAAAAGACTGCTATGCCATTGCTGCATGCCAAGCCTGGCGATAGGCGTCGAGCCCTTGAATGGCGCTCGGAGCGATGTGACGCTCGCTGCCGGCAGGCGGCTTGATGCCGCTCAGCAGCGCGGCGCCCTGGCTCGTGCCGGTCGATCCGGGGACGGCGATGACCTCACGGCTGGTGAGCGCCGCCAACAGCGTTAGGTAGGAATCGTTGAGTGCAAAAGGTCCTTCGACGATTACCGGGCCTTGCGCACCGATCAGATCGAGGCAGGCCTGGTTCATCAATGCGAGATAGAGGCACAGCGCCGCGTAACGCTCTTCGCCTGTCGCGCCCTGCGCGTTAACCCAACGGGCGCTTTTTCCGGGGAACGGTCCGGAGCCGGGCACAACGTTTGGAAGCAGCATCAGGCCTTTCACGATGACCTGCTCGACTGCTGTGGCAATCTCTTCCTTGTCAACCTGTCCGATCTCGCCTGAGATTGATTCAAATTCGCGTCCGCCCATGAAGCGGGAGGAGGGAACGGCACGGCCATAGGCATCGACATTGGCAAGTGTGTCGCGCTTGGGATCGAGATGATCGAGGTCTCCACCGACCCCGAAATTGATCACCCACGTGCCTGTCGAGACAACGGCAAACGGTGCTGTGCGATTAATCAGATGTGGCAGAAGCGACGCGTTGGAATCGTGAATGCCACAATAGACAGGGATCTCACGGGTGAAACCGATCGCTTCGGCGATGTCCGGCAGAAGCGGCCCGAGCGGATCGAAGGCGGAGCGGAGCGGCGCCATGAGATCGCGCACGCCAAGCGTGTCGACAAGCGAGGAATATCGGCCGTCACGCGGGTTCCAGAGGTCGGTGTGACAGCCGAGCGAGGTTACCTCGTTCGAAACGATGCCGGTCAGTCGCGCCGTCCAGTATTGCGGGTAGGTGAGGATCGTTGCAACCTTGGCAAAGTCATCGAGGAAGGCGGTCTTCTGGTAATGCAACTGCGCGCCGATATTCAGGCCCATGTTCTGGTGCGGCGAAAAGGTTTCCTCGAAGGGGGGGCGCAGTCGCGCATAGGCGTCGCGAATGTGGGCGGGATATTCGTGCTCGTAGTCGAGCACCGGCATGACCAAATTGCCGGCCCTATCGAGAAGCGCAGCCGACGCCCCATGGGTGGTGATCGAGATGGCGTCGAAACCAGGCTCCTTGGCAAAGGAGCGAAGGGCGTCCAATGTGAAGGACCAGAGATTGTCGATATCGTAGTGCGGATAGAGACCGTCCTTCAGGACCGTGTTCGGGGTCCTCGCAACTGCGACCTCCACGCCGGTCGCGCTGTCCAGGACCACCACTTTGGCATTGGTCTTGCCGATATCGAGAACGGCGATGCGGCTGTAGTTCGGCGTCATGGCATATGGAAGACAGTGACGAGGTCACTCTGGACAGGAGAATTGTCCGGGTTGGTTGCCATGATGTCTGCCATATGCGCCCACCACTTCTTCATGACAGGATGATCGGGCAGCCTCGCCATCGTATGATCGGCGGGCCGTGTCAGAACGCCAAACAGCGTGTTCGTGTCCCGGTCGAGATGGATCGAGTAGTCGCTGGCGCCGGATTGGTGCAGCAGTTCGACCAGTTCCGGCCAGATTTCGTCATGCCGCTTCCTGTACTCGGCTTCCATGCCTGGGTTGAGCGTCATCTTGAAGGCGTGTTTTTCGAGCGTCATTTGGAACCCATTCATTTCGAGCTCAGGGCTTTGATGCGGCGCGCGATAATCGGGATTGCGATCGTGACAATCAGAAGCAGGCCGATGAAGATCGACATGACGATACCGGGCACGTTGAGAAGTCCGAGGCCGAAGGTGACGAGGCCCATGACGAAGGCGGCGATGACGACGCCGCCGATCTTGCCGGAGCCGCCGAGGATCGAGACGCCGCCGAGGACGACCATGGTGACGACTTCGAGCTCCCATCCCTGCGCGATCGATGGGCGGGTGGAGCCGAGGCGCGAGGTCAGGCAAACCGCGGCGACACCACTCATGACGCCGGTCAGGACGAAGAGAATGAATTTCACGCGCTCGACGGGAATCCCCGAGAAGCGGGCGGCGAAGTCGTTGTTGCCGATCGTATAGACCTGCCGGCCGAAATTCGTGGCATGCAGCAGGATCGCAAATGCGATCGCCAGCACGATGAAGAGCATGAATTCGAAAGAAAAGACCCAGAAGACATAGCCCTGACCGAAGAAGGCAAAATCCTCCGGATAGCCGCCGTAGGCCTGGTCGCCGAGGACGATGTAGGAGATGCCGCGGAACAGGCTCATCGTGCCGATGGTGACGACGATCGACGGCAGCTTCATGACGGAGACGAGAAACCCGTTGAACATGCCGCACAGCAGGCCGACGCCGATGCCGATCAGGACGAGGCCGGGCGCCCCCACACCGACTTGCGCTGCCGCTCCCATAGCTGTCGAGGCAAGGGCGATAATGGCGGCAACCGAAAGGTCGATCTCGCCAGCAATGACGAGCAGCGCCATGGCAAAGGCGATCATTGCTTTTTCGGTAAAGTTGAAGGTCGCGTCCGACAGGTTCCAGGCATCCAGGAAATAGGGCGAGGCCAGCGAATTGAAGATGAAGATCAGGACGGCGACGCCGAAGAGCAGGACTTCCCAGCTCGACATGATGCGCTTGAACGGCGTGCCGAGGCGATCGGGGATGACGCGCTTTTCGCTCGGGGTGGAAACGAGTGTGCTCATGCTGCCACCTCTGCCGGGCTGTCTGCTGCGGCCTTGTCGCGCAGGATGATGCGGCCGCGATTGCGCTCGCGCCTTGCGTTGAAGACGACGGCGAGAATGATGACGGTGCCCGAGATCGCCATCTGCGTGAAAGGCGAAATACCGATGACGGGCAAAGCATTCTTGATGACGCCCAAAAAGAGGGCGCCAAGTATCGTCCCGATGACGGAGCCGACGCCGCCGGCAATCGAGATGCCGCCGATGACGCAGGCAGCCACGCTATCCAGCTCAAAGCCGCTGGCGATATCAACATAGGCAACCGCGTAGCGCGAGACCCATAGGTAGCTTGCAAGACCGGCAAGTGCACCTGACAGCACGAAAGCGAGGAACTTCGTCCAGCCGACATCGATGCCGGCATAGACGGCGGCCGTCGGATTGCCCCCCGCAGCGTAGGCCGAGCGACCGAACTGGGTATGCTTCAAGAGCATGTAGATCAGCGCGACGATGATGATCGCAGCCCAACTGAGGACCGGCATGCCGAGGATGACAGTGCGCGGAACATTGAGGAAGATCGGCGTCATCTGATGGGCGTTCACCCACTCACCACCCGACAGCACGAAGGCCATGCCGCGATAGATGGTCAGTGTTCCGAGCGTGACAACGATCGGTGGGATCTCCAGCGCCCAGACGAGAAATCCGTTGATCGCGCCGAGAAAGGCGCCGATCAGGATTGCCGCAAGGATGAGCACGACAAGAGGCAAGTCCGGATAGGCGGCATTCATCATTGCAATCGCCATGCCGGTAAAGGCAAGGTTTGCAGCAACGGACAGGTCGATCGACTTGGTCAGAATAACGGTCATCTGGGCGAGTGCGAGGATGATCAGGATCGACGTGTCGTTGAAGATCGCAGCCAGGTTGCCGGGTGTCGCGAAATCCTGAGCTCGTGTCGAGAAGATCGCGACCATGACCGCGATAATGACGAAGAGCAGGGTTTCGCGTTTTTTCAGGAGTCTGGACATTCCGATTACCTCAAGCATTACCGGTCGCGGCGCGAACCAGCGTTTCCGGCGTCAGATCCTTGCGTTCGAAAAGGCCGGCCATCAGGCCTTCCTTCATCACGAGGACCCGGTCGGACATTCCGATGACCTCGGGCAGCTCCGACGAGATCATGATGATCGATAGACCCTCGGCTGCGAGTTCGCTGATGAAGCCGTGCACGGCGGCCTTAGAGCCGATGTCGATGCCCTTGGTCGGTTCATCGAGAATGATCACCTTGGGCTTCGTTGCCAGCCATTTGCCGATAACGACTTTCTGCTGGTTGCCGCCCGATAACGTCCCGACGGCAACGGAGAGTGCCGCGGCGCGCAGATCGAGGCGCTCGGCATATTTGCGCGCCAGGGCAAATTCATTGGCCGCCTTCAGGAAGCCCTTGCGCGATGTGCGTGCGAGCGAGGGCAGGGTCATGTTCTGGTAGATCGGCATCGGCAGAGCCAAGCCGTGGCGGCCGCGCTCTTCGGGCACGTAGACGATGCCGGCGCCGATGGCGTCGAGCGGCGAATGGATTGCAAGCTCTTGACCTTCCAGCCTCAGCTTGCCGGATGCAGGCTTGGTGATGCCGAAGAGTGACTGGCAAAGCTCGGAGCGACCGGCGCCGATCAGTCCGTAAACACCGAGGATCTCACCCTTGCGGAGGGTGAACGAGATGTCGCGAAACTCGGTCCGGTGACAGTATTTCTCGACCTGAAACACCGGGCCGCCGATGGCCACGTCGATCTTCGGGAATGCATTTTCCACATCGCGGCCGACCATGAGGCGGACGATGTCGTCTTGTGGCGTCTCCTTGAGTTGGCCGTGGCCAACCGCACGACCGTCGCGGAAAACCACGAAGTTGTCAGCGATCTCGTAAAGCTCGTCGAACTTGTGGCTGATGAAAAGGATCGCCTTGCCCTGTGCCTTCAGGCCCTCGACGATACGAAAGAGATCGTCGATTTCCTTGCGCGAAAGTGCTGCGGTCGGCTCGTCCATGATGACGATGCGCGCTTCGATGGAGAGCGCGCGGGCGATGGCGACGAGATGGCGCTGAGCAATGGAGAGATCCTTGAGGCGGATCGTCGGATCGATATTGCTTTCAAGCGAACGCAGCAATTCCTTCGAGCGACTGTTCATCAATTTCCAGTCGATCGTGCGAAATCTCGTGCGCGGCGCATGGCCGAGGAAAATGTTTTCGCCAACCGTCAGTTCATCGAAGAGCACGGTTTCCTGATGGATGGCGGTGACACCGACGTCGATGGCAGCCTGCGCATTGGCGAAGGTTGTCAGCTTGCCGTCGACGATGATCTCGCCTTCGTTCGGTCGATAAATACCGGTCAGGATCTTGACGAGCGTCGATTTGCCGGCACCATTTTCGCCGATCAGGGCGGTCACTTTGCCGGGATAGAGCGCGATGCTGACGTTATCGAGCGCCTTCACGCCGGGGAAGATCTGCGAAATGCCACGCATTTCCAGAATGGCGGGCGCGTCGTCGGTCTTGGAGCCTGCGACGGGTTGTTGAAGGGCAGTGTTCATCAGCGGTTACCGGTGTCGAATTGGGAGGTCCCGGCGGCCTGAGCCGCCGGGTTCTGTTTCTGGAGCGAGATCAGGCTCAGAAGACCTTCGAGAACTGGTCGATGTTCGATGCATTGTAGACGAAGGGATCTGCCATAGCAGCTTCGCCGTTGTCGCCGATCTTGATCTTACCCATGCGGCCGGCCTCGATTTCGGTGCCCGGCTTGCCAGTCGCGTCACCCTTGACGAGGTGATAGGCGATCTGCGTTGCGGAGTAGCCGAGGTCGATCGGGTTCCAGATGGCGAATTCCTTCGTCGCACCCGACTTGATCGCACCGGCCATCTCCGAGGGCAGGCCGAGGCCCGTCACGTAGACCTTACCGACGAGGCCCTTATCTTCGACAACCTTGGAAGCGGCCAGAACACCGACCGTCGTCGGAGCAACGATGACCTTGACGTTCGGGTTCGACTTCAAAAGGCCTTCCGCCTCACGATAGGACTTGTCCGAAAGGTCGTCGCCGTAAACTGTGGTGACGAGGTTGAGGCCCGGGAAGTCCTTAAGCTGCTTTTTCATCTGGTCGATCCAGATGTTCTGGTTGGTCGAGGTCGTCGTGGCCGATAGGATTGCAAAGTCGCCCTTGCCGCCTTCGAGGTGGTCCTTGGCGAGCGTCAGGCACATCTTGCCGATCAGTTCGTTGGACGACGGGTTCAGCTGCAGGATGCGGCCGTCCTTGTTGACGCCGGAATCCCAGGAGATGACTTTGATGCCGCGTTGCTTGGCCTTCTTCAGCGCCGGGATAACAGCATCCGGATCGTTGGCGGAGATGGCGATGGCGTCAACACCTTGAGCGATCAGCGAGTTGATGACTTCGATCTGGCCTTCGGCCGTCGTCGAGGTCGGACCGGTGTAGATTACTTCCACGCCGCCGAGTTCCTTAGCTGCTTCCTGCGCGCCCTTGTTGGCAGCTTCGAAGAAGCCGTTTCCGAGCGACTTTACCACGAGACCAATCTTGACGTCCTTGGCGCTTGCGGCGCCGGCCATCATGGCCACGGCAAACGCCACGCCGATTGCGAGTGTCTTTGCGAGTTTCATGCTTTCATCCTCCCACGTTGATAAGACTTGACTAACATCCTGCCGGCGCCACTCACGCGACGGACGAGGAACCCTCCTTCGATTGCGAGACTGCGACGCTCGCAATGACGAGCTTGATGCCCGCATCTTCGATCATTTTCACCGCACCCTCTGGAATGCCGTCGTCGGTGATGATCGTCGAAACACGGTCGAGCCGGCACAGAATGAGGCTCGACCGGCGGTGAAACTTGCTGGAATCGACCATGACGACCAACTCGTCGGCCTGGTGCATCAGCTTCTGTTCGCTTTGAATGATTTGCGCGTCGGCTTCCATGATGCCGAGCGGACCGACGCCCTGGGCGCCGATGAAGAAGCGGCGGGCGTAGAAATTGCGGATCGCGTCATTGTCGAAGGGCGACAGAATCAGGCTCTGCTCGCGATAAATCACGCCGCCAGGGACTGTTACGGTATTCTTCGAGTGCTTGACCAGATGCTCGGCGATGGCAAACGAATTGGTCATGACCTGCATGCGATGGGCGGCCATGAAATGCACCATTTGGAAGGTGGTCGTCCCACCATTGATGATGATGGCATCGCCTGGATCGCACAGATCGACGGCTGCACGCGCGATTGAGCGCTTTTTATCGATATTGACAGATTCCGAAACCCGGAAGGGCCGTCCGGCGAGATTACCGAGCTGCGGCGGGTGAACCGCCTCTGCACCGCCACGCACACGCCGGATCTTCCCCTGCACATGAAGGGCCGCGATGTCACGCCGGATCGTCGCCTCGGAAGCCTCGGTCAATTCGGATATATCCTGAACAGTGACGACCGACTTTTCCTGAACGGCGCTCAATATGATGCGATGGCGTTCGCGTTCGTGCATGGGGCTCCTCCTAGCTTGCTTATTTCGCAGTTGTGAGAATGTGTCAATCAAAAACGATCAAGAATTTGCATATTGCACTGCACAATAAGCGTGTTTGATCGTTTTTGATTGACAACGCGTATTTTGATGAGCGATACCGTCAGCGCAAGAGGCGCGTTTTTGTTTCGCGTCTTCAAGAAATTTCTTTATGGGAGGATGACATGGCGGCAACCGTCCGGCTTCTTGATAACCGTTGGGCCGATGCTTACGCTGCTGGCCTCGATGAGCCCGGCAAGCTGCTGTATCGCTCGAATCTGCTCGGCGCCGACAAGCGCATTACCAACTACGGTGGCGGCAATACCTCTGCCAAGGTCACGGAAACCGATCCGCTGACCGGCGAGAAGGTCAAGATCCTGTGGGTAAAGGGTTCGGGCGGCGACGTCGGGACCATCAAGCTCGACGGCTTTGCGACGCTCTACCAGGACAAGCTCGACTCCCTGAAGGGTATCTACAAGGGCGTCGAAGACGAAGACCGCATGGTCGGCTTCCTGCCACACTGCACCTACAATCTTAATAGCCGTGCCGCCTCGATCGACACCCCACTGCATGGGTTCGTGCCTTTCACCCATGTCGACCACATGCATCCGGATGCGATCATCGCGATCGCCGCCTCCAGGAATTCCAAGGAACTGACCAGGCAGATCTTCGGTGACACGATTGGCTGGCTGCCGTGGCGCCGCCCAGGCTTCCAGCTCGGCCTCGACCTCGAAGCCTTCGTCAAGGCAAACCCGAATGCCAAGGGCGTCGTCCTCGAAAGCCACGGTCTCTTCACCTGGGCAGACGATGCCAAGACCTGCTATGAGCTGACGCTTGCTGTTATCAACAAGGCAATTACCTGGTTTGCGGAACAGACCGAAGGCAAGACAATCTTCGGCGGCGTCGCCACGCAGAGCCTGCCGTTGGAAGAGCGTCGCGCCATCGCCGCACGCCTGATGCCTGAGATCCGCGGGCGTATCGGCAAGGCGGAGCGCAAGCTCGGTCATTTCGACGATCAGGATGCCGTGCTAGAATTCGTCAACTCCAAGAACCTGCGTCCGCTCGGTGCGCTTGGTACGAGTTGCCCGGACCACTTCCTGCGCACCAAGATCCGCCCGCTGATCGTCGATTTCGATCCGGCAAAGCCGGATGTCGATGCTGTCATTGCATCGCTCGACAAGGCACTTGAGGACTACCGCGCTGATTACGCGCGTTACTACAACGACTGCAAGCACGACAACTCGCCGGCCATGCGCGATGCCAATCCGGTCGTCTTCCTTGTCCCGGGCGTTGGCATGCTTTCGTTTGCACGCGATAAGGCCACGGCGCGCATCGCAAGCGAGTTCTACGTCAATGCCATCAATGTGATGCGCGGCGCGTCGACCGTTTCCGAATATCAGGGTCTGCCTGAACAGGAAGCCTTCGATATCGAGTACTGGTTGCTCGAGGAGGCCAAGCTGCAGCGCATGCCGAAGCCGAAGAGCCTTGCTGGTCGCGTTGCCTTCGTCACCGGTGGCGCCGGCGGCATCGGCCGCGCAACAGCGGCCCGTTTGATCGGCGAGGGCGCCTGCGTGGTTCTGGCTGATATCGACCAGGCGGCTCTCGACGGCACGCAGGCCGATTTTGCCAAGCAGTTCGGCACCGATGCCGTTCGCGGCGTCAAGCTTGACGTCACCAAGGAAGACGCGGTGATCGCGTCCTTCGCCGGAGCCTGTGTCGAGTTCGGCGGTGTGGACATCCTCGTTTCCAACGCGGGTATCGCGTCGTCCGCGCCGATCGAAAGCACCGAGCTTTCGATGTGGAACAAGAACATCGACATTCTGGCCACCGGATATTTCCTGGTATCGCGTGAAGCCTTCCGTCTGTTCCGCAAGCAGGACCTCGGCGGCAACGTCGTGTTCGTCGCCTCCAAGAACGGTCTCGCCTCTTCGCCGAACGCGGCAGCCTATTGCACGGCAAAGGCTGCGGAAATCCATCTGGCCCGTTGCCTGGCGCTCGAGGGCGCAGAAGCAGGCATTCGCGTCAACACCGTCAACCCAGATGCCGTTTTGCGCGGTTCGAAGATCTGGAGCGGTGAGTGGCGCGAACAACGTGCAGCGTCGTCGAAGATCGAAATCAACGAGCTGGAGGAGCACTACCGCAAGCGCTCGATGCTGAAGCTCAACGTCTTCCCGGAAGATATTGCAGAGGCGATCTACTTCCTGGCGTCCGATCTTTCGGCCAAGTCCACCGGCAACATCATCAACGTCGATGCCGGTAACGCGCAGAGCTTCCCGCGCTAAGTTGAGTTAAGGCGGCGGGCGCCTTGCCCGCCGTACCCCATCCACATTCTCGGGAGGAATTCATGGCCGAGTCCAAGATCGCGCAGGATGTCATTGCGCAGGAAAACGACAAGCGCGCTGACGCGCTGAAATCAGACTATGAGGCGCTCGGCGCCCATCTGGCCCGCCGCGGCATCGACATCGAGACGATCACGGGGAAGGTCTCGGAATTCTTCGTCGCCATACCCTCGTGGGGTGTTGGAACGGGCGGCACCCGCTTTGCCCGCTTTCCCGGCACCGGTGAACCGCGCGGCATTTTCGACAAGCTCGACGACTGCTCCGTCATCAACGAGTTGACGCGTGCGACACCGAACGTGTCGCTGCACATTCCTTGGGACAAGGCCGACGCCAAGGAGCTCAGGGCGAAGGGCGATGCGCTCGGCCTCGGCTTCGACGCGATGAACTCCAATACCTTCTCGGATGCACCCGGCCAGAAGCATTCCTACAAGTATGGCTCGCTCAGCCATACCGATGCGGCAACGCGCGCGCAGGCCGTCGAACACAATCTCGAATGCATCGAGATCGGCAAGGCGATCGGCTCCAAGGCGCTGACAGTCTGGGTCGGCGATGGCTCGAATTTCCCCGGCCAGAGCAACTTCACCAAGGCGTTCGAACGCTATCTCGCCTCGATGGGCGACATCTACAAGGCGCTGCCGGATGACTGGAAACTGTTTTCCGAGCACAAGATGTACGAGCCCGCCTTCTACTCCACGGTCGTCCAGGACTGGGGCACCAACTACTTGATCGCCCAGACGCTTGGACCAAAGGCGCAGTGCCTAGTCGACCTCGGCCATCATGCACCCAATACCAATATCGAGATGATCGTCGCCCGTCTCGTTCAGTTCGGAAAGCTCGGCGGCTTCCATTTCAACGATTCCAAATATGGTGACGACGATCTCGACGCTGGTGCGATCGAACCCTACCGCCTGTTCCTCGTCTTCAACGAGCTTGTCGATGCAGAGCAGCGCGGCGTCAACGATTTTAATCCGGCGCACATGATCGACCAGTCGCACAACGTCACCGACCCGATCGAGAGCCTGATCAACAGCGCCAATGAGATCCGTCGTGCCTACGCACAGGCTCTCCTCGTCGACCGCAAGGCGCTTGCCGGCTACCAGGACGAGAATGACGCGCTGATGGCGACAGAGACGCTGAAGCGCGCCTACCGTGCCGACGTTGAGCCGATCCTTGCCGAAGCCCGCCGCCGTGCCGGTGGCGCGATCGATCCCGTCGCGACCTATCGTGTCAGCGGCTACCGCAGGAAGGTCGCCGCCGAACGCCCGGTATCGGCCGCCGGCGGCGGTGGCATTATCTGATCCTTAAGCCTCCCAAGGCTGTTCTGTCGGGCCGCTGTCCAAGGGATAGCGGCCCGATCGTGTCTTACGGCTTCCATTCGCCGGCAATCTGGCGGGTGGCGATGTTCAGCCTGTTCCAGACGTTGATGTTGGCGATGGCGATGACGAGGGCTGCCAGGCTCTTGCCGTCGAAATGCCGCGTGGCCTCGTCCCAGATGTCGTCCGGTACGGGGTCGGTACGATCGCTGACACGCGTGACCGCCTCGGTCAGCGCAAGGGCTGCCCGCTCGGCAGGCGTGAAATACGGTGTGTCGCGCCAGGCGCTGACGGCAAACAGACGCTCATCGCTCTCGCCTGCTTTCTTGGCGATGCGTGGATGCCCGTCGATGCAGACGCTGCAGCCATTGATTTGGCTGGCGCGCAGATTGACGAGTTCTAAAAGGATTGGCGAAAGACCTGATTTGGCCGGCAATGTGCCGAGGGCGTGCAGTGCCTGCATCGCTTCGGGAATGACGACAGCTGGGTTTCCCATTCTCGCTTGCATCATATGTCTCCTTGATGTGTTGTCGAAATGACGCCGCCGGCGGTGTCGTGTCACACCGGCCAGGTTTCGTTCGTCATGCCTTTGACGGAACAGACTGGAGGAATGTGACAATGGATGAGAAAAATTGGCTGGCGGGAGAATTCGAAGCGAACAGGGCGCATCTCGCCACGGTCGCTTATCGCATGCTTGGCTCCCGCACGGAGGCAGACGATGCCGTTCAGGAGGCCTGGCTGCGGCTCGGCCGCTCCGACGCGGACTCAATCGACAATATGGGTGGTTGGCTGACGACCGTCGTGGCGCGGATCTGCCTGGACATGCTGCGCTCGAGAAAGACGAGGCGGGAAGAACCGTTTGACCTTCCCGTGCATGAACGGCTTGCAGACCCGTCAAAGGCTGTTGATCCGGAGGGGGAGGTGGCCTTTGCCGACGCCGTCGGCGTGGCACTGCTAATTGTCCTCGAGACATTGGCTCCGGCTGAGCGCGTCGCCTTTGTGCTGCACGACATGTTCGATCTGCCCTTCGACGATATCGCACCCATCATCAATCGCTCATCGGCCGCAACGCGCCAGCTTGCAAGCCGCGCTCGCCGCCGCGTGCACGGAGCGACCGATGTGCCGGAAGCGGATGCCGCACACAAGAGGACGATCGTCAACGCGTTCCTCGCGGCTTCGCGGCTCGGCGATCTCAACGCGCTGCTTGCGGTTCTCGATCCGCAGGTGGTCTTCACCCCCGACGCCATGGCAATGCGGTATAATCCTTCCGTTCGCGAGCTTCACGGCGCATCAGCGGTCGCAGAGACCTTCAAGGGTCGCGCCCAAGCTGCCAAGCCTGCGCTCATCGATGGGGAGTTCGGGCTCGTGGTGTCCGTCGCAGGAGACCTGCGTGTTGTTCTGCTTCTAACCTTCGACGGAGACAGAATCTCAGCGATCGATGCCGTTGCCGATCGCGACTATCTTGACCACCTGCAATATGAGCTGCTGGAACCAACGGAGCCCGGCCTCTGAAATGAAAAGCCGTCGCTTGGCTCAGCGACGGCTCTTACGGGGGCAGGGAAGGGCCCAAGGTTTCAGCAAAAGCTGCACATGGCAGCCGGGTTGCCGGAGATCACGTTCATAAACTTGCTCACCGGAGAGGGGCGCTGCTCACGCTTCTTGGCGGCCGTCTCAAGGAGACGCTTGAAATCGTCAATTTTCACGCCGTCAGCGCGGAGCACCATGGCGATCAGGGGGTCGCGAAGGGCTTCGGTAATGGTCAGGTCTTCTCTGGTCTTGCTCATGGTTTGCCTCCTTTCGTGGGCGGTAGCCCGTGTTCCACTCCGGCCGCGTCGCCGATCGACGTTGACTTCCGCGAAGAGTGGTGTTACCGGTAAGTAACAATGCATTTGTTACCGATCGGTCACATGGATGTCAAGGACGTTGTCCGCAAAAAAATCAGAATCATTGAACGTGCTGTCTCCCGCAAACACTGACGAGAAGATCCCGCCACGGGAGCGCATCGTCTCGACCGCCGCCGAGCTCTTTCGCGAGCACGGCATTCGCGGCATCGGCGTGGATGCGATCGCAGATGCGGCGCTGACCAACAAGATGACGCTCTATCGCCATTTCGGCTCCAAGGACGAGCTGGTCTGCGAGACGTTGCGCCGCGCTTCAGAAAAGGCCGAGGCGATCTGGCGCGATCTCGAGAGTGCTCATCCCAGCGATCCGAAGGCACAGCTGCGGGCATGGGTCGAAGCGCGAACGCAGAGCCTTTGCGGCGAGCATGTCGGCTGTGACCTCGCCAACGCCGCCATCGAGCTTAAAGGCGACGGGCATCCGGCCTATGACGTGATCGAACGGCACAAAGCCGAGCAACGCGACAGGTTGGAGGCGCTCTGTCTTGCAGCCGGTGCGCGCGAACCGAACCTGCTGGCCGACACGCTGACGCTCCTTCTCGAGGGCGCTCGTGTCACGCGGCAAGCCATGGGCAACGATACATGTTGCAGTCACTTCTCCAAGGCCTGCAACGCTGCCATGACCGCTTTTGCGTAGCGGCCTCGGGCGATCAGCGGGAACCATATGCCTTTGCACTCGTTTCGGACGAGGTGGGAAGCAAAGGCATGAACTACAGTTACCTTCACCGTCTCTATACAAGGCGCGCCGAACTCGAGGCGAAGCTTGAGCTCTATGAGGCGCGCAGTTGCTTCGGCGATGACGAGATCGATGACGGCACCGATCAAGAGTTGCGAGAGCGGATTAACGAAATATCAGCTGAGATCGAGTCGCTGGAACATGCGAGTGCAGGCTAGTTGCTCGCATCCAAGAGTTGGATGGTGCGTTCATCGAACTCCCCCCGATAGAACAGATCGATTACCTTGTGAAAAGGCGATCCATGCTCGCTGACCGCGGCAAAAAGGGTCATGGACGACCGTAGCTTTAGATCATCGGGAGAGCCGAAAATCTTGTGCACGGACCTGCCTTCGATGCCAAGTACGGCATCGACGCAGCGAAACAGCCGGCTCCCGAGAATAGGGTCGGCAAGATAGGCAGAGGCTTCCTCGGCCGAGCGGATGGCGTATTTCTCTGCCATGAATGATGATCCGAGGCCCGCGATCTGGGGGAAGATGAACCACATCCAATGGGACCGTTTGCGGCCAGCCTTCAACTCCGAAAGCGCCCGCTCATAGACGCCATTTTGTGCGTCCATGAAGCGGTTCAGATTGTAGTCGATCTCACCGGGCATCGCCGATCCTCCCCGTGCGCATAACTATATCGCGGGGGGAAGGTTGTCCATGTCCGGAGTGGAGAGACCCTCAGCAGGATCTGTCCGGGTAAGGGCTGTGCTCGCGGCAATAATCGACCGATGGTAACGATTCGGAGATTGATCCGACTGTTGCCGTGTCGAGGCCCGAGGCCATAGGGGCACCAAAGTGGACCGTCAGCCCGGCGATGCCCAGAAGCACAAACGCTGCAAGAACAATGACCCGTTCTGATATTGAAGGTCTGTGTGCATTTACATGTTCGGCGTATTCGTGTTCACCCATGCCGTTCAACTCGTCATCTGTTGCGTGGTGGTGCACCACGTCGCCGCGCGCCGTGTTCCAACTCTCGCCGTTTGTCATTTTGTTAACTCCTACACTGGTGCGCGTACCGGCATACGCTCGTCCTCTCGCCGGCAAAAACTTGCACGCAAGCGGGATGTGTGGTTTCGAGGGCGCCGGTTGAAGAGCGGATCCACAAACGCAGTGTTCATAAAATCGAACCAATCGGTTTGATTTGACTTTAAGGACTTGGCGCGTCGACGAAATTCGGATTAGTTCGGTCAGTCAGTCAGATTGCGGATACCCCCATGACGAAATCATTTGGCGCGATGTCCGTCGCGCAGCTTTCCGGGCTCATTCAAACGGCAGCTGTTGATCCGATCGAAGTGACGGAAGCCGTGCTCGATGGCATCGATGCATATCCGGATCGCACGGTTTTCACGGCAATCCTCAAGGATCGGGCACTCGAAGAGGCAAGGGCCTCATCGAAACGACTGAAGGAGGGCCGCTCGCGTGGAATGCTGGATGGCATTCCGATCGCCTGGAAGGACCTCTTTGACCTCAAGGGTCGGACAACGACGGCCGGATCGACCGTTCTCGCAACCGGTCCAGCTGCGCACGCAGACGCTCCGATCGTGGCATCGCTGCAGCAGATCGGCATGGTCTCGATCGGCTGCACCAACATGAGCGAGTTCGCCTTCTCGGGCCTTGGCATCAACCCGCACTACGGCACGCCGCAAAATCCCCGCAGTGGCGATCTGGCACGCGTCCCAGGCGGTTCGTCATCTGGCGCCGGCGTCGCGGTGGCAGCCGGCCTGGTGCCGGTGGCGATGGGAACAGACACGGGGGGATCGGTGCGCATCCCTGCTGCCTTCAACGGCATCGTCGGATACAAGGCGACACGGGGCCGCTACCCGATGGCGGGCGTTTTCCCATTGGCAAAAAGTCTGGATTCGCTCGGACCGCTGTGCAGGACAGTCCAGGACGCCGTCTGGATTGACGCGGGAATGCGCGGCCCGGCGTCTCCATCAATTGTGAGCCGCCCTGTCAAAGGGCTGGATATCATAATCCCCGACAACGTGGTGTTCGATGGCGCCGAAGCCGGTGTCGTTGCAGCCTTCGAGACGGCCATCGATTGGCTTGCGGCAGAGGGTGCATCGATCAGCCGGATCGCAATTCCTGCTTTCGATGAAATCCTGGGGCTGATGGCAAAATATGGTGCCCTGGTGACCGCAGAGGCTTTCGCGCTTCACCGCGAACGGTTGGCTGGGCCGCAAGCCGCCGACATGGATCATCGCGTCGCCATGCGCGTAAGGCTTGGTGAGAAGACAACGCTTGCGAACTATCTTGCGCTTCTCGACGCGCGACAAAGGTTGATAGCAGATGTCGAGCGGCTCGTGTGCGAGAGCTTCGTTGCCTTTCCGACAGTTGCGCACGTGGCGCCGGCCATCGCGCCGCTGGAAACGAACGACGATCTGTTTTTTTCAACCAACGGCATGACGCTGCGCAATACGATGCTCGGCAATTTCCTCGATTGGTGCGGCGTATCGATCCCCTGTGGAACGGGAGATGCCGATATGCCGGTCGGCTTCCTGCTCTCTGCGGTGGGCAAGCGTGATGAAGCGCTCCTCAGCGCGGCGCTGTCGGCAGAGGAGATTATCCGCGGCGAATTCATTTGAGCCAATGGGCATTGCTCCCCGGGAGGAGAACATGAGTGAAGGCAATTTGGAGAACGGACGATTTGCAGTTTCGACATGGTCGCTGCACCGGCTGCTTGGTGCCGTTTACCCCCATAGCCCCGATCCGGAGAAAAGTGCCACGCGTAAGGAACCTTATGGGCCGGGGCGCTGCTCGCTCCTCGACATCCCGGGGCAGCTCGCCGAGCGCGGAGTTGGGCGGCTCGAACTTTGCTCGTTCCACCTCTCGAGCCTGGAGCGCACCCATCTGGCGGAAATGCGCGCCGCGCTTCAGGACGCCGGCGTCCTGCTCCAGACGCTGCTCGTCGAAGATGGTGATCCAAGCCATCCAGAAACGGCTGAGCGCGATATTCAATGGATCGCCGGCTGGATCGAGATTGCGGCGGCGCTTGGCGCCAAGCACATGCGGGTAATCGCAGGCAAGCAGGCGCCGACGGCAGAAAACCTCGAACGTGCGGCACAGCATCTGGGCTGGCTTGCAAAGCAGGTTAAAGATAGCGGCGTTCGCGTCGTCACCGAAAACTGGTTTGCTCTTTTGCCTTCTCCAAGGGAGACGAACTGGCTTCTCGATACATTGCAGGGAGACGTCGGTCTGAATGGCGATCTTGGCAACTGGGCTGCGCCGGAAAAATATGACGGGCTTTGCGATATCATGCGAC